>NZ_JBWKZE010000011.1:0-207340 GCF_059424205.1 Pseudomonas sp. GW456-12-1-14-TSB6
CTGGACGCTCCGCGTCCCATGCCGAAGCGGACGCGGAGCGTCCAGTGAGGCATTCCCACGCGGACGGTTCGACGCCTCGACGTGGGAACGATCATACGGTCAGTAACCGACCGTAAACCGCTGACGCGAGTGCTTCGGCGTTTCCACTTCGTCGATCATCGCAATCGCGTAATCGGCAAAGGTGATCGAGCTCTGACCGTCAGCACTCACCAGCAAGTCATCCTTGCCCACGCGGAATTTACCGGTGCGCTCGCCTTCGACAAACAGCGCCGACGGCGACAGGAACGTCCAGTCCAGTTCCTTTTCCTGACGCAAGGCCTCAAGGAACGCCGCACCGGCGCTGGCCTCAGCCTTGTACTCGGCCGGGAAACCGGCGCTGTCGATCACGCGGGTGCCGTCCGGCAGCAACAGCGAGCCGGCACCGCCGACCACCAGCAGACGTTTCACCCCGGCCTGTTTCACCGGGCCGATCAGCGCGCTGGCCGGCACCGTGGCGAAATGCGCGGCGCTGATCACCACATCGTGACCGGCGACGGCGTCCTGCAACGCGGCGGCGTCCAGCACGTCGACATTCTTGCTGACCACACCGGCACGAGCGCCGATCTTCGAGGTATCCCGGGCGATAGCGGTGACGCTGTGGCCGCGACGCAGGGCTTCTTCCAGCAATTGGCTGCCGGCACGGCCGGTGGCACCAATGATTGCGATCTTGCTCATGACATTCTCCAGTTGGCTTGAGAGTGCTGCGTTTTTCAGAATCGGGTTACCACTGCATTTCGCCCTTGGCGACTTTGGCGCTCAGCTCCAGCGAGCTTTCTTCGCCCAGTGACGGGTAGCGTTTTTTCATCGCGAAGATCAGCGCGGCAGAGTCTTTGGCCTTGGCAGTTTCTGCGTCGAACGCCTTGATGTAGTCGGCGGTGAATTTCACCGCTGCCAGCGAACGGGCGCTGTCACCCAGGTAGTGACCCGGCACCACGGTTTTCGGTTTCAGGGTTTCGATCGAGTGCAGGGTTTGCAGCCAGTCGGCATGGGATTGCGCGGTCTGGGTGTCGGCCATCCACACGTGGATGTTCTCGGCGACGACCACACCGCCGACCACCGCTTTCAACGAAGGGATCCACACGAAGCTGCGATCCGGTTGTTTGCCGTCCAGGCCGACCACCTGCAATTTCTGCCCTTCGAGCATCAGGCTGTCGCCCTTGAGTACGCCAGGCACGATGGTTTTGGCCGGCACGTCGGCGCCCATTTTCGGACCCCAGAAGGCGAGTTTGCCGTCGACGGTCTTTTTGATGTGATCAACGGTCGGTTGCGAGGCCAGCACTTTGGCATCCGGGAATGCCTTGGTCAGGGTGTCGAGACCGAAGTAGTAATCCGGGTCACCGTGGCTGATGTAGATGGTGGTCAGTTGCTTGCCGCTGGCGCGGATCTTTTCCACCACTTGCTCGGCCTGGGATTTGCCGAACTGCGCGTCCACCAGAATCGCGTCCTTCTCGCCGCTGACCAGTACCGAAGTCACCGGGAAGATCGCGTGGGTGCCCGGGTTGTAGACATCGAGGGTCAGATTCGCGGCCGCTGCGTGGGCAGCAAAGCCGAGGGTGGCGGTGGCCAGTAAAACGCGCTTGAGGGTGGTGAAGCCGATCATGGGTTGCTCCGCTGTTCGAATGCCGTGCTTGGCGATGGGGACAGAGCTTAGTTGCCAGACTCGTTACAAAAAATGCGATGCTTGAACATAGTTTGTTTCTGAAAGCGGGCAAATCATGGATCGTCTCCAAGCAATGCGGGTGTTTGTCACGGTGGTGGATCTGGGCAGCCAGTCGGCGGCGGCCGATCACCTGGACCTGTCACGGCCGGTAGTGTCGCGGTATCTGGCGGAACTGGAAGACTGGGTCGGCGCGCGCCTGATGCACCGCACCACGCGCAAGTTGAGCCTGACCGCCGCCGGCAACGAAATCCTGCCGCGCTGCCGGCAGATGCTGGAGCTGTCCGGCGACATGCAGGCCGCCGTCAGCGAACCCGCCGATGCGCCACGGGGTTTGCTGCGGATCAGCGTCAGCACCTCGTTCGGTCAGGCGCAACTGGCCGATGCCATGGCGGCGTTCGTCAAAGCGTATCCGGGGGTGAGCATCGACCTGCAAATGCTCGATCGCACCGTGAACCTGGTGGACGAGCGCATCGGCCTGGCGATCCGCACCAGCAACGACCTCGACCCCAACCTGATCGCCCGGCGTCTGACGGTGTGCCGCTCGGTGGTCTGTGCCGCGCCCGCTTATCTGCAGGAACATCCGCAGCCGCAGCGGGTTGAAGATCTGAGCCGGCACAACTGCCTGACCCATTCCTATTTCGGCAAGAGCCTGTGGCATTTCGAGGAAGATGGCGAACCGGTTTCGGTGCCGGTGCAGGGCAACATCAGCGCCAACGAGGCCAGCACCCTGCTGCGCGCGACCCTGGCCGGCGCTGGCGTGGCGATGCTGCCGACCTATCAGGCCGGGGTGCATGTGCACAGCGGCGAACTGGTTCGCCTGCTGCCCCACGCCGAGCCCCGGCAGATGAACATCTACGCCGTCTATGCCTCACGCAAGCACATGCCGGCAGCGTTGCGCTGCATGCTGGACTTTCTGGTGCAGCGTTTTCCCGAAAACCCGCAATGGGATCAGCTATAAAGCTGCAAGCTGCAAGCTGCAAGCTGCAAGCGGAGAGTCTGCTTCATTCTTGAAGCTCAAAGCTCAAAGCTTGCAGCTGCTCTGCCGTGGCCTATGCTGAAAGTAGTACCCAAGGGTATTCGTTCAGAGGTCAACGCCATGAACACCAGAACAAGAAGATACTTCGCGATTTTCATCACCTGTGCGGCCACGCTGGCGCTGTACGGCACTGCGGCATGGCGCGTGGAGCAGTTGCGACAACTGCCCCGTGAGTACGCGAGCTGCAACTTCGAGCGCTGCATCCCTCACAACGCCACCCTCAACGCCCTGCGCTGATACCAGGTTCAGGCGTCGTCGTTCTGCTCGGCCTTCAAGCGGTCGCGGAACGCCTTTGGCGAGATCCCCACCCGGCGCCGGAACAGGCGCGTGAAGTTGGTCGGATCGGAAAACCCCAACACCTCGGACATCTCGTAAATGGTCATGCTGGTATAAGTCAGCAGGCGCTTGGCTTCCAGTAGCTGACGTTCATGCATGATCTGCAACGCAGGTTGCCCAGCCAGTTCGCGGCAGGTGCCGTTGAGGTGCGAGACGGAAATCCCCAGCCGATGGGCCAGGTCTTCGACCTTGACGTGCTGGCGGTAGGTTTCTTCCACCAGCTGAATGAACCCGTTGAGGTATTCGCGCTGACGCTGCGGGCGTTGCGTGGCGTTGTGACGGTGGATCGCCTGGCGGCTGACCCAGACCATGATCACGCTGACCAGCGAATGCATGAGCATTTCCCGCGCCGGTTGATGGCCGTTGTACTCGGCCTGCAACGCGGCAAACAGACTGTTGAGGTACTCCGCGTCCTTGCCCGCCGGATAGCTTTCGGCCTGGGCCAGGGCCTGCACCGAGCTGCCCAGTTGCGCCTGCAAATGGTTGATCAACGGTGTGGCGAGGGTGACGACGAATCCTTCGACGTCCTCGGAAAAACGGAATCCATGCACCGATAACGGCGGCAGGATCTGGATCGCGGCTTCGTTCAGTTGCGTGCGTTGGCCTTCGATTTCAAGCTCTGCCTGACCTTTGAATACGAAGAGCAACTGGCACAAATCGGCGTGGCGGTGGGGTTTGATTTCCCATTGGTGTTCGCGGCTGCGTTTGGAAATGGTTTCACAGTGCAGCAAGTCAGGGGTCGGCCAGTCCAGGCTTTCACCGTAGAGCTTGAACACCGGAATCGAAGGCAGGTCAGGCTTGTTCATCACTTCAATCCAGGCCTCGAGGTTTGCGGGCGATAATCGCACCGATTGGCAGAATGTACAGGTATCGGCTCAGTTTTCACCTTCAATTGACAGACCCGCAAGGGAAAAATGCAAGCACTCGAATCCTGAAACTCATTCACCGGCCGTTGTCGCGTGAAGCTTGCGAGTCATAAAAACAATGAAAACGCTGAAAACCCAAGTCGCCATCATCGGCGCCGGTCCGTCCGGATTATTGCTCGGCCAACTGCTGCACAACGCCGGCATCGACACCCTGATTCTGGAGCGCCAGACACCTGACTACGTGCTCAGCCGAATCCGCGCCGGCGTGCTTGAACAAGGCATGGTAGAGCTGTTGCGCGAGGCTGGCGTGGGTCAGCGGATGGACGCCGAAGGGCTGGTGCACGGTGGTTTCGAACTGGCCCTCGACGGGCGCCGGATCCACATCGACCTGCAAGCCCTGACCGGTGGAAAAACCGTGATGGTCTATGGCCAGACCGAGGTCACTCGCGACCTGATGGCCGCTCGTCGGGAGACCGGTGGGCAGACAATTTACGAAGCCAGCCATGTCGTTCCCTGTGACATGAAAAGCGACGAAGCTTATGTCACCTTCGAAAAGGACGGCGAAACCTGGCGCGTCGATTGTGACTACATCGCCGGTTGCGACGGTTTCCACGGCGTGGCCCGGCAGTCGATTCCCGAGGATTGCCTGAAAGTCTTCGAACGGGTTTATCCGTTTGGCTGGCTGGGGATTCTCGCCGACACGCCACCGATTCACGAGGAACTGGTCTACGCCCGCCACGAGCGCGGCTTCGCCCTGTGCAGCATGCGCTCGGCGACCCGCACCCGTTATTACCTGCAAGTGCCGGCCGAGGAAAACGTCGACGACTGGTCGGATCAGCGTTTCTGGGATGAACTGCGCAAGCGTCTGCCGGAGGATCTGGCGCAGAAGCTGGTGACCGGCCCGTCGATTGAAAAGAGCATCGCGCCGCTGCGCAGCTTTGTGGTCGAGCCGATGCAATACGGGCGGATGTTTCTCGTTGGGGACGCGGCGCACATCGTTCCGCCGACCGGCGCCAAGGGGCTGAATCTGGCGGCCAGCGATGTCAGCACGCTGTTCAGGATTTTGCTGAAGGTTTACCGCGAAGGTCGCACTGACTTGCTGGAGAAATACTCGGAAATCTGCCTGCGCCGGGTGTGGAAAGCCGAGCGGTTTTCCTGGTGGATGACTTCGATGCTGCACCGCTTCGACGAGCACGATGATTTCAGTCAGCGGATCTGTGCTTCGGAACTGGACTACTTTGTCAGCTCGGAGGCCGGTCAAAAAACCATTGCAGAAAATTACGTCGGGCTTCCTTATGAGGCTATCGAATAGCCTGCTACCGACTTACACTGGCGAGCATCCCCGCTCGCCTGGCGATCTGCGGGACCCTCACTGCCCGCAGGTTTTGCCCGTGACCAATCTCAACCATCCCGAAACGCCCAAACCGGCCATTCGCAGCGTACTGGTCGCGCTGATGATGGCGATCTTTCTCGGCGCGCTCGACCAGACCATCGTCGCCGTTTCCATGCCGGCCATTTCCGCACAGTTCAAGGACGTCAGCCTGCTGGCCTGGGTGATTTCCGGCTACATGGTGGCGATGACCGTGGCGGTGCCGATCTACGGCAAGCTCGGCGATCTGTACGGGCGGCGCAAACTGATGCTGTTCGGCATGGGCCTGTTCACCCTCGCCTCGCTGTTCTGCGGCATGGCCCAGAGCATGGAGCAACTGGTGCTGGCGCGGATTTTCCAGGGCATCGGCGCTGGCGGGATGATTTCGGTGAGTCAGGCGATCATCGGCGACATCGTGCCGCCCCGCGAACGCGGGCGTTATCAGGGCTATTTCTCCAGCATGTACGCGGTGGCCAGCGTTGCCGGCCCGGTGCTCGGCGGCTACATGACCGAGTACCTGTCGTGGCGCTGGGTGTTCCTGATCAACCTGCCGCTGGGCCTCGGCGCGTACTGGGTGGCGCGACGCAACCTGATCGGCCTGCCGATTCCCCAGCGCAAACCGGTCATCGATTATCTCGGCACCCTGTTGATGATCATCGGCCTGACCGCTCTGTTGCTGGCGATCACTCAGGTCGGCCAGGGCCATGCGTGGCGCAGCAGCGAAGTGCTCGGGCTGTTCGCTTGCGCGGTGGCGGTTTTGGCGGTGTTCGTCTGGCATGAGCGGCGCGCCCGGGAGCCGTTGCTGCCGATGCACCTGTTCACCAACCGCAGCGCTCTGCTGTGCTGGTGCACGATTTTCTTTTGCAGCTTCCAGGCGATTTCGTTGATTGTGCTGATGCCGCTGCGCTTTCAGAGCGTGACCGGCGCGGGGGCCGACAGCGCGGCATTGCACTTGCTGCCGCTGGCGATGGGTTTGCCGATCGGCGCGTATTTCGCCGGACGTCGCACCTCGATTACCGGGCGCTACAAACCGCAGATTCTGACCGGCGCGCTGCTGATGCCGATCTCGATCCTCGGCATGGCCTTCAGCCCGCCGGATGCGACGCTGCTCAGCAGCCTGTTCATGTTGCTCAGCGGGATCGCCGGCGGCATGCAGTTCCCGACCTCGCTGGTCGGTACGCAGAATTCGGTGGAGCAAAAGGACATTGGCGTCGCCACCAGCACCACCAACCTGTTCCGCTCCCTGGGCGGTGCGGTAGGCGTGGCGTTGATGTCGGCGCTGTTGCTGGCGTTGTTGCAGGACTCCAGTTTCGCCCACCTGGCCGGCAGCTCGCTGATGAGCGAAGGGCATTCCGGCAACGTGCTGCTCGATGGCCTGAACGCGGCGCCCGGCGATGCGCAGAACGCCTTGCGTGCCGAATTGCTGGTGACGTTCCGGCATTTGCTGATGGTCAGCGCGGCGGTCTCGCTGCTCGGGCTGGCGGCGGCGATTGCGATGCCGAACCGGTTGCTGCGGGGCCGTGAGCACGGCGCCCGCTGATTGATGCCGATCGCTCCCACGCGCCGCGTGGGAGCTTTCAGCAATCAAGCACTGTAATAACCGACCGCCACCAGCATGTTCCCGACCTTCTTCAGGTAGGCATGTTTGTTCTCGACCTTGCCGGTCACCGGGTTTTTCCAGCGGTACTCGTACTCGCCCTCATCCTGTTTGCCGATCAGCGCCAGAATCGGTTCGCCCACCGGTTTGCCTTCGGGATCGTCGACCTTGGCGAAATCGGTGTTGATCAACCGCAGATTGGTGCCGTGGGCGACGTAGCGGTGGTTGTCGAGATTGACCACGAACACATACAGGTCGTCCTGGAGGTAACCGCCCTTGAGCGAGTTGATCGCGGACAGCGTGCCCTTCTCATCCTTGGTCAAATCGGTAGCAGCCTTGTCGAGCAACGCTTTTGCCTGTTCCGCCGACGCGCGCGACAGGTAATAACCCACCGCCAGAATCCGCTGACCGACGCGTTGATAGTAAACGTGCTTGCGCTCGACCTTGCCGTCGGACCAGTTCTGCCAGCGGTATTCGGCCTGCTGGATGCCGTTGCCTTCCGGCACTTTCAAGGCGTCCTTGAAGGACTTCTGCAAGTCCGGCCCGAGCACTTCGCTGACGTCGCGCCCGATCAACGCCGATGACGGCCCACCGCTGGCGAGCATCACGCCCTTGGTATCGACCACGAACACATAGCGATCCTTGTCGACGAATTCGCCCTGACGGCTGAACGCCGCAAACGCCTTGTCGCCGTTGTCGTGGTAATAGGCCAGAGCCTTTTCCAGCAAGGCGATGGCGGCCTTGCTGTCGTCTTTTTCCGTGGTGGCCGCATTGGCCTGACCGAAACTCAACAGCAGCATCGCGCCGAGCCAGGCCAGCTTGTGCACAAACCCCATGACGCATCCCTCGTTCTTGTTGGTGTTTCAAGAGCGTAGACGGCCTGAAGGCATGTATGGATATTCAGAAAGCTTCTGAATGTTGCTGTGGCGAGGGCGCGCGCCCTCGCCACACAAGAGGCTTACGGACGCGCGTTGAGTTGCTGTTGCAGGTTCTGGATCTGCGCTTGCAGGGTGTTGATGTTGCGGGTCATCTGCGCGCGGAACGCGTCGAACTCGGCAGTGTTGGTGCCACCCTGCGCAGCAGCCGGACGGTTGTCCTGCTCGCTCTTGAGGATGACGATTTCCTGCTCCAGACGGTCGATGGCGGCGCTCGGATTGCCTTGTTTTTTCAAGGCCGTGATGTCGGCACCGAGGCTCTTGAACTGCGCATCGAACCCCTTCACCTGGGCATCGAAGTTCTTGAGCTGGGCATCGAGCTTGCTGGTGTCGGCCGGGGTGCTTTTCAGCGTGGCCAGTTCGGCGCTCAGGGCTTTGACCTGTGCCTGCAACTGGGTGTTGGCGTTCTGCTGTTCGGTGGTCTGGGCGGTCATCTGCGCCAGGCGCTTGTCCAGATCCGTCGCCTGCCCGGCCACGCCCTGCTGCTGTTTGCTCTGATCCTGAAGCGCACTTTGCAGCTGTTTGATCTGCAGCTTCAGGGCTTCGCTGTCGGTGGTGACGTTGGTCTGGCTGGCCACGACCTTGCCGGAAATGTCCTGCAGGCGCCCCGCCGCTTCCTCACTGATGCGCGCGAAACTTTCCTGGGTCGCCACCAGTTGCTGCTCCATCAGCGAAATCTGCTGGAAGCTCCACCAGGCCAGACCAATGAAGGCAAAAAACAATGCGCCAACCAATGCCCACAACGGCCCGGTGCTGGCGGCCTTGACCTTGACCACCGGCGGTGTGCGCGAGTGCACGGAGGTACGGGTGGTGGCCGGAAAATCGTCGTCATCAAGGGTATCGGCGCGCAGGCTCGGTACATCGTCGAAATCGTCGTGGGCATCGTTACGCATGGACATTGAGGCAACCTTTGTGAAACGCGGTGATGGCAGATTGGCGCGAAGTATAAACCCCGCGGCCGCTGGGGTTGACCCTCAAGCCGTAGCGCGGTTCAGTGCCGGCCGGCAGATTCGTATCAACGAATGTCCTGAGCCTTCCACCAGCCACAGAACTCATCGAGGGCCGTCCACAGACTGACTTTCGGATCGTAGTCCAGATAATGCCGGGCGCGACTGATGTCGAGGGTGAAATTTTTGTTCATCACCTGCATGCCCAGGCGCGACAGGGTCGGCTCGGGACGCCCGGGCCAGAGCTTGCACACACCTTCGTTCAGCGCCGCCACGCTGTAGGCCAGGCCATAGGAACGGTACTTGGTGACCTGCGGGACTTCCATCTTGCGCATCACGTAATTGACCACATCCCACAGCGGCACCGGGGCGCCGTTGCTGATGTTGTAGGCCTTGCCCAGCGCGGAAGCGTCGGCCAGCAGGCTGCTGAGCAACGCTTCGTTGAGGTTGTGCACGCTGGTGAAATCGACCTTGTTCAGACCATTGCCGATGATTGCCAGACGGCCCTTGCGCTGCATGTTCAGCAAGCGCGGGAAGATGCTCATGTCGCCGGCGCCGGTGACGAAACGCGGTCGCAGGGCGAGGGTTTCGAGGCCGAATTCCTGGGCGCCGAAGACCTTTTGCTCGGCCAGGTATTTGGTCGCCGCATAGTGATGCTTAAAGCGCTTGGGCACTTGCTCTTCGGTCAGGCCGAGATGGTCGCGACCGTCAAAGTAGATCGAGGGCGACGACAGATGCACCAGCCGACGAACCCTCTGCTTCAGGCAGGCTTCGACCACGTTTTCGGTGACCTGCACATTGCCCTGATGGAAGTCCTGATAGCGGCCCCACAGGCCGACCGCGCCAGCGCAATGCACCACGGCTTCGACGTCATTGCACAATTCCCGCACCAGATCCGGATCGCTCAGATCGCCTTGAACGAACTCGGCACCGCGACGCACCAGATGCTCGACACCCTCGGCCCGGCGACCGTTGACTCGCACGTCCAGGCCCTGCTCCAGGGCGAAACGCGCAAAGCGTCCGCCGATGAAGCCGCTTGCGCCGGTGACCAGAATTTTCATGTAGAGCTCCAACAAAACCAGCTGCAAGCTTCGAGCTTCGAGCTGCAAGGTAAAAACAGTACGCAAGCGCTTTACTTGCCGCTTGCAGCTTGACGCTCACAACTGCTTTCAGGCCACCAGCCATTGCGCCGACGAGCGCACCAATTGCTCGGTCAACAGCCCGAGCAACTGACCGCCATTGCGCCAATGATGCCAGTACAAGGGCACGTCGATCGGTTTATCTGGCAACAGTTCGCGCAGCACGCCGCGCTCCAGTTGCTCGCGGACCTGTAATTCCGGCACCAGGCCCCAGCCGAGCCCGGCTTCGGTCAGGCGGAGGAAACCTTCGGACGACGGGCACAGGTGATGTTCGAAACCGCCATCGACGCCGAGGGACGCGAGGTATCGATGCTGGAGAAAATCGTCAGGGCCGAAGACTAATGCGGGGGTGCGCGGCAATTGCTCAGCCCGCACGCCGTCGGGAAAATGCCGCTCGATGAATGCGGGGCTGGCCAGCGCTCGATAGCGCATCGCCCCGAGCAACACGCTGCGTGCCCCCGCCACCGGCCGCTCACTGGCGCACAGGCAAGCGGCCACTTCACCGGCGCGCATGCGTTTGAGGCCGACGGTCTGGTCCTCGACGATCAGATCGAGCAATAGATGTTGTTCGGCGCAGAAGTCGCCCACCGCCTCGGCCCACCAGGTGGCGAGACTGTCGGCATTCAGGGCGATACGCAGACGCTCCGGCAGGCCCTCTTCGTCCAGCGCCGGCACCAGCGTCTGCAAATCTCGCTCAAGCAGACGTACCTGCTGCACATGGTTGAGCAGGCGCCGACCGATCTCGGTCGGCGACGGCGGTGTGCCACGCACCAAAACCGGCTGGCCGACCCGCGCTTCCAGCAGTTTGATCCGCTGGGAAATCGCCGATTGCGAAAGGCCCAGCACCTGCGCCGCCCGTTCGAATCCGGCCTGCTCGACCACGGCGGCCAAAGCAGAAAGTAATTTGTAGTCGAACATCAGTTTTCCTAATGAGCGATCAGCACTATTGGTTTTTCTTATACAGCCTCAACCGGGAGAATAGCCAGCAAGCACTCTTTATCAAGGACCACCATCATGGCTGGCGAAACCTCGTTGACCACCCTGCTGCGCAGCATGAGCCCGCAGCTCAATGCCGGCGAATACGTGTTCTGTACCTTGCGCGACGGCCAATTGCCGAGCGGTCTGGAGGTCGTGGGCAGTTTCCGCGAACAGGAAGGCCTGACGGTGATTCTCGATCGGTCCCACGCCGAGCGCGCCGGGTTCAGCTTCGACTATGTCGCGGCGTGGATCACGCTGAACGTGCATTCGGCACTGGAAGCCGTCGGCCTGACCGCCGCCTTCGCCACCGCGCTGGGCAAGGCCGGGATCAGCTGCAACGTGATTGCCGGCTACTACCACGACCATTTGTTCGTCGGTCAGGCCGAAGCCGAACGTGCCATGCAAGTGCTGCGCGATCTCGCAGCCAACGCGGAGTAATCGTCATGTGGCAAAGCTATACCAACGGTTTGCTGGTGGCGTTCGGGCTGATCATGGCGATCGGCACGCAAAATGCCTTTGTCCTGGCCCAGAGCCTGCGGCGTGAACATCACCTGCCGGTCGCCGCGCTGTGCGTCGCCTGTGATGCGTTGCTGGTGGCGGCAGGTGTGTTCGGTCTGGCCACGGTGCTGGCGCAGAACCCTACGTTGCTGGCAGTTGCCCGCTGGGGCGGCGCGGTGTTTCTGATCTGGTACGGCAGCCAGGCGTTGCGCAGGGTGTTTTCGAAACAGAGCCTGCAACAGGGTGAAAACCAGACCGTACGTTCGCTGCGGGCAGTGATGCTCAGCGCACTGGCGGTGACCTTGCTCAACCCGCACGTCTATCTGGACACCGTTCTGCTGATCGGGTCTCTCGGTGCGCAACAGTCGGTGCCCGGCGCCTATGTCGTGGGCGCGGCGAGTGCTTCGTTGCTGTGGTTTTTCACCCTCGCCCTCGGTGCAGCATGGCTGGCACCGTGGCTGGCACGGCCGAGTACGTGGCGGATTCTCGATCTGTTGGTGGCGATGATGATGTTCACGGTGGCGGGGCAATTGATATTGGCTTCATGATTTATTCCAAACAGCTCTGGAACCTCTATCCCACACAGTTGTTGCGTGGTTAAGCCGCACCCCCGGTGCTATGATCCGAACCCTGCGCCGCAAAGAGTAAAAACTCGCCGGTGCATTTCTGGCCGCCCGTGATCGGCCTTGCGCTCACCGCAACAGACCTGATTAGGAGAATCATCATGGCTTTCGAATTGCCGCCGCTGCCTTACGCACACGATGCCCTGCAGCCGCACATTTCCAAGGAAACCCTGGAATTCCACCACGACAAGCACCACAACACCTACGTCGTGAACCTGAACAACCTGGTGCCAGGCACCGAGTTCGAAGGCAAGACCCTGGAAGAAATCGTCAAGACTTCCTCGGGCGGCATCTTCAACAACGCCGCTCAGGTCTGGAACCACACCTTCTACTGGAACTGCCTGGCGCCAAACGCCGGCGGTCAACCAACCGGCGCACTGGCTGAAGCCATCAACGCGGCTTTCGGTTCGTTCGACAAGTTCAAGGAAGAGTTCAGCAAAACCTCGATCGGCACCTTCGGTTCCGGCTGGGGTTGGCTGGTGAAAAAGGCTAACGGTTCCCTGGCCCTGGCCAGCACCATCGGCGCCGGCAACCCGCTGACCAGCGGCGACACCCCGCTGCTGACCTGCGACGTCTGGGAACACGCTTACTACATCGACTACCGTAACCTGCGTCCTAAGTACGTCGAGGCGTTCTGGAACCTGGTCAACTGGAAGTTCGTGGCCGAGCAGTTCGAAGGCAAGACCTTCACCGCTTAAGCTGCACGCCAGAAAAAAACCCGGCTTTGCCGGGTTTTTTTATACCTGCGGAAGTAATCGTGAGTGCGTTGCATCACAAACAAGGCTTTTTCCCACACATGAAGCAGCCCTTCTCGCCTTGCTCCCAAGCCACGGCGAACTAACATCAAAAGAGGAAAAATTGTCCGACGCCCCTCAAGTTGGAGACCGAAACTACCGACACAGTACAACCAGGGCAAATACTCCAGACAGCAGCATATCGGCCAAGGCAACGGACAAATTTTCCGCGGCTCGATTGTCCCTTTGACTGCCAACACGGGATTGCCAATACTCATGGCAACTTGACGCTACCCGCACGGAACAAGGAATAACCCTTTGAAGCTGGAACTCAAGAACAGCTTGTCGGTGAAGTTGCTCCGGGTCGTGCTCCTGTCGGCATTGATCGTCGGCGTGGTCTTGAGCTGCGCGCAGATCGTGTTCGATGCCTATAAAACACGCCAGGCCGTCGCCGGCGACGCCGAACGCATCCTCGACATGTTCCGCGATCCCTCCACCCAGGCGGTCTACAGCCTGGACCGGGAGATGGGCATGCAGGTGATCGAAGGCCTGTTCCAGGACGACGCTGTGCGTCAGGCGTCCATCGGCCATCCCAATGAAGCGATGCTCGCGCAAAAGTCGCGTGAGCTGCAGCAATCCAACAGCCGCTGGCTGACCGACCTGATCCTCGGCCAGGAACGCACGTTCACCACCCAACTGGTGGGGCGCGGGCCTTACAGCGAATATTACGGCGACCTGAGCATCACCCTCGACACGGCCACCTACGGTCAGGGTTTCATTGTCAGTTCGGTGATCATCTTCATTTCCGGCGTGTTGCGCGCCTTGGCCATGGGTCTGGTGCTGTACCTGGTCTATCACTGGCTGTTGACCAAACCGCTGTCGCGGATCATCGAACACCTCACCGAGATCAACCCGGACCGCCCCAGCGAACACAAGATTCCGCAGCTCAAGGGTCACGAAAAAAACGAACTGGGGATCTGGATCAACACCGCCAACCAGCTACTCGAATCCATCGAACGCAATACCCACCTGCGCCATGAAGCGGAAAACAGCCTGCTGCGCATGGCCCAGTACGATTTCCTCACCGGCCTGCCGAATCGCCAGCAATTGCAGCAGCAGCTGGACAAGATTCTGGTGGATGCCGGCAAGCTGCAACGGCGGGTCGCCGTCCTTTGCGTAGGTCTGGACGATTTCAAAGGCATCAACGAACAATTCAGCTACCAGACCGGTGACCAGTTGCTGCTGGCCCTCGCCGACCGGCTTCGCGCCCACAGCGGTCGCCTCGGCGCCCTCGCCCGTCTCGGTGGCGACCAGTTCGCGCTGGTGCAGGCCGATATCGAACAGCCTTACGAAGCGGCGGAGCTGGCGCAAAGCATCCTCGATGACCTGGAAGCGCCGTTCGCCCTCGATCATCAGGAAATCCGCCTGCGCGCGACCATCGGCATCACCCTGTTCCCGGAAGACGGCGACAGCACCGAGAAGCTGCTGCAGAAAGCCGAGCAGACCATGACCCTGGCCAAGACCCGCTCTCGCAACCGCTATCAGTTCTACATCGCCAGCGTCGACAGCGAGATGCGCCGCCGTCGCGAACTGGAAAAAGACCTGCGCGACGCCTTGCTGCGCGACCAGTTCTACCTCGTCTATCAGCCGCAGATCAGCTACCGCGATCACCGCGTAGTCGGGGTCGAGGCCCTGATCCGCTGGCAGCATCCGGAACACGGCCTGGTGCCGCCGGACCTGTTCATCCCGCTGGCCGAGCAGAACGGCACCATCATCGCCATCGGCGAATGGGTGCTGGATCAGGCCTGCAAGCAACTGCGCGACTGGCACGATCAGGGCTTCGTCGACCTGCGCATGGCAGTCAACCTGTCCACCGTGCAACTGCACCACGCCGAGCTGCCACGGGTGGTCAACAACCTGCTGCAGATGTACCGCCTGCCGCCACGCAGCCTGGAGCTGGAAGTCACCGAAACCGGCCTGATGGAAGACATCAGCACCGCCGCCCAGCATTTGCTGAGCCTGCGCCGCTCCGGCGCCTTGATCGCCATCGACGATTTCGGCACCGGCTATTCTTCGCTGAGTTATCTCAAGAGTCTGCCGCTGGACAAGATCAAGATTGACAAGAGCTTCGTTCAGGACCTGCTGGATGACGACGATGATGCGACCATCGTTCGCGCCATCATCCAACTGGGCAAGAGCCTGGGCATGCAGGTGATCGCCGAGGGCGTGGAAACCGCCGAACAGGAAACCTACATCATTTCCGAAGGCTGCCACGAAGGTCAGGGCTACCACTACAGCAAACCGCTGCCGGCGCGCGAGTTGGGCATTTATCTCAAGCAGGCCCAGCGCAGCAACGCGGCCATCCTTTGAAACGTGCCTGCCAGGCCCGACGCAACCCGGGTTCTGCCGGGCATCAACCTCGCTGTTGATCCAGCGCAGACCCCGCGCAAATAAGAAATATTTCCAGCTACAACCCTTTACACATAATGCGAAAGATTTGCATTATGTCGCAGTTTTGCGCACCCCCGCGCCTGTCCACTCAATCACCGAAGCAGGATGTTCGCCATGATTCGTATGCCTCTGGCTACCGCCAGTCTGCTGGCCATCGCTATTTCCCTCGCCGGTTGCGGCGAAGGTAAAGACAAAGAAAAGGCCGCCGCTCCTGCGCCGACTCCGGCTGCCAGCACCGCTGCACCGGCTGCGCCTGCTGCTGCCGGTAAAGTCGACGAGGCCGCCGGCAAAGCCGTCGTCTCGCACTATGCCGACATGGTCTTCGCCGTTTACAGCGATGCCGAATCCACCGCGAAAACCCTGCAAACCGCCATCGACGCATTCCTCGCCAAGCCGAACGCCGACACCCTGAAAGCCGCCAAGGCTGCCTGGGTCGCCGCCCGCGTTCCTTACCTGCAGAGCGAAGTGTTCCGCTTCGGCAACACCATCATCGACGACTGGGAAGGTCAGGTGAACGCCTGGCCTCTGGACGAAGGCCTGATCGACTACGTCGACAAATCCTACGAGCATGCACTGGGCAACCCGGGCGCCACCGCCAACATCATCGCCAACACCGAAGTACAGGTCGGCGAAGACAAGGTCGACGTCAAGGACATTACCCCGGAAAAACTCGCCAGCCTGAACGAGCTGGGCGGTTCTGAAGCCAACGTTGCCACCGGCTACCACGCCATCGAATTCCTGCTCTGGGGCCAGGACCTGAACGGCACCGGCCCTGGCGCCGGCAACCGTCCACCGTCGGACTACCTGGAAGGCAAAGGCGCCACCGGCGGTCACAACGACCGTCGTCGTGCCTACCTGAAAGCCGTGACCCAGCTGCTGGTCAGCGACCTGGAAGAAATGGTCGCCAACTGGAAGCCGAACGTGGCCGATAACTACCGCGCCACCCTGGAAGCCGAACCGGCTGAAAGCGGCCTGCGCAAAATGCTGTTCGGCATGGGCAGCCTGTCCCTGGGCGAACTGGCCGGCGAGCGCATGAAGGTGTCCCTGGAAGCAAATTCCCCGGAAGACGAACAGGATTGCTTCAGCGACAACACCCACAACTCGCACTTCTACGATGCCAAGGGCATTCGCAACGTTTACCTGGGCGAGTACACCCGCGTCGACGGCACCAAACTGACCGGCGCCAGCCTGTCGTCGCTGGTGGCCAAGGTCGACCCGGCTGCCGACACAGCGCTGAAAGCCGATCTGGCCGCCACCGAAGCCAAGATTCAGGTCATGGTCGATCACGCCAACAAGGGTGAGCACTACGACCAGTTGATCGCGGCTGGCAACACCGCCGGCAACCAGATCGTGCGCGACGCCATCGCTTCGCTGGTCAAGCAGACCGGTTCGATCGAAGCCGCTGCCGGCAAGCTCGGCATCAGCGACCTGAACCCGGACAACGCTGATCACGAGTTCTGATCACAGCGTCCGCGTTAAAAAAGGCGACCTTCGCAGACTGTGTAAAAACGCGCCAAAGGCATATCTAACCAACGCCCCGACTTGTTCGGGGCGTTGTTTTTTGTGTCCCCCCAACAAAGCTGGCAACTCCTGATGTGAAACGGCGAGACCAAGCAGCGCCGTGTGGCACATGCCCATTTCACTCACAAGACATCTTGCCTAAACCAAAGACAGGAAGAACTGACAGCCGATCACACCAGCAGGTGTAGGACGGTTCTTGATCCTCCACGCCCTATTGAAGCGCCAAATTCTCTCTGCCTAGAGTGCCAGCTAGCTTGGTCTTCAACACGATCGACCACGAACGCGTCCGGATACGGCGACACCATCTGGTAAGCAACTGCCCAGATGCAAACCAAGGAGGTTTCATGCCCTGCCAAAGCGACCTGCGTTTCACCTTCGAACCCCTGAAAGGCGATCCCTTCGAAGTGGTCTCGTTCACCCTTCAAGAAGGTCTGTCCCAACCCTTCAAGCTTGAACTGGAACTGGCCAGCCATAACGCCGCCATCGACTTCAATCGGGTGCTCGATCTGGCGGGGCTATTCACGATCTGGCGTGGCGAAACACCTGTGCGTTACGTCCACGGCCTGGTCAGCCTGTTCACCCAGGGCGACACCGGCTTTCGCCGCACCCGCTATACCGCCGTGGTCGAGCCGACCCTGAAGCGTTTCGACCTGCGTTCCAACTGGCGCATCTTCCAGGGCCAGACCGTGCCCGACATCATCACCCGCGTCCTTACCGAACAAAAACTGACCGACATCCGCAGCGAAATCTGTTTCGAGCACCAACCCCGCGAATACTGCGTACAGGCCGGTGAAACCGACCTCGACTTCATCGCCCGCCTCGCTGCCGAAGAAGGCCTGCTTTACACCTTCGAACACCGCGCCGACGGCCACACCCTGGTCCTCACCGACCGCGTCGGCGGCCTCGGCACCATCGGCACCCACACCGATTGTCCGGTGATCTACCAGCCGATGGCCGGTGGAGACGCCTCGGAACCGGCGTTGAATCGCTTCCACTACACCGAACAGGTCCGCACCGCCGTGCAGGTGCAGCGCGACTACACCTTCACCCACCCGCGCTACAACCAGCAGCACACCGCGACGGGCGATCAGGATCTGAACAACCAGCACAAGGACTACGAACGCTACGACTATCCCGGCCGCTACAAGCGCGACATCGCTGGCAAACCCTTTACCAAAACCCGGCTGGCCGCCCTGCGCAATGACGCCAAACTGGCCCATGTGGAAGGCGACGATGCTCGCCTGCAACCGGGATTGGCCTTCGACCTCAACGAGCATCCCCGCGACGATTTCAACGATCGCTGGCGCACCATCGCCATCCAGCACGAGGGCAAGCAGCACACCAGCCTGCAGGAAGAATCATTTGGCAGTGGCCTTGGCACGTCCTATGAAATGAAGGCCAGCGCCATCCGCTGGACCTCGGACTGGAAAGCGCCGCTACGCGACAAGCCCTGCATCGACGGCCCGCAGATTGCCACGGTGGTTGGGCCTCCCGGTGAGGAGATTTATTGCGATGAATGGGGCCGGGTCAAGGTGCAGTTTCCGTGGGACCGCGCGGATAAAAACAACGATCAGAGTTCGTGCTGGATTCGTGTGGCGCAAGGTTGGGCGGGCGCCACCTGGGGCGCGATGGCGATTCCGCGTGTGGGCCAGGAACTGATCATCAGCTATCTCGACGGTGATCCGGACCAGCCGATTGCCACCGGACGGGCGTACCGGCAGACCAATCTGCCGCCGTACGAGCTGCCCAAACACAAAACGCGGATGACCATCAAAAGCCGCACTCATAAGGGCTCGGGGTTCAATGAGCTGCGTTTTGAGGATGAGCTTGGGCAGCAAGAGGTGTACATCCATGCCGAGAGGGACAAGAACGTTCATATCAAAAACAACAACGGGATCTTCGTCGGCAATGATCGCAGCGAAAAGATTGTTCATGACGAGAAAATAGAGATCGGCAATGATCGAATCGAGATAGTTGGTAACGATGAGGAGGTAAAAATCACGCAGGATGGGTTTTTCTCAATTGGTCGTAACCAAACGATAAACATCGGAAAAGATCGCACAGAAAAGGTAGGCAACAGCCGCTATGACCAGACGACCGTCAATCACACAATAGAAATTGGAGGAAATGTTGAGCACACGATCCAAGGACACCATCGACTTGAGGTAGGAAAAGCAATCGAACAAAAGACCACCCGCTTTATTTTGCAGGCCAGCCAAAGTCTTTTTATAGAAGGCCCAGGAGGAAGCATCTGCATAGATGCCAATGGCATCACGTTAAATGGGGTAATGATTCATATAAAAGGCCCAACGGAGTTAGTAGCGGCCGGGGACGGCAACACTTTGGCTGTGCCCAGTTCCGTGAACACCGGGAAAGTCATGGATCAGTTTTGCGGTCTCCGCGCCGACGGTATCTGCCTGCGCATCCCTTGCAACTGCACAGAGAGGTCCCAATAAATGGCCGTTGTTGAAATGCAGCCTTGGTCCCAGAAAACTCTGCAACCGGTTAGTAAACCCACCCTGTCAACATTAATGCACCAAGGCCGTCCTTGGCTTTGGCTTAATGGTACTGATAACCCAATGCTTGATAGCGATGTAGCGGCTATCTCCGGACGATTACAGCACCATTGGCTTTGGCGCGGAACAGAGTGGGAGTACAACGGCCCTGGGTACCGTGAAGGACCGTTATTAGTACCACTTGACGATAAACTCCTACAGACTTTCTCAGAAAAGTGGGCACAAGAATCAGGAGGACTGATCATTGTGACCAACGCAGACGATGAAATGCTGCTCAGTCATTTGCGCAACCTTCGAGTATTGACAGCGCCGGATGGAAATCAGTTGTTTTTCAATCTCGCAATTCCACGACAGTTAGAGGAGCTGGCCGAAGCTTTGTCCTCCTCTCGCTGGACGCAACTTTGTGGCCCTATTCATTCTTTGATTTGGACATGCCTTGAATGCAAAGATAACGAATGGCTACAGGCGCGAAATCCTCAACCCTGCCCTGCCCTTACAGAGGCAGGTGAGTTCATTCTGACGCCCGATGAAGAAGCAGCTCTCAATCGAGCGAGCCATGAATGGTTCATGCGTTCTGCGGCCAAACGTATCAACCAGATAAACCCAAAGTTAGCTCAATCATTGGAAACATGCGAGCTATCCCACCGGCTGAATATATTTATCCAAGAAGCCACCGGACTAGACTTGATTCGGGAGCGCGATGCTTTTCACTACTTATATCTACGCTTGACCTACCCACAACAGTATTTTCTCAGTGATAGCCCTCTAAGAACCGTTCTTAGCAACAGGGCTATCGACGCTCGCCAGCGCTTGGCTGAAAGCGAAGTACGCCTTAAACAACTAATATCCGAGTCGGCTTAAGGACGGACCATGTGTACATCTCATAAAAAAGCACTGCAACCTCCTCATCCCAGCGAAGCAGTGGTTGGTAAATTCATCAATAACCTGCCCTGCCAGCGCTGTATACCGATCTATCCATTGCGCTATGCAATTTCCGATACCCCGCTAGGCAAAGTATCCGGGAAGTTGAGTACAGCTGGGTACCCAAAACTTAAGGGAGCCAAGCATTACGGTTTGCGGGTGCTACGTCCCGGCAAGTATGTCTACCTTTTCTATTTCAAAAACGGGCGTATGTGGACCCAACACTATCTGGTCACCGACGATGGACGTTTTGCATCCTTTTGGTGGAGTGAAAAGGATGAAAACGACCCCATACCTGGCAGCCACGCCCGTCCAGATATATTTGGCGCTACCGCCTACATCCCCGCACCAGAATCCCGCACCGCCGATACAGTTTGGGTATTGGTTAGTGAAATCATGCTTAGCCATTGCACGCTTTGGAAGATTGAGCAAGACACACATCAATTACGTAGTCGCCTTGCAACCCAAGTAAAACCAGCCCAAGGTGCAAAACAGTCCCATGTATTTCCCAGTAGCCAACTCAAGGAACTGGTTCCAGAGCTTGTACCCGCGCTCGCATGGACAAGCCTATCGTCGATTGCCAGCGGCCATCCGATGCCCTGGAGTGAAATCCAATCCAGGCCAATCAACGGAAGCAGGATTAATGACGAAATGCTCAAGGCGTTGATGGCCCGCATTGACATCCAGCCGATGGCCTTGGTTCTTCATGACCCCATTGGTATCGCCAGTGAACTCAATCACCTCGCTACCCGCGCCGTGCAGGCGAAAACAAAATTTGCTGGTGACAATTCTCATAAACTCAGTAGCTCTCAATTGATCAACGGGTACTTTCAGCAAGCTCATCCTCCGGCATTGAAAGAAGCATTAGACCGGCAAAAGCGATTGGTGAATTTAGCTGAAGCCCAGCGTTTTCCGTCAACCTATGCCCAGAAAATTTCTGCATATGAGGCCCCCGTTACACTCGCCGTTGAAGATGTAACGTCCTGGGCAAAACTTGCGCATCTTGATCATTTACTTTGGCTCGCTTTCAAAATTTTTGATTTTAGTGTCATAGCCAATGCTAAGGCGTTCGAAGATACCGTACTCCAGTGCATCGGAGCATTAGTACATAGCGAAGAAGGCATTGACGAGCTGAGCGCCCATATAAATGCACCCATCGAGAACAGCCTTTATTGGCTGGCAATGACGCAGGGAAATCCAGACATTTTGACGCGATTATCGAATCCCGCGAAAGTTTCCAAGGGTCTCTTCGAAGTGCTGGATAAATATTTAGATAGCCATCAGGGCACTCCAACGACTAATGCGATGATTAGTCTCCTTCAAGCAGTTCCTTCGGCCAATAAAGGCGATATTTTGATCCGTCGGCTACGCCATGTGATGGAGATGCGGTTTGATGCCACGCTGATCCTACACGAGATCAGCGCCGCCCAATACTTGCAATTTATCCAGGAACTCCAGAACTATCAGGCACTTGGCCCGGATGTACTCCAGCGTTGGAATGGGATCTTCGATACCACGGTCACTTCAGACGCCATCGGAATGCGGGTCAATGTGTATGAATGGGTCAAAATCGGTGAGTTTGAATATCACGCTGTAAATGGAACTCATATTGAACGTCCAGCCTTACCAGCGACGCAGCCAGTCCTGCCAGAAGGAAATCCACTGATCAACGGATTGAAACGACTGAAAGAACCGATGGGCCATTTATTTGTAGGGATAGGTGGATTATTGGCCGTTGTGGGAATGTGGCAAACCGTGCAAGCCGCCAAGAAAAGCGATTTCGACAGCGCAAGCCTCGCGGCTTTACTAGGAGGGGTAGGAGCACTCATTGGAACTGGAATAGAAGTAACTTCCGCATACGTAGCCTTTACCGCCACCAAAAATGGAAACCAAGCATTAGCTAACACTGCAAGATATGTAGCTGCCAGACACGGAGTAGCCATTTTTGGTGCCGGAGCGGCTGCGTTGTTCGCCATCTCAGACGGAATCAAAGCTGTAAACTCTGTAAATAACGGGAATCCAGAGCAAGCTAAATGGTATTGGGGCGCAGCTCTCGCTGGCATTATTCTAACAGGCGCTACATACGCTGGAGGTATTGCAACAGCGGCTACCATAACAACTGGCGCCACCGTAACTGTAGGCTGGGCAGGACCTATCGGGTGGGCTGTAATCGGATTAATATTTCTGGGTGCGGTAATCTATTTCACTCTAAAGGCTGGAGAGGCTGAACACGGCCCAATTGATATATGGCTCATACATAGCGCTTGGGGAACACACTCAAAGCACTTTACTCAACATCAAGAACTGGAGGCGTTTTACAGTCTAATCTACCGTCCTCGCCTAAGTGCAAAATGGGATCAGCGCCGCCTGAGTAATACCGGCACTCTAACCATCAGGTGTATCTTTCCAAGCTTTAAGGGAGGTGAACGCTTCGCCTGGAGTATAAGTGTAACGCTTAACGGGCGAAAGCTTACCGGCATTGAAGGCCCCATCAATCATGCCACCGGAAGCCAGCCACTTAACTACGAGCATCAATACTTAATTAGACGCAACAAACAAATGGAGCCAGAAAGCGACTGGACAATTTCAATGCATGAAGATGCGAAAGTTTCATTGGAGTATCTATATCAGCCTAACCCCCAAGAACAACCAACCCTAAAACTGACACAATCCACGTCCCCCACCCCCCTCATTTTTACCGCAAGTGGGTGGTTCAGCGAAACAATAGATGACAAACAAATAGCTCCAGTATCTCCCCCGAAATAACTTTCGACTGCCTGACAAAACATAGGGCGCAGCGTAAACACCCAACACAAAATGAAGACCTGAAAAAGGGCAGATCATGCAACTTTCCAGCACAAGCAACACAAGCAACACAAGCAACACAAGCAACACAGAACATAACGTAACAATAACCACTCGCCTACATCAAGCGAGTATTATAATTTCGCTCACCGGGCCTTTAATCATACTCGCCACACTTGGAGAGCACTTGACTACGGCTGAAATCTTAGCAAGCACAACAACAGCGTTAGTATTGCCAGTATTTTTCTCAATGATTATATTCCCTCCTGCTGAAGAACATGGAGTAGTTCACGAGGACCATATAAAATTCTCCAAATATAAAACCATATACTTCTCACAAATCCAGCAATTTAACCTAGACGACTATATAAAAATCCGAAGAGCGGGAAACATCACTTTACTTTTACAAGGGAACAGAAAAAACATTGAGCACTACAAGGCATTTTATAAAGACTTTGAATGCGCTATAAAACTATGGCAACAAAAACAGATAAAACTTAAAGAGGCCCTCCCCATGCAAACCTATTTTTATGGTTCATTCAAGGCACGATTATGGGGAGGAGCACTTCTCGCAGGCTATATCAGCTTACTTCTCATAGCTATTATCTTTGACGCCAACTATATACTGGTCATCGCAACAGGCGGAGCAATAGTTCCTGTTGGAATTTTTCTTATCTCAAGCGTGCGTCGCAACTGAAACATGATTACCGCAGCGCCTTCACCGACACCGTCCGGGGCAGAATCAAAAACAAGCGCCCGGACGGCAGTCTGGTGATGGACGAGCACTTCTACCCTACCAGCCTGTCCCTGCAAGCCGTGCCGGCGCTGCACCGCTACCTGGGCGAAGTGGCCGGACTGATGCGCGAGCGCGCCAAAAAACTGGCCCAGCGCATCGGCTCGCCGGGGCAGTCGGGGGTGGCCGATGTCACCGACTTCAACCTGCTGCAAACCCTCAACCGCTTGTTCCCGCTGTTTCAGCACCTGGCCCGCCAACGCCAGGAACTGGTGACCTTTACCGACGAAGGCCACCTACCCCAGGAATACCCGGCCTACCAGCATGACAAGTAGCCCGTGTCGGCGACACCACCGACCACGATGGCGAACTGGAAAACGGTGATAGCAGTTGGTTGATCGACTGACATTCACACACTCGACAGGGAGGCCCCATGCCCCGCCAAAGCGACCTGCGTTTCACCTTTGAGCCCTTGAAGGGCGATCCCTTCGAAGTGGTCTCGTTCACCCTTCAAGAAGGTCTGTCCCAACCCTTCAAGCTTGAACTGGAACTGGCCAGCCATAACGCCGCCATCGACTTCAATCGGGTGCTGGATCTGGCGGGGCTATTCACGATCTGGCGTGGCGAAACACCTGTGCGTTACGTCCACGGCCTGGTCAGCCTGTTCACCCAAGGCGACACCGGCTTTCGCCGCACCCGCTATACCGCCGTGGTCGAGCCGACCCTGAAGCGTTTCGACCTGCGTTCCAACTGGCGCATCTTCCAGGGCCAGACCGTGCCCGACATCATCACCCGCGTCCTCACCGAACAAAAACTGACCGACATCCGCAGCGAAATCTGCTTCGAGCACCAACCCCGCGAATACTGCGTACAGGCCGGTGAAACCGACCTCGACTTCATCGCGCGCCTCGCCGCCGAAGAAGGCCTGCTCTACACCTTCGAACACCGCGCCGATGGCCACACTCTCGTCCTCACCGACCGCGTCGGCGGCCTGGGCACCATCGGCACCCACACCGATTGCCCGGTGGTCTATCAGCCGATGGCTGGTGGAGACGCCACGGAACCGGCACTGAACCGCTTCCACTACACCGAACAGGTCCGCACCGCCGTGCAGGTGCAGCGCGACTACACCTTCACCCACCCGCGCTACAACCAGCAGCACACCGCCACCGGCGATCAGGATCTGAACAACCAGCACAAGGACTACGAACGCTACGACTATCCCGGTCGCTACAAGCGCGACATCGCTGGCAAACCCTTTACCAAAACCCGGCTGGCCGCCCTGCGCAATGACGCCAAGCTGGCTCATGTGGAAGGCGACGATGCCCGCCTGCAACCGGGATTGGCCTTCGACCTGAACGAGCATCCCCGCGACGATTTCAACGATCGCTGGCGCACCATCGCCATCCAGCACGAGGGCAAGCAGCACACCAGCCTGCAGGAAGAATCGTTTGGCAGTGGCCTTGGCACGTCCTATGAAATGAAGGCCAGCGCCATCCGCTGGACCTCGGACTGGAAAGCACCGCTGCGTGACAAACCCTGCATCGACGGCCCGCAGATCGCCACGGTGGTTGGGCCTCCCGGTGAGGAGATCTATTGCGATGAATGGGGCCGGGTCAAGGTGCAGTTTCCGTGGGACCGTGCGGATAAAAACAACGATCAGAGTTCGTGCTGGATTCGTGTGGCGCAAGGTTGGGCGGGCGCGACGTGGGGTGCCATGGCCGTGCCTCGGATAAATCAGGAACTGATCATCAGCTTTTTGGATGGCGACCCGGACCAGCCTATCGCCACGGGTCGCACCTATCGCCAAACCAATCTGCCGCCGTACGAGCTGCCCAAACACAAAACGCGGATGACCATCAAAAGCCGCACTCACAAGGGCACGGGCTTCAACGAACTGCGCTTTGAGGATGAACTGGGGCAGCAGGAAGTGTTCATCCACGCCGAGAAAGATCAGAACACGGTGGTCAAGAACAACCAGACTCAATCGATTGGCACGGACCGAAGCAGCCAGGTTGGCCAGGACGAGACCATCACCGTGGGCCGCACTCGCATGCGGGTGGTGAGGGTCAATGACACCGTGAAAGTGGGCGGCAGCAAGAACGATCACGTCGCTGGTGAGTACTACATCGGTGTGGGCAAACAGCTGCGCCTCGAATGCGGCAAGACCGTCATAGAACTCAACGAAAACGGTGACCTGAACATCACCTGCGAGAACTTCAACATCACTGGCATGAAGGCCGGAAAGGTCAACACCCTCTCAGGAAAACTCGATTTGAACATGAGTGGCAAGGCTTCCGGCACGACTGCAAACGGTGTCAGTGGCGCTGACATCCAGGGCGATGTAGACGGCTACTTCAACCATGAATAACTCCATAAGGACAGCTCCAATGCGCGAATACATCACCCGAGATCTGATCATCGGACTAGGCAATGAAACGCCCGACGACAACAGCGTCAACATGCTGGTGTTCAAACCCCGTGGCACCACCTTGGTTATCGCACGCGGCCCCATGGACCCACATAAATCCTTGGCCGAAACCCATACCCAACAGCTCAGCGAGTTGCGCAAAAAAGTCACCGCCTTCAAATGCACAAAGCCCGCAGAGGTGCGGGTAGGTGTCGACCGCAACATTGTCGCGATGGAAGTGCAAACCGAGTTCACCCAAGGCAACGCGCTGTCCTGCCAGTACCAACTGGCCTGTGAGGTGCCTGGCGAGGCTCGTCTGCTGGCGCTGACTTACAGCAAGGGCAGTGCACTGACTGAAGCAGATTTCGACCATTGGGAAACCCTAAAACAGTCAATTCGGTTCGCCTGAACGAATGACCTGATCGCAAGGAAGATGATTTGTGGCAGACACCGTACACGCCGCCCGTGTGGGCGACCCCATACTGCACACCTCCGTATGGGCTGAAATCCTCGCCACCGTAGCGGAAGCGGTCGTGTATGCCGCGGTCACTGCTGCAGTGATCGCGGCGGCGCCTTACGTGCTGACAGCGGTGGGTATCGCAGCGGTAGGCGCAGTGGCGATCGGTGTAGGCGCCGGGTTGTTGGTGACAGCGACGAGCTTGATTCCTGCCGGTGAAAAATCCATCGGGGAGCATTTCAGCGATGCGTGCAGTGGCTTTTTCAACGCGCTGATTCCCCCCACGCCACAGGGCAACATTGCAAGCGGTTCCGTCGACACTCGAATCAATAGCGAACTGGCGGCCCGGGCCGCCGGCATACAAACCGACGAGCCCGACGAGCCTGCGGCCAAGCCCAATGTGATGGACACCATTCTTGGCGTGGTTGCCGGACTCAACCCGGTCGTCGCGATCTACCAAGCCATCGACGGCGTTATCAACCCGCCCATGGTGGCCACGCCTGCAAGCGGAACCCGCCCCGCCGAGCTGGACCAGGTGGTGTGCATGCGGCATCTGCCCATGCCCACGCAATACCTGGCTGAAGGCTCCTCAGAAGTCTTCATTAACAGTCAACCTGCCGCACGTTGCGGTGATCGCACCACCTGCGAGGCCACCGTAGGCCCAGATACCGATGTATCACCGGACGTTCGCATCGGCGGCGAACCGCTGGTGGTACGGCCCATTCAAGGAGGAAAAAGCAAGATCGGCATGGTGGTGGGCATCATTGCCGGCATCCTCATCGCGCGGAAGTTCGGCTGTACACGTATTTTCAACGCGGGAAATCCGGTGGCCGTATCCACTGGCAGCAAATTCCAGGATGGCCCGGAAGATCTGGACTTCACCCTCCCCGGCCTCCTGCCCATCGTGTGGGCACGCCGCTACAACAGCCTCGACCGTCGCGACAACGGCCTATTCGGCGTCGGCTGGAGCGTGTTCTACGAAGTTGAAATCGTGCGCGTGCCTCACCCCGACGGTGGTGACCTGTGGGTATACATCAACGCCGAGGGCGAACGCCTGGAACTAGGCCAACTCAAGCCCGGCAATCGCTTTGTCAGCACCCTCGATGGCTTGGCGTTCTTCGAGATGGGCAACGGCCTGACGGTGGTCGAGGACATTCATGACGGCCTGTATCAGGTCTTTGAAACCGATCCCCACAACCCGCAACGTTCACGTCTCGTACGCCTGGGCGACCGCAACCGCAATACCGTCAACCTGCACTATGACGATCAGGGCAGATTGCTGCACCTGCTCGACCCCAACAGCCGCATCACCGTGCGCCTGCGCTACAACGACCTGCACCCACGCCGGGTTGAGCAGGTTGAGCGCCTGTACTTCAGTGATGAAGGCCCCGGCCATCTGGAGCGCACCGAGCCTTTGGTGCGCTACCGCTATGACAGCCATGGCGACTTGAGCACCGTGCTCGATACCAGGGATCAAGTGCTGCGACGTTTCACCTACACGCCCGAGCGGTACATGAGCAGCCATACGCTGCCCACCGGCGCCACACGTCACTATGCATGGGCGTCTTTCGCCGTTCCCGAGCAAGGGCCGCAACCCGTCCGCACCGACGGCACGCCCTACACACTGCCGCCCTTGCTGGAACCGCAACCCGAACACGAATGGCGGGTCATCCGCCACTGGGGCAGCGACGGCGAGGACTATCGCTTCGAATACGACCTGGCCAAGGGCGAAACCCTCGTCGTCGACAGCCTCGGCCGCGAGGAACGCTATTACTGGGGCGCGTTGTACGAGGTCTACCACCATATCGACGCGCTGGGCCAATGCTGGCATAGCGACCTATTGGCCGGGCAACTGCTCAAGACCACCGATCCGCAAGGCGGCGAATGGCATTACGTCTACGATGACCTCGGTCGCCTGATCGAAACCCGTGACCCGCTCGGCCGCAGCGAATACATCCTCTACACCGAACACTGGGCCCTGCCCCTGAGCATCACCGACCGTGGCGGCCACACCAGCACCTTCAGCTACGACGAACGCGGCAACCTGCTCAGTGAAAAAGATCCACTCGGGCACACTACCCGCTACCGCTATGACCCCCAGGGCCAAGTGGTGGAGATCATCGACGCCCACGACAAACACAAGACCCTGGCCTGGAACCGTTATGGGCAACTGCTGCTGTATCGCGATTGCTCCAACTCGGAAAACCATTACCGCTACGACGAACGCGGCTACCTGAGCGCCAGCACCAATGCCCGTGGCGAGACCACTCAGTACCGTTACGACCTGCGCGGCCACCTGATCGAAAGCGAGCGCCCCGACGGGCGCATTGATCGCTACCAGCGCAACCTAGCCGGCCAGCTCACTGACTACATCGATCCGGCCAACTTGCGCACCCAGTACCACTACGACCCCAGCGGGCGGATCCAGCAGCGTATCGATGCGTTGGGGCATAAGGTACGTTTCAGCTATGACGCGTATGGGCGCCTGCAACAGCTGAGCAATGAGAACAACGAAGCCTACCGTTTTGAGTGGGATGTACTGGATCGTTTGACCACCCAGATCGATCTGGACGATAGCTACCGTGTTTACCACTACAACGCGGTGGACGACATCACCGGCACCGACGCCCATCCCACACCAGCGCCGGAACCGCGCAACACTTATGAGGACGGCCCGCCACCATTCGAATCCGATGCGCCGATACGGCATCGCTTTACCCGTGATGCGGTGGGTCGCTTGCTGCGTAAAACCACCGATGATGGGGTTACCGACTATGCCTATGATCCTGCTGACAACCTGCTGGCGATCACTTTTAAAGCTCACAACGGCGAACAGCAGCAACTGGAATTTCGCTATGACGCCCTCGGTCAACTGCTCAGCGAAAGCAGCGATGCCGGTGAACTGGGTTATCGCTACGACGCCCTGGGCAACCTGGAAACCCTGACCCTACCCGACCAACGCCAACTCAACCACCTGTACTACGGCAGCGGCCACCTGCATCAACTCAACCTCAATGGCCGGGTGATCTGCGACTTCGAACGCGATCAACTGCACGACGAAGTCCTGCGCACCCAGGGCAGCCTGCTGACCCGCACCCGCTACGACCGCAGTGGCCGCCTCAGCCAGAAAGCCCTGCACTACCGCAACGCCGCCCGCGAAGAACTGCCGCTGCTGCAAAAAAACTACCAGTACGACGCCAGCGACAACCTGATCATCGAGCGCCTGACCCAGACCCAGCGTCGCGGTGGTAGCGATCCACGCCAGCCGCTGCCGGACGACGGCCTGCTCGGGCGATTTCTCGGCCAGAGCCACGGCAAAAGTGTCGAAGGCAACGAGCACTATATTTACGACGCCACCGAGCGCCTGCGCGACCATCGCCACAGCACGCCGCAGAACCCGGAGCTACACCGCGAAACCTACAACTACGACGCCGCTGCCAACCTGCTGCAAAGCGGTCGGGGCAGCGGTTACGTCAAGCAAAACCGCGTGCATGTGTTCGAGAACAAACGCTACCGCTATGACCGGTTTGGGCGCCTGAGTGAAAAGCGTATCGGCAGCCACACCGTGCAACGCTTTCGTTACGACGCCGAACAGCGGCTGGTCTGCGTCGAGCAGGATCAAGGCTGGCAGCGGCTGCGCAGCGAGTATCAGTACGACCCACTCGGACGGCGCATCGGCAAACGGGTATATCGCAACGACAGCGAACAGCCACAGAGTGATGTGCAGTTTGTGTGGCAGGGGCTGCGGCTGTTGCAGGAGGTAGAACACGGCTTCGGCAGTGTGTACGTATATGCCGATCCCGACAGCTATGAACCACTGGCGCGGATCGATGGTAAGCCCGGTAGTGAAGAGATCTTCTACTTCCACACGAACCTCGCCGGGTTGCCGGAACAGCTCACTGACGAGACCGGCCTGAGCATCTGGCACAGTGAGTACGAAGGCTGGGGCAAGAGTCGGGATGAGTGGCACGACCAGCGGATCAGGCGTGAGCAGAACCTGAGGTTTCAGGGGCAGTACCTTGACCGGGAAACGGGGCTGCACTACAACACGTTCAGGTTTTATGATGCGGATGTGGGGCGGTTTACGCAGCCGGATCCGATTGGGTTGTTGGGTGGGCTGAACCTATATCAATATGCTCCGAACTCGACTGGATGGGTTGATCCATGGGGGTTGGCTTGTGCGAATGGAGGCAATGCAAGGCCCCATGGTGGGGTTGCACACAATCGCCACATAGACAACCTTATTGCAAGATTAAAGACGCTGGGGGCTACCGACATCAGAAAGAACCAAACACAAGTGGATATAAATGGCGTTAGGGTCGGCAATAACCGACCCGACATACAATATAACCTGAACGGAAAACACCACAATATCGAATATGATACGACTACCAAAGGAAGTCTAGGACATCAAAGAAGCATCCCTTCGAATGATCCGAATGCTCGAAATACCTTCTGGCTAATAGACAACAATGGAAATATCCTTTCGGGCCACTCGACTTTTTAAAGGCTCCCCGATGACAACCATAATATCCAAAGTAAGCTTTACTCAAAACGATGTCATAGAATACATCCAGCACGGCTGCGAATGGCAGCACCCCCCATCTCACGCGGTAAAAAACATCAAACATATATCATTAGAATTAACCTCAGAAGGAGGGCAGCCTGCTAAAGGAGTCTTTTTTTACCCTTCACCAACACCATCAAGCTTAATATTTATTAGCACCTTATATGACGGGTGGGACTCCCTACTTTACTGCATTGCCAACTTTACATCCTCCAGTTATACAACCATTAGAATAATCGATGCTGATGAGCCACTCAGGGAGTTCAGGCACTACTCTCACACAAAAACTGAAAGAATAATAAGAGCATCAAAAGAGAACAGGCGATGGGAGTTCTTCCAGCATGGAGCTCCCCTATCTCTGGAAGAGACAGATCACTACACATCGAGAAAAATCTCAAACCGCCTACCTGCAACTTTACTGCATTCATATGCGAAAAAGTTAGACGCCAACTACTTACTTGACAATTTTTTTACAACAAACAAACCATCACTATGGATTAACGAATCATGGCAGGATTCAACTATTCCATGAAAATAGGGAACAACTTCAGAAACGCCCTGAGCGATATCACCGGCACCGACACCTATCCCATACCCGCACAAAAACCGCGCAACACTCACAGGACGGCCCGGCACCGAACGAGTCAGGCGACCCGATCCTGCATCGCTTTAGCCGCAATGCAATGAGCCGATTGCTCCGTAAAACCACCGATGCTCATCCCACGCTAGCACCGGAACCGAGCAACACGTGTGAGGACGGCCCGCCGCCAGTCGAATCTGATGCGCCGATCCGACACCTCTTCACCCTCGATGCGGTGAGCCGCTTGCTACGCAAAACCACCGACGACGGGGTTACCGACTATGCCTACGATCCCGCTGACAACCTGCTGCAAAGCGGTCGGGGCAGCGGTTACGTCAAGAACAACCGCGTGCATGTGTTCGAGGACAAACGCTACCGCTATGACCGGTTTGGGCGCCTGAGTGAAAAGCGTATCGGCAGCCACACCGTGCAACGCTTTCGCTACGACGCCGAACAGCGGCTGGTCTGTGTGGAGTAGGATCAAGGTTGGCAGCGGTTACGTAGCGAGTACCGGTACGACCCGCTCGGAAGACGCATCGGTAAGCAGGTGTACCGCAACGACAGCGAACAGCCACAGAGCGATGTGCAGTTTGTGTGGCAGGGATTGCGACTGTTGCAGGAAGTGGAACACGGATTCGGCAGTGTGTACGTGTATGCCGATCCCGACAGCTATGAACCGCTGGCACGGATCGATGGCAAGCCCGGTAGTGAAGAGATCTTCTACTTCCACACCAACCTCGCCGGGTTGCCGGAACAGCTTACCGATGAGACCGGGCTCAGTGTGTGGCGCAGTGAGTACGAAGGCTGGGGCAAGAGTCGGGATGAGTGGCACGATCAACGGATCAGGCGCGAGCAGAACTTGCGCTTCCAAGGGCAGTACCTTGACCGCGAAACCGGGCTGCACTACAACACCTTCAGGTTTTATGATGCGGATGTGGTGAGGTTTACGCAGCCGGATCCGATTGGGTTGATGGGTGGGCTGAACCTCTATCAGTACGCACCGAATCCAATAGATTGGGTTGATCCATGGGGACTTTCAGCTTGCGCACCGACTCACCATATTGCCACCAACAAACACAAGGTATGGTCTGAACGTTTTAGGGCCTTGTTTAAACAAAATGGGCTGGGGAAATTTAAAAATGGGAAATCAAGGAAAGATGTTCTCAACGACCCATTAAACAATTAGACGTGCCCGGACATAAAGGTCCCCACCCAGAAGGTATGCACCAAAAAATGTTTGATCGTTTGGAACGCGCGAGTGAGCGAGGGCGGGACTCATTCATTAAAGAGATGAACAAATTAAGAGCCGAAGCCACCCCCCCCCTGGCACTTGGCTAAACAACATGCTAACAAAGGTATCGACATGAAGTACTTCAAGATCAACCCTAATGTATCAAGCAAGAAGTGGGCGGGATATTTAAACCCTCAAACAAAACTATTTGAAGGCACAAAGCCCATCAGCTCCATATCACTATCAGATTCGGACCAAAAAATAACTAAAGCATTATCCTACAAGCCACTTACAGATGGACCTATTCCACCAATAAATACAATCGGATCACAATTTATTGCTTTCGATTCGAATATAAAGGGCATTACGAGCATAGATGGAGACGGCACCCAACTTGTATCTATAAACAACTCCACCATCCAACACACCTACCTTTTGATGCACGTCTACAATCACATCGACTGTGTGAATTGGAACTTATCAGAGTTCGACCCTTGGCCAGAAAATTACGCACCTGAAGAATGGGAGAGCAAAAGAGCGCGCTTCTTTATAACCCCAGTAATTTACTTGAATAAGATACCTAAAGAGCTGAATTCATTTCGATTAAAGGATTGGAGCGACGCATTCAATATAGTCGTTACCGAAAAACTAAAAAACAAAATACTATCCCTTAACTTTGACCATTCATTTTTAGAGTTTCACGAACTAAAACTCACATGAGCATTTAACACTCAAAAAAATCTCAACGACCATTTGCACATTACTCCCGTTGCTGGAACCACAGCCCGACCACGAATGACGGGTCATCCGCCACTGGGGCAGCGACGGCGAGGATTATCGCTTCGAATACGACCTGGCCAAGGGCGAAACCCGCGTCGTCGACAGCCTCGGCCGCTACCAGCGCAACCTGGCGGCCAGCTCACTGACTACATCGATCCGGCCAACCTGCGCACCCAGTAACACTACGACCCCAGCGGTCGGATCCAACAGCGCATTGACGCGCTCGGTCATAAAGTACGATTCAGCTACGACGCCTATGGCCGCCTGCTGCACCTGAGCAATGAAAACCACGAACGCTACCGCTTCGAATGGGATGCGCTGGACCGCCTGCTGGCCCAGCAGGCCCTGGATGGCAGCGGGCGCATCTACCAGCACAACCCGCTGGGTGATGTCACCGGCATCCACCATATTCCCGCGCCGAGTGCAGAGCCCGATCTGGACGGCAAGACAGCATCGAACCGCACACGCCACTGGAGCATCATTTCGAGCGTGATGCCCTCGGGCGGTTGATCCGCAAACACACCAGCGATATCGACCATGAATCCAGGACGGCCCCTTGATGATATTTGGCGCGGTAAGCGCCCTCGCGGGCATTTATGGATCAAGAATCTGGAGAGGGAGCATGCCCCCTCTCCACACTCGTGGTCAGGCGATCACGATCCCGTCGGCACTCAGGCTGTTCAACGCAACCCCGACCAGCGTCACCGAATCAGCACCGAATTTCAGCAGCGTGTCCTGTCCCACCGCCGTGGCATGGGCGCGGAAGTTGTCGCCCGGCAATACGCCCTGCACGCCGAGGAACACCAGTTTGTCGTTGGCGGTGTAACCCACCACGCGATCCTGGCCGAATGCGCCGCTGAACAGGAAGGTATCCGCGCCGCCGCCCGACTCCAGCAGATCATTGCCGGCGCCGCCGACGAACACGTCATTGCCCGCCCCGCCGATCAGGTGGTCGTTGCCGTCCAGCCCGAACAGCCAGTCTCCGCTGGCCTTGGCCTTGAGGGTGTCGGCACCGCCGGTGCCCTTCACGCTTGATTCGTATTGAGTGACGTTGTTGCCGACCTTAAGACCGGCCGCCGTGACGCTGTGGGTCACGTCGTCCTTGAACAGGCCCCAGAGGAAGCCCGGCTCCTTGGTGACGATGCTGCCGATGTCGCGGGTGATGCTGATCCCGCCGTTGGCATCGCGGATGTACAGGTTGCCGGCGCCGTCGTTGGCGAAGTCGAAGGTATTGACCGGCTTCTGCAACTCCAGGGTGTTGTTGCCCGAGCCGCCGAGCAGGATGTTGTAGCCGCCGCCGTCGCGGAACGTGTCGTTGCCGGCGCGGCCCTCCAGGTAATCGTTGCCGCTGCCGCCCTGGATCAAATCATTACCGTCGCTGCCGATGATGAAGGTGCTGCCCTTGTGGGTTTCGGCGTTGCGGTTCAGGTCTTGCACCCAGGTGTTGGCCCGCGCCGGATCCGACAGGTTGGCGACGATGATCGTCGAGTCCTTGCTGGTCAGGTCGTAGAACTTCGACTCGATCACCCGGTTCATGCCGTCGCCATAGGCGGTCGGCAGGTGCGAGATCCAGGTCGGAATGTTGACGATCGAGAACGGCAGCACGTTCCACGCCGCCGAGGCGTAGTGGTCGTTGAAGCTGACGATGTTGTCGGTCGCCGACTCCTTGGGCGCGTCGTGCACGCCGAGCGAGGCGCCGGTGAAGGTCGAGCCGTCGAGGGCGCGGAACACCGGATCGTTTTCGTAGCCGACGTTGAGCACCTTGTCGGTACTGCTCTGGGTCGGCGAGGCGTAGGCGATGTAGTTGGAATCCTGGAAGAACCCGCTCCATTTGCTGGTGCTCAAGTCGGCCATGCTGTTGACCGCCAGCCCGCCGAGGCTATGACCGCTGACCAGCACGTCCTTGCCGCTCAGGCCGTTGGCCTTGGCGAACGCCACCACATCGGTCATCAGGTTGCCGAAGGCTTCACCGACGTAGTTTTTGGCGTAATCCTTGGGCCCGAACGCGGCGAGCAAGTCGTTGATCACGTCGCCGATGGAGTCGCCGATCAGGATTTCCCGTGGGCCGCTGGTGCCGCGAAAAGCGATGCCGATTTCCGTCAGATGGCCCTGAGCGTCGTATTTGCCGAGGATTTCCACCTGGGCGCTGGTGTAACCGGCCTTTTCACCGAAAAAGGTGCCGCGCGCGTCGGTTTTGCCCTCGTACCCCAGTTGCGAGGCGGTGATCGGGGTCCAGCCGGCTTTTTTCACCGCGTCGAGTGCGGCTTTTTCCGAATCGGGATTCCACGGAATACCGGGGATCACCCCCTGGGAATCCGTGCCGCCGATCAGCGCGGTCACCAGCGTGGCCGGCAAGCCGAGGCCGAAGCCGTTGTGCTGATAACCGACGGCAAAGCCGTTATCGAGGTTGTGATAGGAATACAGCGTAATGGCCATGGCGTCGCTGAACAGCGCCTTGGATTCCGCCGTACCGAAGTTCTTGTAGTCATACACACCCATTGCTGTTGCCTCTCTTTTTGTTGGAATTGTTCAGAGATAGCTCACAACCAGAACGCCCCTCCCGAGGCGCCCCGGAGCATTTCAGTACAACTTTCGTTTGTCAGGCGAAGACGAAACTCGAATCCGACAGGTTAGCCACACCGACCCCGATCAGCGTCACGGCAAAGTCGCCAATCTTCAGCACGGTATCGCTTCCGGACTGCGACGCGTGTTGCTTGTAGTCGTAGCCCTGCCCCGCGCCTTCGACGCCCATGAACACCAGTTTGTCGCTGCCCTGGTAGCCATTGATTGCGTCGAAGCCGAAGGCACCGCTGAACAGGAAGGTGTTGTTGCCACCCACCGCGCTCATCACGTCATTGCCGGCGCCGCCGACGAAGGTCACGTGGGCCTTGTCGCTTTGCAGGTGATCGTTGCCGCCCAGGCCGAACAGCCAGTCGCTGTCGGCGGTGGCTTTGAGGGTGTCACCCATGGCGCCGCCGCTGAGCGAGTGGTTGTACTGGGTCAGTTCGGCACCGTTGGCCAGGCCTTTGGCGGTGACGGTCCAGGTGATTTCCTTGCTGCCCCACCACGAACCCGACTCCTTGCTCACCAGCGCGCCGATGTCACGGGTCATGCTGATGCCGCCGTAGGCGTCACGCACGTACAGCGTGCCGTCGCCGTCGTTGGCGAAGCTGAAGTTCTGCAGCGGCTTTTGCAGCTCGAAGGTGTTGTGGCCCTGGCCACCGAGCAGGATGTTGAAGCCGCCGTCGTCACGGAAACGGTCATCGCCGCCCAGACCTTCGAGGAAGTCGTTGCCCGCCCCGCCCTTGAGCCAGTCACCGCTGTCGGTGCCGATGATGAACGTGCTGCCGGTGTGCGGCTCGCCGCTGCGGCCCAGATCCTCGACCCAGGTCTTGCCCCGCGACGCTTGCTCAAGGTTGGAGACGATGATCGTCGAGTCCTTGTGAGTCAGGCCGTAGAACTTCGACGCGATCACCCGATTCAGGCCGTCGGCATACCCCAGCGAGCTGTGGGCCGACCAGTTCAGCGGATTGGCGATGCTGAACGGCACCAGGTTCTGCGCGGTGGACGCGTAGTTGTCGTTGAAGTTGACGATGTTGTCGGTGGTCGAATCGTGTGGCTTGTCGTGCTTGCCCATCGATGCGGTACTGAACGTGGTGCCGTCGAGCACGCGGAACACCGGGTCGTTTTCGTAGCCGATATTCAGCACGTTATTGCCGGTGCTGCTCTGAGTCGGCGAGGCGAACGAAATGTAGTTGGCGTCCTTGAAGAACCCGCCCCAGTTGCTCGCGCTCAACTCCGCCACGCTGTTGACTCCGAGACCGCCGAGGCTGTGGCCGCTGATCAACACGTCCTTGGCCGCAATGCCGTGGGCGCCGGCGAAAGCGGCCACCGATTTGAGCAGGTTGTCGAACGCGTTCTTCGCGTACTGGGTGGCGTAATCCGACGGGCCGATGGCGGCCAGCAGGTTGTTTTTCATGTCGCCGAAGGTATCGCTGTAACCCAATCCACCGGTGCCCCGGAAGGCCACGCCGATGCCGATCAGCTTGCCGGCGGCGTCGTACTTGCCGAGCACTTCGGCTTCGGCGCTGGTGAAGCCGTCCTTCTCGCCGAAGAACGTGCCCTGCGCCCCGACCTTGCCCTGATAGCCCAGCGCCGTGGCCCCGATCGGCTTCCAACCGGTGCCGGGCAAGGCCTGCCCGGTCGGCGTGTAGGCATACAGCGTCAGGGCGATGGCATCGCTGTACAGCGCTTTGCCGTCGGCATTTTTGTAATCGAACAGTCCCATGTTGTGCTCTCTCTTCCTTTAAAAAACGGCAGTTCTCGAAAGAACTGCCGTTACCCCTTAGAACTGCCAGTCCAGCGTCAGGCCCACGCCGTGGTCCTTTTCGTTGGAGCCGATCAGCCCGTTGTAGTCCAGGTTGACCCGGACATCGCGATTGAGCGCCAGACCGGCGCGCACGCCGACCACCGCTGCATCTCGATCCATCGACACACTTTGCACGCTGAACGCGCTGTTGCCATTGGCGAACGCCAGGTGACTGTCAGCATCCACGCTGCTCAGGTTGTGCTGCCAGCCCAGGCTTGCGCCCAGTTCCAGCTGGTATTTCTCCGACAGGGCAAACGTGCGTTTGGCCCGCACACCGAGGGTCGACAGCACCACGTCGCGGTTGTCTTCGCCGCCCTTCAGTGCGGCGGCATCACCCTTCTCGGTGAAGCTGTCGCTGTTGAGGTGCACGTAGGCCAGATTGGCGAACGGCTCCAGGTTCATCGGTTGCAGGCCCAGGTCGTAGGCCGCTTCGGTGAACAGTTGTGCGGTGGTCGCATCGCGCTTGGTTTTCTGTTTGCCGCTGACGCCACCGAATTGCAGGTCGCGTTTGACGTCGATGCGATGCCAGCTGTAAGCCGCACCGGCGGTCAGACGCAGTGCATCGATCTGATGCCCCAAGTACGCGCCCAGGTGATAGCTATCGACCGAGGCGGACGAATGTGTGCCCTCGCCCATGCTCAACGAGCTGTCGCTATAGCCGGTAACGAAACCCAGACGAGTATCTTCAGCGATCAAGCCATCGACCCCGGCCAGCAGGCCGCCAATGGAACTGGTGGAATCGGCGTATTTCGACCCACCATCGCTCTTGCCCCAGGCGCCGAGCACTTTGAGCCAGGCGTTGCTGCGATCATCGGTCGGCGCGCCGGCATCGAACAGATCACGTTCGCGCAGACGTTCGCCCACGGCATCGCGCAGGTAGCGGCTGTCGTTGATCAGCAGTGTGCCGATGGCCGGGTGAATCTCCCCGGACAGTTGCTGGAAGGCATCCTGCGCAGCGGCCGCCGACGGCGACAGCAACAGGGTTTCGAACAACGCATTGCCGGCGCCGAGGCGTTCGGCAGCAGCGCCGACCGCGCGCTGGTTCGGGGTCAGGCCGACGCTGGCGAACGAGGCGCCGTTACGGCCAACGTCCAGTTGCACACCGCTCGCCGAGTACGCCAGGGTGCCGCCGAGGAACGCGTAGTCGGGCAACACTTGGCCGAACTGCCCTTCAATGCCGCCCGCTGCCTGCAAGATGTTGAACTGGGTGCCGAGCAGGCTTTTCACTTCGCCGGTGGTCAACAGCGTCGGGCTGTTTTCCAGCGACATGGTCACGGTTGCGCCTTCGATCAGCGCTTTGCCGCCGGCGACGATCCGGTCGCTGCTGGTCGGCGAGACTTCCACCGCATAGGTCGAACCCTGCGCGAAGGTCACGTCACCCGCCACGTTCAAGGTGCCGATGGAATTGCCGGGCGCCACGATGCCGCCGCTGTTGGCGGTCAGAGCGGCGATCCGGCCGTTACCGCCGAGGATGCCGCCGTCATTGACCGTGACCGCCGATTGCAGCGAGCCATTGATTGCCAATCGCCCCTGATTGACCAGGGTCGGGCCGCTGTAGGTGTTGTTGCCGGTCAGCACCAGGGTGCCGATGCCCTGCTTGGTCAAACCGCCATGGCCGGAAATGTCGTTGCGCCAGGTGTCGAGCCCGCAGGTGATGTCGTTGCACACGCGCTCGGTGGGTTTTCCCACATCGATGATCGCGCCGATGCCCGGCAGATCGGCCACGAACTGACCGGAACCGTAGGCGCCCTGAATGCGGAATTCTTCGGGAATGTCCTGCTCGGTGACGAACATCGCCGGGCCGTCGATGCCCTTGCGCAGGTTGATCATGCCCCAGCCATACAGGGCGTCGATGCCCGGTGCGCCGAGGTCGGTGGCCGTGGTGCGCAACACGCTGGCGACCTGATCGCCGGTCATGTACGGGAAGCGCTCCATCAGCACTGCCATGGAACCGGCCACGTGCGGCGCGGCCATCGAGGTGCCGTTGTAGTTCTTGTAGCCGGTGGTCAGGTTGTCGGCGTTGGTGCCTTCTATGATCGAGCTGTAGATCTGCGTGCCCGGTGCCGAGACGCAGAAACTGGCGGTGTAGCCGCAGCGCGAAGAGAACGTACTCATGATGTACGGGTTGGCGCTGGCCTGATCCGGGTTTCTCTGCAATGCGGCGACGGTGATCCAGTTCGGCGCGATGTCCGGCACGAAGTAACCGAGGCCGGCGATGGCGTCCGGGTTGTTCAGGTTGTAGTCGTTGCCCGCTGCGAAAATCGTCACGATCCCGCTGCGTGCGGCGGCGATTGCGCCGTCGTAGGCGCCGCCGGGTTTGGTGCCCAGCAGTGTGCGGATCTCGTTGAACTGCAGTTGCGCGTCGTTGACGGTGAAGTGCGGGTACGCCGGGTCGCGGCCGCCGAGGTCGAAACGATCAGTGATGCCGATCCCCCAGCTGTTGTTGATGATCCGCGCGCCGCTGGCGATCAGCGCATCCCAGCCGGCCTTGTACACCGCGCCGTCGTTGCCGCGCACGATGCCGTCTTCCGGGCCCGGGTCGCCGTTGTCGGCGCTGATGATCTGGGCGCCGAACGCCACGCCGTGCATCGGCCCGCCGTCTCGGCTGCCGGCGGCGATACCGCCAACGTGCGTGCCGTGGGCGCCGAGCTTGCCGTCGGAACCGACCGAGGGCGAGCCGTCATAGCGGAACGCGTCCCCGGCTTTGACCGGAATGTAGGGGTCGGTGTATTCGCGGATCCCCGAGGTCACCAGGGTGATGACCTTGTTGCTGCCGGAAAACTCCGGGTGCGCGGCGTAGACCGGCTGGTCGAAAATCCCCAGTTTCACGCCTTTGCCTGTATAGCCGGCGGCGTAGGCGTGATCCGCACCGATGGCGCCCAGGCCCCAGTCGGCCTGGAATTCGGCGCTGCGCCAACTGCCTGGATCCCCTGCCCGACCGTTTTCCACATAGGGCGCCGCGTTTGCGTTGCCCCAGGTGGTCATTGCGCAGAGCAAGGCGAAATTGAGGGTTTTCAGGCGAAAGCAGCCACCCGATTGCGCGGGGGTGTTGTTGTTTTTCATCCAGCGACCTTCCTTAGTGATGTTGCGAAAAATCCGTCTATTGAAGTGATCGTTCCCCACGTCCCCCCGTTGATCGTTCCCACGCTCTGCGTGGGAACGATCATCTCTCGGTGAGTCAGAACTGCCAGTTCAGGCTCAGGCCCACGCCGTGCTGCTTCTCGCGGCTGGCCAGTTGTCCGGTGTAATCGAGGTTGACCCGTACGTCGCGGGTCAGCGCCAGGCTGGCCCGCACGCCGACCAGGGCGGCGTCACGCACCAGTGGCGAGCTTTCAACGGTGTACGGCGCGCTGCCGCTGGCGAAGCGCAAATGCTGTTCGGAGTCGATGTCGGTCAGGCTGTGCTGCCAGCCCAGATGACCGCTCACGTCCAGCTTCTGCGCGGACGGCAGATCAAAGGTCTTGATCGCCCGCACGCCGAGGGTGCTCAACACCGCGTCGCGCTGGTCGCCGCCGCTTTTCAGCGCGGCGGCGTCGCCCTTCTCGGTGAAGCCGTCGGTGTCGAGGTGCACGTAAGCCAGGTTGGCAAACGGCTCCAGGGCCAGCGCTTGCAGGTTCAGCCGATAGGCCGCTTCGCCGAACACCTGAGTGGTGGCGGCATCGACCTTGGCTTTTTGCTTGGCGCTGACGTTGCCGTACTGCAAGTCGCGCTTCACATCGGCGCGATGCCAGCTGTAGGCGGCGCCGGTGCTCAGGCGCCAGGCGCCGATGTCGTGACCGGCGTAGGCGCCGAGGTGATAGCTGTCGACCTTGGCTGAAGAATGCGTGCCCGAGCCCATGCTCAGCGAACTGTCGCTGTAACCGGTGACCAGACCGATGCGGGTCTGCTCATCGACCGCGCCGTCGATGCCGGCCAGCAAGCCACCGATGGAGGTGCTGTAACCGGCGGTGTCGTGGCGCGAGTTGGTTGTGCCCCAGGAGCCGAGAGCTTTGATCCAGCCGTTGCTTTGCGTGGCTTGCGCATCGTGCAGGCGTTCGCCGATGGCGTCGCGCAGTTGGCGGCTGTCATTGATCAGCACCGAGCCGAGGGCCGGGTAGATTTCACCGCTCAACTGTTGAAAGGCTTGTTGCGCGTCACCAGCGGTGGCCGACAACAATAGGCTTTCGTAAACGGCATTGCCCGCGCCCAGACCTTCGACGGCAGTGGCCACGGAGCGCTGATTCGGGGTCTGGCCGACGCTGGCGAACGATGTCGCGTTGCGCTCGACATTCAAACCGATGCCGTTGTCGCTGTAGGCCAGGCTGCCACCGATGAACAGATAATCCGGCAGCACTGCACCGAACCGACCCTGAATGCCGCCCGCCGCTTGCAGAATGTTGTACTGCTGGCCGAGCAGGCTTCTGGCCTCGGTGGTGCTGAGTAGCGTCGGGCTGTTTTCCAGCGACAGGCTCACGGTGGCGCCGTTGATGGAGGCGATGCCGCCGGCGACGATGCGGTCGCTGCTGGTGGGAGACAACTCCACGGCGTAGGTCGAACCCGGCGCGAAGGCCACGTCACCGGCGACGTTCAACGTACCGATCGAATTGCCCGGTGCCACCCGGCCGCCGCTGTTGGCGGTCAGCGCGCCGATTCGCCCGGAACCGCCAAGAGTGCCGCCGTCATTGACAGTCACGGCCGAGGTCAGCGAGCCGTTCACTGTCAGCAGACCACCATTGACCGTGGTCGGCCCGCGATAGCTGTTGTTACCGGTCAGAATCAGTCGCCCGTCGCCGGACTTGATCAGACTGCCCTGATACACCCGACCGGCCGCCGCTGCGTCGCGGGCCATGCCCACGGCGTAATCGGTCTGATCCTGTTGACTGGCGCCGGCCGGCACGCCGTTCTGCCAGCCTTTGTTTTGCAGTGTTTGCTGCCAGGCGCTGTGTTCGGCGAGGTCTTCGTTCTGGCGCTGGATCAGGGCTTTGTCGCTGATGTCATTGCTCCAGACATCGCTCTGCCCGGCCGCCAGATTGGCGTCGAACGCCCCGAGCAACTGCCCCGGCCCGCGCATCGCCCGGTACAGGTTGGCCACGCCCCAGCCGACTCGCTCGGTCGGTGCGTCGGTCACCGAACCGTCGAGCTGGGTGGCGGTGGTCAGCAGCACTTCGAGCGCCTGCCGGTTGTTCATGTACGGATAGCGCTCCATCACCAGCGCCAGTGCGCCGGTGGCGTGCGGCGCGGCCATCGAGGTGCCGGACTTGATCGCATAACCGCCGTCGGGAATGGTGCTGTCGATCTTCGCGCCCGGTGTGGTGATGCACCAGTATTTGGCGATGCCACACTGGTTGTACTTTTGCTGATTGCTTTGATCCAGCCCGGACACCGCCAGCCAATGCCCTTCCAGGTCCGGCTGAAAGTACGGCAGCGCCGAGCGCACGCTGGCATTCGGGTAGCCGCTGTTGCCGGCGCTGAACACGTTGATTACGCCACGACGGGAAACGTCCGCCGCTGCGTCAATCCACGTGCCCTTGTTCCAGTGCTGAGCGTAAGCGGCGTGCAGATCCGCAAGGGTTCGATAGCTGACATCCGGCGGTTGGCTGCCCCAGCTGTTGTTGATCGCTCGCACACCGGCATCGGCCAGGGCGTCGTACACCGCCTTGAAGTAGCGGGGATCGGGGTTGGGGCCGAACAGGAAACTGTCGTTCTTGTTGGTGTTGCCGACGTAGATCTGCGCGTTGTACGCCACGCCGTGCATGCCGGTGCCATCGCGGGACGCGCCCATGGTGCCGACCACATGAGTGCCGTGGGAATCGTTGTTCGGGTTGAGGGTGCCGTTGACGCTGAACAGCGAGCCGTCGACGTAGCTGCCGCTGGCCAGCACCGGGTGATAGCGATCACTGGCGAACTCGGGATGGGCGGCGTCGAAACCCGAATCCAGCGCGCCGATTTTCACGTCCTTGCCGGTGATGCCGGCGGCGTAAGCCTGATCGGCCTGCATCCGTTCCAGTCCCCAGTCGCGCAGGAATTCGGCGCTGCGCCAACTGGCCGGATCGCCGGGCTTTCCGGATTCGAGGTATTGGGCCTGAGCCTGGGTTGCAGACATCACAAGCAGCAGGGTGCCGACCGAAATCGGCTTGATGCGTACGTCCATGTTCACCACTCTTTTTGTTGTTTTGGGTCGAAGCTTTTTGTGTTGAAGCTACGGTGTTATTGCGCCCGTGGGCCCTGTCCGAAGGCCTCATCCACCCGCGCCAGGTCCTGCTCGCTCAAGGTGCCCGCGTAGTAATGCAATTTGGTCCAGGCCATGAGGTAGTCATAGCGCGCCTGGGCCAGGTCGCGGCGGGTGGTAAACAGTTGTTGTTCAGCGTTCAGTGCGTCGAGATTGGTGCGTTCGCCACCGAGAATGCTTTGTTTGGTCGATACCACCAGCGCTTCGGCCGAGGCCAGGGCCTTTTGATAGGCGCGCAGCTTGTTCACTCCGGACAGGCAGGCGCTGAACTGACGACGCAGTTCGATCAGGGTCTCGCGGGTTTTGCCGTCCAGTTCGTATTCGGCCTGTTCCATGGTGCGGCTGGCCTGGCGGGTCGAGGCCGACACGCCACCACCTGCGTACAACGGCACGCTGACTTCGAAACCGATGGTGTTGGTTTCGTAACGCTGGTTGTAGGTGTTGCCGCTTTCCGATTCGTTCTGGCGCATCGTGGCATAGGCGCTGACTTTCGGCAGATGCCCGGCACGGTTGCGCTCGACTTCGTAGCGCGCCACTTCCACCGCCTGACGCTGGGACGCCAGGTTCGGGTTGTTGCTGATTGCCAGTTCGTGCCAGGTGTCGTAGTTGGCCGGCATCAGGGCGAACGTCTGGAAGTTCTGATCCAGCGGCGCCAGATCGCTGATGTCCACCGCCGGCACCCCCACCAATGCGCCCAGTTCGCGTAGCGCGGCGTCCTGCTCGTTGCGGGCCTCGATTTCCTCGGCGGTCGCCAGTTCATAACGCGACTCGGCCTCGAGGATATCGGTGCGAGTGCCCTCGCCTTGGCGGAACATGTGCTCGTTCTGCTGGAACTGCTGCTCGTACGCCTTCTTCTTGGCCAGCGCGATGTCGATCTGATCCTGGGCAAACAAAGCCTTGGTGTAGTTATCCAGTACCCGAACCAGCAGTTCCTGGCTCTTGCCGCGGAAGTTCTCGTCGGCAAACAGCGACTGGGCCACGCCCTTGCGATACGCCGCGTAGGCTTCGTAGTCGAGCAACGGTTGTTGCAGGGTAAGGCTTGAGCCGTAGCTGCTGTAGTTGCGGTCATCGGTGCGGTTGCGCGCACGTTCGTCGAGGGAGGTGGCTTTCGACGAGTTACGGCCCTTGTTGTAGTTGTAACCCAGTTTCGGCAACAGCCCGGCGCGGCCGATGGCGCGGTTTTCGAGGCCTGCATCGCGCTCCTTGATCGCACCGAGGAACACCGGGTCATTGCGCAACGCCTGTTCGTAGATCTCGAACGGTCCCATGGCCGCCACTGCACTGTTGCCCGCGAGCAGCGCGAACGCTGCCGCCAGCATGGAAAGCTTATTCATACAGCCGAACATCCTTATTCTTCGGTCAACGCGGAACCGGCGCGGTCGAGCAGCGGCTTGAACAGGTAGTTGAGGAGCGAACGTTCGCCAGTGCGCACGAACATTTCCGCCGGCATGCCGGGTTTGATCACCAGGCCGTTGAGTTTTTCCATGGCCTGATCGCTGACGCTGCTGCGCAACACGTAGTACGGCACGCCGGTTTTCTCGTCGACCATCTGGTCGGCAGAAATCAGGCTGACTTCGCCGGGCACCCGTGGGGTTTTGCTCTGGTTGAACGCGGTGAACAGGATGTCGACCGGCAAGTGCGTGCCGACCTTGTCGATCAGGTTGATCGGCAGGTGCCCTTCGACTTCCAGGCGCGTGCCTTGCGGGACGATTTCCAGCAGAGTTTCGCCCTGACGCACCACAGCGCCTTCGGTGTGCACGCCGAGGTTGACCGCCACGCCGTCGGCGGTGGCGAGGATTTCGCTGTGTTGCAGGTCGAAACCGGCGGAAGTCAGTTGCTCCGACAGGGTGACGCTTTTCAGTTGTGCGTCGGCCAGCTGAGTGCGGACTTCCTTCTGGTATTCCTCGCCGTGCTGTTGCAGTTTCAGCCGGGATTCAAGAATGCCCTGCTCCACCCGGCCGCTTTCACCGGTGTTCTCGGCCAGTTGCTGCTGCACCTGCGACAGCTGACGCTGGTATTCCATCAAGCGGTTACGCGGGATGTAGCCGTTGTCGGCCAGCGGTTGCAGGTTGCTCAACTGCTGTTGCAGCGAATCGGCTTGCGCGTTGAGGTCAGTTCGGGCGCGGCGCATGCCCGCCAACTGCGCGGTGGCGCCCTCGATGCTCGCGCGCAGGGCGGCCTGTTCGCGGGCAAACGCTTCGCGACGGCTGCTGAACAATTGCCGCTGGCCTTCCAGCACCAGCGCCAGGCGCGGATCGGCGTTGTCGCTCAGCTCTGCCGGAAACGTCACTTGCTTGAGGTTGTCACGCTCGGCCTGCCAGCGCGCCAGGCTGGCCCAGGCCATGCGGTATTGCGCCTGAAGTGACTGCACGTCGGCGGCGACCTGAGTCTGGTCGAGTCGGAACAGTGGCTGGCCCTGCTTCACGATTTCGCCTTCACGCACCAGAATCCGGCTGACCACGCCGCTGCTCATCGACTGCACGGCCTTGCGCTTGCCCGACACCACCACGGTGCCCTGCACCGGAATGCCCTGATCCAGCGGCGCCAATGCCGCCCAGGTGAAGAAACTGCCGGCACCGACCAGTGCCAGAATCCAGCCCATGCGGGCGAAAAACCTGGCGTCGCGTTCCGGGCGCTCGGTGATGTAGTCGTGTTCCATCGTCGCTTCGTTTTGCGTGTTCATGCTCGCGCTGCTCATACACCCGAATTCCTTGTCGTCGGCTGATACTGGCGGCTCATGCTGAGTCCGGCCGGTGCTTGCGCAGGTTTTTCATTTTGTTGTGACTGGTTGCCGGGCTGGTTTGCGGACAGTGCCTTGAGCACATCATGGCTCGGGCCGAAGGCCTGCAGACGGCCGTCGTTGAGTACCAGCAGCTTGTCGGCCTGTGCCAGTACCGAAGAACGGTGGGTGACCAGTACCACGGTGGTGCCCTGGGCCTTGAGCTGCACGATCGCGCTGGACAACGCGGCTTCGCCGACGGTGTCGAGGTTGGAATTCGGCTCATCAAGCACTACCAGGCTCGGGTTGCCGTAAAGCGCACGGGCCAGTGCCACACGCTGTTTCTGGCCGCCGGACAAACCGCTGCCGTCCTCGCCCAATTGCGTGTCGTAGCCTTGCGGCATGCGCAGGATCAGTTCGTGCACGCCGGCCTGTTGCGCGGCGGCCACGACCTTTTGCGGATCGGCTTCGCTGAAGCGGGCAATGTTTTCGGCGATGCTGCCGCTGAACAGCTCGATGTCCTGCGGCAGATAGCCGATGTACGGGCCGAGCTGATCGCGGTTCCAACGGTGGATGTCGGCGCCGTCCAGACGCACCGTGCCACCGAGCGCCGGCCATACGCCGACCAGCACACGCGCGAGGGTCGATTTGCCGGAACCGGAGGCACCCAGCACGCCCAATACTTCACCGGCCGCCAGGTTGAAATTGACCATGTGCAGGGTCGCGGCGCGCTGACCCGGTGGACCGGCGCTGACTTGTTCGAAGGTGATCTGGCCTTTCGGCGCCGGCAGCGCCATGGCGTCATCGCTCGGCGGGAAGGCTTGCAGCAGCGCATCGAGGCGGCGGTAAGCCAGCTTCGCCCCGCTCCACTGCTTCCACACGGCAATCAACTGGTCGATCGGGCTCAAGACCCGGCCCATCAGGATGGAGCCGGCGATCATCATCCCGGCGGTCATGTCACCTTTGATCACCAGCAGTGCGCCGAGGCCCAGCACCAGCGATTGCAGGCACAGGCGCAGGGTCTTGCTCAGCGAGCTGATCACCGCGCCGGTATCGCTGGCCTGGTTCTGCAGGCCAAGGAAGCGCGAATGCACCTGGAACCAGCGCTTGCGCAAGGCGCCCAGCATGCCCATGGCTTGAATGGTCTCAGCGTTGTGCAGGTGGCTGGTGGCCAACTGGCTGGATTTCTGCGAGTAACCGGCGGCTTCGCCCAGCGGCTTCTTGGTCATGTATTCGTTCAGGCAAGCCAGCGCGATCAACAGCAGCGCGCCAGCGGTGGCGAGTACGCCGAGCCAGACGTTGAACAGGTAAATCACAAACAGATAAACCGGGAACCACGGCGCATCGAAGAACGCGAACAGCGCAGGCCCGGTAACGAATTGGCGAATGTGGGTCAGGTCGCCCAAGGACTGCCCGGCGTTGCCCTCGCCCTTGAACAGGTTACGTTCGAACGCTGCCTGATAGACCCGCAGGTTGAAGCGGCGCTCCAACTGGCTGCCGATGCGGATCACGATAAAGCTGCGCACCACTTCCAGCAGGCCGATAAACGCGAAGAAACCGACGACCATCAGCGACAGCATCGCCAGGGTGGTTTCGTTCTGCGAAGACAGCACCCGGTCGTAGACCTGGAGCATATAAATGGAGGGCACCAGCATCAGCACGTTTATCAATGCGGTAAAACACCCGACGCTGATCAGAATGCTTTTATAGTCACCCAAGGCCTTGAATAAGGGAGCGGTGGCTGGGGCCTTCGCCATCTTCATTGATTCTTCCTGAAATGATTGAACCCGCCAAATAGAGACGAGCGCTCAATTGTTATTTCGCTTACCTGCGAGAGATGACTTGCAAGTACCCGCTTACATTTTCACAACAACTTTTTCCAAGTCTTATAACTGCCGGGTACTTCTTTATATTCGTTGCGTTATTGCTCGACACGCTTGAGCGTCACGATCAGCCCCGACTTCAAAGTACTGGAATAAAGTCCGTCATGTTGTCGGCTGAAGAACTGGATTCTGGAGCCTTCCTTTCCGGTGATGGACAGACCGTCCGGATCGGGAAACCAGCCGATGGCATTTTCCTGCAGCCAGGCACTCAGGCAGTCGGCGCCGTGGCCAAGTGTCTGGTTTGGCTCAAGGTCGATCTGGCAGGTGTTGGAAGGTTTGTCTTGCAGTACCTGCGCTTCGGGGGCGTCATGGGCGGCGGTCAGCGTCGCCTGCCAATGCCCGGCGAATACCGATGGGTCTTCGAGTCTAAGGCTGCTTGCCATGGTTGTTTCTCCAGAAATCATCATCAGCATCGGCATGAAACAGGCGACTGCCATGCGGGAAAAAGAGTTTCGAATCATAGGAAATTTCACTCCGGCGTGTAGCCTTGCGCACGTAGCGAGACGAAGCAAGCGAAGAAAACGGCGCATCAAGCGCCGCTTTCCCGTGTTACATCACGCCACGATGTCGCTGGTGGCTGCCTGGCCAACGGTGCTGACCTGGAAATCAGCCACGCCGTGCCCGGAGAAGTCCACCGACAGCAGGCTGTTGCCGCCCGAGGACGTCAGAACCGCATCACCCGCCGCACCGGTGAAGGCGCTGACGAAGTGCAGGCCTGCGCCTTTGGTGATGCCGGTCAGGTCAATTTTGTCCAGACCGCTGACGAAATCGAGGATCTGATCGATCGCACCCGGCTTGGAGTCGGAGCTGGCTGCGAACACAAAGGTGTCCGAACCCGCGCCGCCCCACAGCTTGTCGGCACCGCCGGCGCCCCAGATGATGTCGTTGCCGGCACCGCCCTTGAGCTCGTTGGCCGCGCTGTTGCCGATCAACAGGTCGTTGCCCGAACCGCCGATCGCGTTCTCGATGGTGACGCCCTTGGCGATGGACACGTTGCCCACCAGGCCGCCAACGTCGGAGAACGAGGCTTCATTGAGGTTGATCTTCTGGTTCTGGGTGAAACCCGAGAAGTCGAAGGTGTCCTTGCCGCCCGCATCCCACACCGAGAACACCAGCTTGTCGGCCGACGACGAGGCGCTGAGGAAATCGCGACCGGCGTTGGAGTTAAAGCCATAGGTCGTGTCACCGGTACGGGTGGTCAGGTTGGCGCCGTAGAGCTTCTGGATCGCTGCGATGTCATCCATCAGCGGGCCGGAGGAATAGGCTTCCACCCCGCCCTTGCTGAAGTTCTGGCTGGTGTTGCTTTCGCTCCAGTAGCTCATGACGCTGTAGCCGCGGGTGTCTTGCCCGTAGGTCGCGTCATTGTAGGTAGGGTTGCCGTTGCCGGCGTTGTAGTCGCCCGGGTGCGCCAGGCCAAGGGTGTGGCCGATTTCGTGGGTCAGGGTCTGACGGCCGTAGTTGTTCAGATCCGGGTTTTTGTTTTGCGTGTAGCCACTGTTGATCAGGTACCACGACGTGCCGTCGTAACCGGCGCCGGTGCCCGGCAGATAAGCGAACGCTGCAGCGCCATCCTGGCCGCCGCTGTAGTTGCCGAAGGTCATGTGGCCGTCACCGCCCGAGGCTTTCTCGGTGAAGGTCACGTTGGCCACGTCAGCCCAGGATTGCATGGCGAGCTTGGCCTGGGCTTGTTGTTGTGCACTGAACTGACTGAACCCGCTGATCCCGTGCTTGTTCATCGTGCTGGACGATGCAGAGGTCAGGAACGTGTAGGTGAGTTCGATTTTGCCGCTGCCATCCTTGTCCTGGTAGGCAGCGCCGTCGCGCAGCAACTGGGTTGCGGCCTGGTCGACGGAAAAGGAGGGTTTGCCATTGACCGTGAGGTTGCCGCCACGATCGTACTGATGGCTGAAGCTATTGATCTGGTTATACGCCGTGCTGGTCGCTGCCAGAGGTTGCGGCGCCGCGCCCAGCTGGAAAGCCTGTTCGGCGGTATCAATAGCGTTAGCTTTTACTTTCGACATAAACACACTTCCTTGTTTAGCAATGGAACAGTTTTTGTCCGATAGCGACAACCCCTGGCGAGATTGTCCTATCACTCGCCCAATGAAGGCGTAAGAAACCTGACACAATTTGAAATCTGTCGTCTAGCATTTTTTCGAGATCAAATTGAACTGTTCCGGGAAACTCCCGTAAACAAAGCACGTGCCGCCGAAAGAAGTTTGAAAGTGTGGTGAGGCTGCCTAATTGTCTGACGATTTCTTATTTAAATATTAAATATCGGTAAGTTGTTTTTTGTTAGCAGCGTCTCACTTTGCTGCACTTTACCGATGCAATGCCAGTGTATTGATATCAAGTAGATCCAATAGAACATAGTCAGGCGAGGGCTGTGCCGCCCTCGCCTTTTTTCCTTCAGCTGCCGGTCCGAATCTTGTTCCACACCCGAGTCCGAATCCGGTCGATGTTCAGCGGCATCGCTTCCAGTGCGAACAGTTTGCCCATCATTTCCGGGCTCGGATAAACCTTGGTGTCGTTCTTGATCGCCGGGTCGATCAGGCTGTCGGCCTGTTCGTTGCCATTGGCGTAGTGAACGTAATTGCTGATGCCGGCCATCACGTCGGGCTGCAGCAGGTAGTTCATGAACGCGTAGCCGGCCTTCTCGTCCGGTGCGTCGGCAGGCATGGCGACCATGTCGAACCAGATGGCGGCACCTTCCTTGGGAATTTCGTAGCCGATGTCGATGCCGTTCTTCGCCTCTTTGGCGCGGTTTTCCGCTTGCAGGATGTCGCCGGAGAAACCGACAGCCACGCAAATGTCACCGTTGGCCAGGTCGCTGGTGTACTTCGAGGAATGGAAGTAGCTGACATACGGCCGCACTTTCATCAGCAGCGCTTCAGCTTTCTTGTAGTCCTCAGGGTTCTTGCTGTGATGCGGCAACCCCAGGTAGTTGAGCGCTGCCGGCAACAGTTCCGGGCCGTTGTCGAGGATTGCCACACCGCACTTCTGCAGTTGTTCCATGTATTCGGGTTTGAAGATCAGGTCCCAGGAGTCCACCGGCGCGTTGTCCCCCAGCACAGCCTTGACCTTGGCGACGTTGTAGCCAATGCCGGTACTGCCCCACAGGTACGGAAAGCCGTGTTCGTTGCCCGGATCGTTGGTCTGCAGGGCCTTGAGCAACACCGGGTTGAGGTTCTTCCAGTTGGGCAACTGGCTCTTGTCGAGCTTCTTCAGCGCCCCGCCCTCGATCTGCCGCGCCATGAAGTGGTTGGACGGAAACACCACGTCGTAACCGGATTTACCGGTCATCAACTTGCCGTCGAGGGTTTCGTTGCTGTCGTAGACGTCATAGGTGACGCCGATGCCGCTGGCCTTTTCGAAGTTCTTGGCGGTGTCCGGCGCGATGTAGTCGGACCAGTTGTAAACCTTGACCGTATCCGCGGCCTGAGCAAGGGAAACGGCGAGCATCAAAGGAGCGAGCGCGAGGGTCTTTCGGATCATGGATCGATTCCTGTATTGGCTATTGTTGTTGGCAGGCAATCAAAAGGATCAAAACGTCAGAAAATCAGGACATAGGTCTTGCGCACGGTTTCCTGGATGTCCCAGATCCCGAGCGTATTGGCCGGCAACATCAGTGCGTCGCCACCTTGTATGTGCAGGGTTTCGCCGCCGTCGTCCGGGGTGAACGTGCAGCGACCGGAAATGAAATGGCAGAACTCCTGGGCGGTGATCTGCCGCCGCCAGCGCCCGGGTGTGCATTCCCAGACGCCGGTTTCGACGCCGTCGTCGCGCTCGACGCTGGTGGTCGAGGCAATCGCCACCGGCGTGCCGAGCGGCACGGCCACCGGGTTTGAATCTTCCAGTTGCAACGTGGCGGTGTTCTTGAATTGGGTGATGCTCATGGCGTTACCTGTCTGGTAGTAAACAACGTTCAGTGCATGAAACCTTCCATGAACCCGGCCACCTGGCTGGCAAGCTTGCGCCGCCAGGGCGCAGTCGCTGGGTTGGCCAGGGTCTGGTCTTCGTGGACGAAGCTTTTGATGATCGCGTTGTAGCCGAGCCAGCGGCACGGTTCCGGCTCCCATGCCCGCAGCGCGTGGATCCCGCCGTCGGGCAGCACCCACGGCTGATGCGTCAGCTCGGTGTCGCGCTCGAGAATCAGATCCGCAAGCGTGCGCCCGCCCAGATTGGAAGCGCCGACACCCTCCCCGCCATAGCCGCCGGACAGCGCGATGCCGTTGGCCCGGTCACACAGCATGTGCGGTTTGAAATGCCGGGACATGCCGAGGTTGCCGCCCCAGGCGTGGGTGATCTGTACGTTTTTCAGTTGCGGAAACAGCTCGCCGAACAGGTAGCGCCGCAGTTCGACTTCATCGCGGGTCAGGTCGAAGTTATGCCGCAGTTGGCCGGCGAACTGATAACCGCCGCGGGCGCCGAAGATCAGTCGGTTGTCGGCGCTACGCTGGCCATAAGTAACCTGACGGCTGAATTCGCTGAAGGCTTGGCCCCGGTTGAGGCCGATTGCGTCCCAGGTCGCGGCGGACAACGGTTCGGTGGCTACGATCAGGCTTTGCACCGGTAATTGATAACGACCCAACGGTGGCAGCGTGACGGAGTAGCCTTCGATTGCCGGGACGATCCAGCGGCTGCGCACGCTGGCGTTGTCGGTGCGCAGGCTGCCGGCCTGCCAATGGGTCACCGGGCTGTTTTCGTAGATTTTCACTCCCAGGCGTTCGACGGTTCGCGCCAGGCCGCGTACCAGTTTCGCCGGGTGAATGGTCGCCACATGCGGGGCGAAGATGGCGCCGTAAGGTTTAGCGATGCGCAGCTGCTGCACCAGTTGTTCGGGGCTGAGCCAGCGGTAATCGTCGTCGGTCAGGCCCTGAGCGTGGAGTTTTTTCAGGTATTCGCGAAGATTGGCTTCCTGCTCTGGATAGCGCGCGGCGCAATACAGCACTCCGCCCTTACGGTAGTCGCAGTCGATGCCTTCGCGCTCGAGGACGACTTCTACTTCATCGGGAATGCTGTGCAACAGGTCGAACGAAGCGCGGCGTTGTTGCGGTGACAGGCCCGCCAGCAAACGATCCTCGCCCAGCAGATTGCCCATCAACCAGCCGCCGTTGCGACCGGACGCGCCGAACCCGGCGGTTTGCGCTTCGATGATGGCAATGTTCAGGCTCGGAGCCTGTTGTTTCAGGTAGTACGCGGTCCACAGTCCGGTGTAACCGGCGCCGATGATCGCCACGTCGACATCCAGGTCCTGCGCAAGCGACGGGCGCGCGGTCAGCGGCTCGTCGAGTTGGTCCATCCACAAACTGATAGTGCGCCACGCCGGCATGCAAGACTCCGCCAATCCAGGTTTCGATGGCGTCGATCCTAGTGGCTGGACTCAGGGATTGTCTTGCGCGCGTGTCCGCAAAGAAATTTGCTTCGCATAAGCTTTCGGCGATTGCCCGGTGTGCTGGCGAAAGCAGCTATAGAAAGCCGACAGTGAATTGAACCCGGCGGCGAAGGCCAGCTCATCGATGCGCAGCGGCGGCGTAGCCTTGTCCAGCGACTGCAATAGATGTTGCAGACGCGCCTGATTGACGTAGCGGTAGAAGCTTTGCCCCAGCACTTGGTTCAGCAGGTACGAAATCTGATTGCGGCTGTATCCGCACTCCTTCGCCACCCGTTGCAGGTCGAGCTCCGGATCGAGATACGGTTGCTGGCGCTGGAAATACTGCTGCAAGTCATCGGCCATGAAGCTCAACTGGCGCGGCGACAGGCCCAGGCGACTCACCGCCGGACGCTGGCGGGTTGTCGTCGGACTTTCAGCCTGTTCGCGCACCAGCGATGCATATTCGTTGACCCGCCAGATCCGCCCGTCCTTGACCGTGATCGCTTCACTGGAGCGAAACGACACCAGCCCGTTACCACCGCGCAACGTCACTTCGTATTGAATGAATGCGGTGTTGCCGTCGATGCGGATGCGGTCGCAATGCTCCAGCGCTTCGTCGGATTCGCGTGGCATGCTGACTCGGACGTACTCGCGCAGTTCGTCGAGTCCGAGCACGCGGTTCTGGAAAAAATCGTTGTACTGGATGTCCGGGTGATACAGCGCCATCACGCCATCCAGGTCCCGGTGTTTCCAGCACAGGTGATAGCGCATGACCGTTTCGGCCGTGGCCCTGGTCTGTTCCGGGCCGTCATCATCGGCGTGCATAAGGACTCTTGGAAAAAGAACCGAGCTTGCCCAACTTCCGGCGCTGCTTCAACAACCGGTGGTGATGGCATTTTGGCGACGATTGGGTTGTATCGTGACTTACATCAAAAGAATCCTCGCAATCGCTAAATGAACTGAAAATTCTCACAGGAATTTCACATTCAGATGCTACTTTTAAAGGCAGTCACCGGTTGAGCCAATGAAGGCTCTTCCCACCTAACATGAGCAAACGGAAGCGCTCGATGAAGAAGGCGGGCAACACATGAACAAAGGGTCAAGCAAAGTCACGTTTCCCAATGCCTGCCAGCTCATGCGCTGGCATTTTCATCCCATGGGTTTCGAGGCCACTATGGATGCGCCGGGCAGTCTGGTCGCTCGCCTGTTCGATCGGGCCAGTGGCGAAACCCTGATCGCGATCGCCGGCATTCCCTGTGCCACGGTGATGAATGCGGCGGATGTGGAGCGAATAATCGAAGCCGTCGAGGACGAATTGGAGGCTTTCACTCCTCCAGAATCTCTCAAGAGTTATGCGTAACTATTTGATTTAAAACAAAAAGCCCGCCGTGTGTGGGCTTTTTCATGGGCGCTGGATTCAGGCCGTTTTCTTTTCAGGCCGATGATCGACGAAGAACGGTTTACCTTTGGCGACCCGGTCCGAGGCCCGAGGCATGTTGACCGCCTGAGTGTCCTGCGGCTCGACATACCAGTAGCAATGGCTGACTGCGCGGGTGATGCCAACATAGGCCAGGCGCAGGATTTCGTCTTTCTGCGCGCTGTCGTACGGCTCGCTGTCGCCGGCCTTGCCCAGTCCGGCCATGCGGTACACCTGATTCTTGTACGGTGAACTGGTCAAGTGCTGGCAATCGCCCAGCAGAAAAACCGCGTCGGCCTGCAGACCTTTGGCGCTGTGATAGGTCAGTTGTTTCAGTCGACGGGACTCGTACGGCAAGCTCGAATCCACATTAACTACAGACTGAATATGCTGCTCAATCAATAACTTATCGCTGCTTTTTCGATAGAGCATCAGGATTGAATCGCCCTTTCGATAGTGTTCCGCCAGGCGCTGGCCGAGTGCCTGATCGTCGCGCTCCAGCACGTTGACTGGCTGCAACGGCCTCTCCTCGCCGCTGGCCTTGGCCTTCTTGCCCGGGATCGCCGGCGCTGCCCGGACGATGTGTTCTGCCGCGTCGATGATGTGCTGATGGCTGCGATAGTTGTCGCTGAGCATCACCCGCGTCGTGCTCGGCGACGGGAATTCCTTGTTGAACTCCATGAAGTAACTCGGCGAGCTGCCGCGCCAACCGTAGATCGATTGCCAGTCATCGCCCACGCAAAGCAGCGACGATCGCTGCGCACCTCGTCCGACGTGCATGGCAGGGCCACGACTGCGGATTTCCGAGAGGCTCGCGCGGATCCACGAGACGATCTGCGGTGAAACGTCCTGAAACTCATCAATCATCAGGTGCGACATCGGCCGCAGCAGCTCATCACTGAGCAGCTTGAAGTTTTCCGGCGAATGCTCGCTGAACAGCGCGAACATCCGGTTGTAGGTCATCACCGGCGGCTTCTGATCCAGCAAGTGATCTTCCAGCGCTCGCCAGAACAGGCTTAAAGCTTCGAAGAAAAACCGGTCCGGATCGTCCTTGGCGAAACTCATGCGGCCAACGGCGTCCGGCACATCCAGGCCCAGGTTCTCGATAAAGCCTGCAGCAGCGACAAAACAATCGAGCAACGGCGCGGAAGCGAGCTCACCCTTTACCTTGTAGTCGAAGCCCGGACCGGCGCTGACATCACCCGCCAGCGTGGCCAATAAACGCTTTGACGACTCGTAACTATCTAGCCAAATCAATGGCTTACGACAGAAAGCTTGAAACAGGGTGCGCTTGACTGCCCACTCTGCACGCACTGTCAGCTTGGCGTTGGGACGGCAGACCTGCGGGTTTTCCCGAGGGTCGAAGCCCAATACCACCCACGCGTCCAGGCTCGGAATGTAGCCGTGGCAATGGAAGGACGCTCCGTTGATTTCGAAAGTCTGGCGGCTCGGTTCGATGCCCTTGATCGGCCAGGCGCCGGCGCGGAGCCACATGTCCTCGATCATGTCGCACAGCTCTTCATCGCGGCGAGCCGCCAGTTCCGTTACAGCGACGCGCTTTTGCACGTCCGGGTGATCGCGTTCCAGCTCCTTGAGCTGCAAGGCATGCCGGGACAGCGGCTGGATCAGTTGCGCAAAGCGCGGATCTGCTTTGTAGAGACGGTGGTAACAGGCGTTGAGCTGTTGGCGTTGTGCGTCGTTGATGCGGAGATCGAACGGATTGCTGTCGACGTCTTCATCCCCGCCAGGCGCGCGGTGGCTGAGGTTTTCGAATGCCTGCAAGCGCTCGAATCCGGGCAGACTGCGAACCATCGGCAAGATCCGCGAGTGGAAGGTGCGCACCAGATCCCGCGCGTCTTTCTGACTGAGTGAACGACCCCACAATGCGAACAGTTCGATCAGTTTGCTGATGAAATCCTTGCGCGACTCGCGGGTGAAGGTCACCACGGTCATCGAATCCAGCTCAAATCCCAGGTAGTGAGTCAGCAGCAGGATCCGCAGCACCAGCGTGGTCGACTTGCCGGCTCCGGCGCCGGCAATCACCGAGGTTGACGGGGTATCGCTGAAAATCATCTTCCATTGCGCAACGCTCGGCTGTGCATGGGCCGGTAACAGGCGCGCGACGTCGGCTTTCATGCGCTTCTTCAGCTCTGCGCTGAGCGGCAGGCGCCAGTCGTCGAACAGGTGTTTGTCGATACCGGGTGGCCGATGCTCGGTATTGCGACTGTCGCGGATCAACAAGACCTGGCGGCCCTCTTCCAGCCCGTCAGCCTTGCCTTCCTTGTACCCGTAATCCACGCCGGCGGTATGCCCGCTGCGAAAACCGTCAGCCTGGCCGTGCAGCCACGAGGCACGGTGCTGAGCACGCAGCCGCGTCAGACCGTGGCCAAGGAAACGCGCCGCCAGGCGTTTGAACCAGGGCATCTCGGCCAGGGGACGAAGTTCGGGAGGAAGATCGGGGGTGTGTTGCGCCACGCTGACGGACTCCGGATGTGAGGCTGTTGAGGGCTATGGTGTCTGCATTTGCTTTTTTGTTCTAGCGAAATGCTTACAGGTCATTGGTTTAGGCGATCAATTGAAGGTGAGATGAGACGGTTTCGAGCTTTTTAAATATCAACTGATTCGATTGGAATGCCGCACTTTTTACGCTTTTTCTCGATGATTGACTGATAGATGATGGCTGCCATCAATCACCGGTCTCGCTTCGTGGCTCAGGCATCACGCCCCATGACGAACCTTTTGAGGAGACGATCATGCTTGAACTCAGACCTTTCAGCTCGCTGGGCGGCGCCCATCACGGCTGGTTGGATGCCCATCACCATTTTTCGTTCGCCGAGTACTACGATCCGCAACGCATGAGCTGGGGCAATCTGCGCGTATGGAACGACGACATCATTGCCGCCGGCACGGGCTTCCCTACTCACCCGCACCGCGACATGGAAATCATCACTTACGTGCGTGAAGGTGCGATCACCCACCAGGACAACCTGGGCAACAAGGGCCGCACCGAGGCTGGCGACGTGCAGGTGATGAGCGCCGGCACCGGGATCGCCCACAGCGAATACAACCTGGAAGCAACGGACACCAGGATTTTCCAGATCTGGATTCTGCCGACCGAAACCGGCGCACCGCCGTCATGGGGCGCCAAACCGTTCCCGAAAGGCGACCGCGAAGGTTTCGTGACTCTCGCCAGCGGCAAGGACGGTGACGATCAAAGCCTGCGCATCCGCGCCGACGCGCGTTTGGTGGCGGCCAATATCAAGGCCGGGGAAACCGCTGAATATCGCCTCGATGCCGGACGTCGTGCGTATCTGGTTCCGGCTAAGGGTGTCATTGAAGTCAACGGCTTGCGCGCACAAGCTCGAGACGGTGTGGCGGTGGCCGATGAACAGGTGTTGACCGTCACGGCGCTGGAAGACAGCGAGATCGTATTGGTGGATCTGGCCTGAACGGCGAATCACGGGCACAAAAAAGGGCGACCTCAGGGTCGCCCTTTTCCATGGTCTGGCTTTAATTAGTGCTGATCGCACCGTCTACCAGAGTTTGCGCTTCAGCCACCAGTTGCTTGAGGTGGTCGTCGCCGATGAAGCTTTCGGCGTAGATCTTGTAGATGTCTTCGGTGCCCGACGGACGCGCAGCGAACCAGCCGTTTTCGGTCATCACTTTCAGACCGCCAATGGCCTGATCGTTGCCTGGAGCCTTGCTGAGAATGCTCTGGATCTTCTCACCTGCCAGCTCGGTCGAGGTGACCTGTTCCGGCGACAGTTTGCTCAGCAGGGCTTTCTGCTCCGGGTTGGCCTTGGCGTCGACACGCACGGAGAACGGCTCGCCCAGTTCGTCGGTCAATGCACGGTAGGCCTGGCTTGGGTCGCGGCCGGTACGGGCAGTCATTTCAGCGGCCAACAGGGCTGGGATCAGACCGTCCTTGTCGGTGCTCCATACACCGCCGTCCTTGCGCAGGAACGAGGCGCCGGCGCTTTCTTCGCCGCCAAAACCCAGCGAGCCGTCGAACAGGCCATCGGCGAACCATTTGAAGCCGACCGGCACTTCGTACAGACGACGGCCCAGACGCTTGGTCACGCGATCGATCAGACCGCTGCTGACCACGGTTTTACCCACGGCTGCGTCGGCACGCCATTGCGGACGGTTCTGGAACAGGTAGTCAATCGACACCGCCAGGTAGTTGTTCGGTGCCAACAAGCCGCCGGACGGTGTGACGATGCCGTGACGGTCGTGATCCGGGTCGCAGGCGAAGGCCACGTCAAAGCGCTCCTTCAGACCGATCAGGCCTTGCATGGCATGGCTGGACGATGGGTCCATGCGGATCTGCCCGTCCCAGTCGACGGTCATGAAACGGAACGTCGAATCGACTTCCTTGTTCACCACGTCCAGGTCCAGACGATAGTGCTCGGCAATCGCCGACCAGTAGCGCACCCCTGCTCCGCCCAGCGGATCGACGCCCAGGCGCAGTTTGGCGCCGCGAATGGCATCGAAGTCGATGACGTTGATCAGGTCGGCGACGTAGGTGTTGACGTAGTCGTGACGGTGGGTGGTGCCGGCCTTGAGCGCTTGCTCGTAGCTGATGCGTTTGACGCCGGCCAGTTTGTTGGCCAGCAGTTCGTTGGCCTTGGCTTCGATCCACTTGGTGATGTGGGTGTCGGCCGGGCCACCGTTGGTTGGGTTGTACTTGTAACCGCCGCTCTGAGGCGGGTTGTGCGACGGCGTGATGACGATGCCGTCGGCAAGACCCGTGGTGCGACCCCGGTTGTAGCAAAGAATGGCGTGAGAAACGGCCGGAGTCGGGGTGTATTCGTCGCCTTCGGCGATCATCACGGTCACGCCATTGGCCGCCAGTACTTCCAGGGCGCTGGCCCCGGCCGGAGTCGACAGCGCATGCGTGTCGATACCGACAAACAGCGGGCCGGTGATGCCCTGGGCTTCGCGGTACAGGCAGATCGCCTGGCTGATGGCCAGCACGTGCCACTCGTTGAAACTCAAATCAAAGGAACTGCCCCGGTGCCCTGAGGTGCCGAACGCCACACGCTGGGTGGAAACCGAGGCGTCGGGTTGACCGGTGTAATACGCCGTAACCAGTCGCGGGATGTCGACCAACAATTCTGCCGGTGCCGGTTTGCCCGCAAAAGGACTGAGTGTCATGCAAAACCTCTGAAATAGAGTGGTTCAGGAAATTACAACGGAGTTTACTGGCAGTTGCTCCGGAGCGCGATGGGGTCTATTGCGTACAAGCCGGGTGTTTTCGCGCATCTGTCCGCGGGGCCAGTCGCAACGCATCCCCAAGCAGTCCGACAAGTCTTAACAACTCGTGTTCCATGCTGCTTGTCACGCTTAGACGCAAGTGCTGTGCATGCAGGCCCTGAAGACTGAACAACTCCCCCGGCGCGATCAGTACATGCTGTCTGAGCAGCCGTTGAAACACTGAATCCATCGCGACCGGATGCGCTGAATGCAGCCAGATCGTCGCGCCGCCCTGGGGCTCGACGAGCTGCAGAACGTCGCCCAGGCGCTCTCTTATCAGCTCGACCCATCGGGTCCGACGCTCCCTGAGTATGCGCCTGAGTATCGGCAAGTGCTGTTCGACCCGCCCGCTCCCATAGAGTCGGGCAATGGCCTTCTGACGGATCGGTGACAGACGAAACGAACGCAACAGGAAGTGACGCTGCAAATCGGCGCGCCATTGTCGCGACAGGACAAACCCGTAGGGCGCTTCAACCCCGATGATTTTTTCGAACATGGAAAAGACCAGCAGCCGGTCGGGATCCACCAGTTCGCGCAGTGGCTCACCGTCATCTTTGTCCAGCAACTCGCCATGACAATCATTCTCCAGAACCCAGGTGCCATGATTCGCGAGCAACTGCGCGACGGCCTGGCGACTGTCCTGAGGTATACGGCTCCCGTGGGGCATGTTCAATTTCGAGGACAGCAGGATCAGCCGTACCCGCTCGGTTTCGAGCAGCCTCTGCAGTGTCTGCAGATCGAGCGCCCCGTCTGGTTGAATCGGGAGTTCGATGACCCGGACTTCGGCAGACTCAAGCAAGCGCAGGATCATCCAGTCACACGGCGACTCGACGACTACGGTTGCGTGGCGCAATTGGAGCACTGCGATCAGGATCTCCAGCACTCCTCTCAGATCGGCACCGATGTAGACATCCTCGGCGTGCCAGCAATGCTTCGCCGATGAGGTGTAGCGAGCCGCCAGCAATGTGCGCAGTTCCAGCTCTCCGCAAGGCTGGGCAGGCGCTTGCAAGTGCTGGGGATACTGGCGCAACAGTTCTCGCTCAATCGTCAGCAAGGGGCGATCCAGGGGCTGGACCAAGGCCGGTTCATCGGCACTCAGTACGTGCATGCCGGCGCATCTGGCGTTGACGTAGACCGTTTCCAGCAAATCACTGCCGCGACCGGGCGGCATGATCGTGGATGTCGCCTGCGCAAAGTAACCGGATTTGGCCACGGAATAGACCCGGCCTTCTTTCTCCAACAGTGCGTAGGCGTACTGAATGGTCGAGATCGATACGTTCAAACGCTCGGCCAGTTGCCTTAACGATGGCAGTCGAACAGGTCCCTGATTGCCCGGTTCGCTGATCAGTTGCGTCAGGTAGCGATACACCGCCTGATAGGCAAAATCGGACGCTTGCGACTCACTCATGACCAGATGCCCGCAGACACATCCGCGTGACGGAGCAGCAAATTCGCACTCAACCTTCCGCCGATCGGTCACTCGCAGTGACCTCGTGCTCGGGCAGCTCATGCGTCTTGGCGTGATCGCCCATCCGGACTGCATCCATTGCATACAACCGGCAGATCAGGCGCAAAGGCATGCCGCTGACATCGGTCATCCATTGCAAGACCTGCTCTGGCGCGTGCAGGCCTTGCATGGCACGGTGCAGATCCGGCATGGCGACCAGCATGCCGGGATGGCAGGTTCGCAGGAAGCGTTCAAGGCCGGCGCCGGCATTGATGAACGGCGCGAACAACAGGCAAACCAGCTGCGGCTCGTTGAGGCCGAAATTCTTTTGCAACGCCGCCGCTGCCAGCGCCCGCTGTCCGACGGGATCGGACAGATTGCAGAATGTGGCAATGAAACGTTCGCAAATCTGTTCGGGTGTGTTCCTGCGGCGCATCGCCGCCAGGTATTGCTGCAGATAGTCCGATACACCGGCTTCGTAGTCGCGCCCTTCGATATAACTGGCTTGCAACCCCTTCAGGTAGGCGCCCACCAAGGGGTCGGTGCATTCACCGGTGCGGGCTTCAAGCATCAGGTCATCGGCCTGAAACCCGAGGAAATCGCTGAGCAAGGGCCAGCGTTCCTCCATTTTGCCGACGACCATATCGTCGATGCCGATATAGCCGGTTCGACGACAGGCTTCGAATTCGCCAAGCGGCCGCCAGGGTACCCGATCATCCTGGGAATAGACTTCGCGAAAGCAATCGCCACCGACGCTATCGAGCAATCCGAACAATTCATCGAACCCACCTCCCTTTCGCGCCAGTCCGCCAAGGCCGGCCTTGCGCACTGCGCGGTCCAGACCGTCGATAAATTGCTCCTGACGGCGCGCGTTGTCGCTACTGATCAAGGCGTCGACACCGTTATTCCAGCGGGCGACCTGACCGTAGAATTCGGCAGTGGTCAGAAACAGGTCGTCCCAGAGTGTCAGATCTTCATCCCATCCACGGCGATGCCCTATCATCAGCAGGTTGAGTCTGCCGGCCTCGCGCCCCTCGTCGCAGACAGGTGCCAGATGGTTGAACGGCAGGATCTCGCGATGATCCACCATCAAAAGCTCGACCCTTGGATCGTCGTGCAGGAACAGCGCGCTGAAGCTGCGATGCATGTTGTGCAATGCCGAAGCCGGTACGCCATTGCAACGCAGCGTCGCGACCCTCAACTGGAATGTGGCAGGTGCTCGGCCGGCAATGCTCAGTTGCGCTGCACGTAACAAGGCCAGGCTGTAGCAACAGTCGCGTGTGCCGGATTGAGTCACCAATACCTTGAATTCACCGATACGCTCCATGCCCCCGGCAGCAACCGCAATGCGCTGGATCAATAGCTGCAATGCCGTTCGTTCGGCACGGGAAAAGAAACTCAGCAGTCTCTGCAATACTTGCTGGTAGACATAATTCATTGCCTGATCATGGATCGTGCTCATCAGTACTTCACCCGGTATCAAAGGTTTTATATCACGCACCCACGCGGGGCGAGCGCGCAATCACGCTTCATTAATTAATAGACGCTGAAATGCTAACACTTAAGTTTTTGTAGTTATTTGAAACAGTTATGCGCGTGGCATTTAGTCATCATGACCAATGCGAGCTCAGGCCCCGTCATTGCAGGGCTCTCGGTAAGCTTTAGTTTTCCTAGGAAACTTCTTACAAGACCCTGCACATAATGAGCACAAGAAATAAAGAAGGGATTACATGGATCCCCTACAAACTTTAAACAGAAGTTTGAAGTGCGATGATAAACAGCTGATCGATACTGCACGGGACAAATAGAATGCACAGACATAGCTCATTCCTTGAGATGAAAGTAGTCATTCAATTATCAGGGTCTGGAGGGCAATTAGAAGATACAGATCAAGAGCAAAAACCAGTTCAGTTGCTGAACGTCCCCAGGTGTCTGACCCAGGGGTTCTTGATGTCTGAAGGATAAAACGCACAAGAGTCCGTGGGGCCACGGACTCTGATTGGAAAGGTCAGGCAGTTTCGATTTGCAGGGCAACCCGCTCGCGGCACGGACATTCATCCATGTAGCGGTGAGCTTCGACAAACTCGTTGAACGGGAAAACCCGGGTCTTGAGCGGAAGCAGTACACGGTCAGCGGTGAGTTGGTTGATATCACGCAAGGCACGCTGCAAGGCGACGTGATCCTGGATGATGCCCAGCTCCGGCTTGCCGGTGAAGTTGCCGATGCAGTGCACGAAGAACTGAATGTTCTTCTGGAACGCCGCACAGGCCGGGAACGGCGTCTGGTTGCCACCCTGCAAGCCGTACAGCACCAGGCTGCCACGGGGTGCCAATACATCACCGAGCAGCGACATCTGTGGCCCGCCGAGACCATCGAACACCACATCGACGCCGCGGTTGTCGGTGATCTTGTTGATTCGCATCAACAGGTCTTCTTCTTCGGTGACGATTACTTTTTCGGCACCGAGAGACAGCAGATACTCACGTTCCTCCGCCGTTTTGGTGGCAGCAATCACCCGCACACCCAGCGCCTTGCCCAACTGGACAAAGGATGGACCGGCACAGTGGCTGGCGTCGGTCACCAGGGCGAACTGCCCGGGTTTGACCCGTGCCAGATCAACGTAACCAAAATAGGCAATCAACAACGGCGTGTAATGCACGCTGGCTTCAACCGGGCTGAGCACGTCCGGATACCGGGTCAGCGCGGTGCGCGGCAGAACGATCAGTTCGCCGTAGACCGGGTAATCGTTGGGGCTCTCGGCCGGGAAGCTGGCCACCTTGTCGCCCACCGTCAGATCTTCGACACCGTCGCCGATCGCTGTGACCACGCCGGCCATTTCATGACCGAGGCCCGAAGGCAGACGCGCCTGGGACGACGCCAGATTCTGACGCCAGAGCGTGTCATACCAGCTGATGCCGATCGCCTCGACACGCACCTGCACTTCGCCAGGACCTGGCTGAGCAGCCGCATGCTCTTCGCATTTGAGCACCTCGGCCGGACCAAACTTGTGAAAACGGATCGTGCGGGACATCGCAAACCTCGTCAAAGTAACCTCTAATGCCATGAACTCTATCTGGGCTTTCCAGCCAAGACTATCAGTGGCTATTAATAGTCGACATGCCTGTCATTGATTCCGCAGCATGGCCAGCATTGAAAATATCCATGAAAAAACTGCTGCCGCCTTCTCAGTAAAGCTGAATTACCCGGTGCAGAGTACCAGCCTTTCCCCGTAAGATTCATGCCGGCCATTGTTCTCATATGGTCGCTCTCGTCAAGCTTGATGACTCTGCCAGGACTCCAGATGAATCGTAATGACCTGCGTCGTGTCGACCTCAACCTGTTGATCGTGTTCGAAACGCTGATGCATGAGCGCAGCGTGACCCGTGCGGCGGAAAAGCTGTTCCTCGGACAGCCGGCGATCAGCGCGGCGCTATCGCGCCTGCGCGGCCTGTTCGACGATCCCTTGTTCGTGCGCACCGGACGCAGCATGGAACCTTCCGCCCGCGCGGTGGAAATCTTCGCCCTGCTCTCCCCGGCCCTGGACTCGATTTCCACCGCCGTCAGCCGTGCAGCGGAATTCGACCCGGCCACCAGCACTTCGGTATTTCGCATCGGCCTGTCGGACGATGTCGAATTCGCATTGCTGCCGATGCTGCTCAAGCGCCTGCGCGCCGAGGCGCCCGGCATTGTGCTGGTGGTGCGTCGCGTCAACTACATCCTGATGCCCGGCCTGCTCGCCTCCGGCGAAATCTCCATCGGCGTCAGCTACACCACCGACCTGCCAGCCAACGCCAAACGCAAGGTCTTGCGCCGTAGCGCCCCCAAATTGCTGCGCGCCGATACCGTGCCGGGACCGCTGAGCCTGGACGATTACTGCGCCCGACCGCACGCGCTGGTGTCGTTTGCCGGCGACCTCAGTGGTTTCGTCGATGAAGAACTGGAAAAACTCGAACGTAAACGGCATGTGGTCCTGGCGGTGCCGCAGTTCAATGGACTGGGTACGCTGCTGGCGGGCACCGACATCGTCGCGACCGTCCCCGATTACACGGCGGAAGCCCTGACAGCCGCTGGCGGCCTGCGCGCCGAAGACCCACCGCTGCCGACGCGCACCTTCGAACTGCACATGGCCTGGCGCGGGTCGCAGGACAACGATCCGGGTGAGCGGTGGTTGCGATCGCGGATTCAGATGTTCTTCGGCGACCCTGACAGTCTCTAGGTTTCGCCGGGCGGGCTGTTCATCTGATCATTTCTGGCTTTTCATGGATCCTGGAAATCCAGTCACTTCCAGTGCACTTCGCGATTACAGCCCACCCGCTACCGGTACCCAAGGCTGTAGCGTGCAAGCCGGATCAAAGGTGCAACGCGGGTTTGGCCTGGCGAACGCCATGGACAGAAGGCACGCGGACCCGCAGAGCAATCAGCAGCGCGGCCAGTAGCATCAGCGCGGCCGCTGCGACGAATACGCCTGCGCTCCCACCGAGGCTGAATACCGCACCGCCAGCGGCGGCGCCTGTTGCGATGGCCGACTGCACAGACGCCACCACCATGCCTCCAGCGCTTTCCGCCTGATCAGGTACCGCGTTGGCGACCCAGTTCGACCACGCCACCGGCACACCACCAAAGGCCAGACCCCAGATCGCCAGCAATACCGCCTGCCCCGGCACCGACGCCGGCAACAGCACCAACGCCAGTGCTGCGACGCCGACCAGCGCGGGCATCAACACCAGAGTGGCCAGCGGGTAGCGCTCCAGCAGCTTCCCGGCTAACAACGTGCCGACGAAGTTCGCCACACCGAACCCCAGCAGCATCAGCGACAGCCCTTGCGGGCCGATGCCGGTAGTCCCTTCAAGGAATGGCCGAACATAAGTGAACATCGCGAAGTGCCCGCTGTGCACCAGTACACAACCGAACATGCCCATGGCGATGCCCGGACGCTGCAACACCTCGAAAACGGTGCGCAGTCTTGCCGGCCGGCGCGGCGCGAGGCGCGGCAGAGTGAGCGACTGGAAAGCCAGGGTCACCATGCCTACCGCCGCCGCTGCAAAGAACGCGCTGCGCCAGCCATATAACCCGCCCAGATAACTGCCCAGCGGCACTGCAACTACCGTCCCAATGGCTATGCCGCTGAAAATGATCGAAAGCGCCCGAGGCAACAAGGCACTCGGCACCAGGCGCATCGCTACCGCTGCCGCCATGCTCCAGAACCCGCCAAGGGCAATACCCAGCAAGATGCGCATCAACAACAGCACCGCGAAGCTGGAGGAAACGGCGACCAACAGATTCGAGGCGACCATCAACGTGGAAAAGCCCAGTAACACCCAACGTCGGTCGATGCTGCGGGTCAGACCTGGCACCAACAAGCCAGCGAACAGCGCCACCACGGCTGTCACCGTCACCGCCTGGCCAGCCAACGCTTCGGACACTCCCAGGTCGGTGGCCATCAGCGTCAACAAACTCGCCGGAAGGTACTCAGCGGTGAGTAACCCGAACACACCCATTGCCAAAGAGAAGACGGCCATCCACGCGGGCGTCGCAGGCTCTACATCCGCGCCGACGCCGCAATGGCGGTCGGATACGGCGTTACATACACAGTCATTCATTGCACGGATCTCCCAATGTTCATTGCGAGCCGAGTCTAGGCGCTGAAAACTGGATGATCTATGATCCAAAGTCTCTACTTTTTGATCAAAACCCCTGAACGATGTTTGCAGACCAGTTTGCTCTTTCCTCGGACCTCATCAACGAGCTGTTGCGTGGCATGCGCCTGCGAGGCGTTGAATACCGGCGTATCCAGGCGGGTCCAACGTTCGGATTGAGCTTCGCGGAAAAACCTGGGCACGCCTGGTTCCACTTCATGGCCATCGGCAATGCGCAATTGCGAATGGAGGACGGCAACAGGTACGCGCTGTCTGCCGGCAACGCCGTGTTCATTTCCCATGGCGCGGCTCATCAACTGTTTTCCCATCCGGACGCGCCTGTTCAAGACATCGACGGTCTAGACGGCGAAACCTTGGGTGAAACCGTCAGCGCGGTGGATACCGGAGCCGACGCCAGCCCAACGCCGAGCACTATTTTGTTCAGTGGTTGCATGGAGTTTGAGTTGGGCAGTATCCATGGCCTTGGCCAGCTGATGCCGGGCCTGATGCTGATTGATGCCGGTGGCCAGCGTTATCCCGGGCTGGTACCGATCCTGACCACCATGGAGCGCGAGGTCAGCGCCGCCCGCGTGGGCTTTGCCGGCATCCTCGCGCGGTTGGCCGACGTGGTGGCCGCCATGGTCGTTCGCGGCTGGGTGGAATGCGCCTGCGGCAATGCTTCGGGTCTGATCGCCGCCTTGCGCGATCCACGCTTGGCCGGTGCACTGCTTGCGCTCCATCAACAACCGGGCCGCGACTGGACCGTTGCGCAGTTGGCAGAGCACTGTAATACCTCACGTTCGGTATTCGCGGAGCGCTTCCAGGTCACGATTGGCATGACTCCACTGCGCTACGTGACCGAACTGCGAATGCGGCTTGCAAGCCAGTGGCTGACGCTCGAAAGGCTGCCGATTGAAGAGGTGGCGCAGCGTTTGGGTTATACCTCCCAGGCTGCGTTCAGTCGTGCATTCAAGCGTATTACGGGCAGGACACCGGGCTTGAGTCGCAAGGCGAGGCAGCCCGCGATTACTTGAAGTCGAGCGCAAGGAATCGATGATCCTTGCCCCTGTCTCACTTACCGCCCGTTACGTCGAGGAATGTACCGGTCACAAATGATGCCTCTGCGCTGGCCAGCCACAAAATGGCCCGCGCCACTTCCTCTGGCTGCCCGCCCCGGCCCATCGGGATTGAGTCCTTGACCCGATCGACCCGCCCCGGTTCGCCGCCGCTGGCGTGCATATCGGTATAGATATGTCCGGGTCGAATACAGTTGACGCGTATTCCTTCCCGGGCGACCTCTTTGGCGAATCCGATGGTGAACGTTTCCAGCGCACCCTTTGATGCTGCGTAGTCGACATATTCATTCGGACTGCCCAGACGGGCCGAGGCCGACGACACATTGATCACCACGCCGCCCGCACCGCCGTGCCGCAGAGACATGCGCTTAACGGCCTGTTGGGCGCACAGAATCGGCCCGAGCGCATTGACCGCAAAGATGCGTTGCATGCGTTCGAAGCCGAGGTCCTCCAGACGTGACTGTTGCGCCAGCACCCCAGCGTTATTGACCAGGACATCGATTCGCCCGAACGTGTGGTCGATCTCGGTAAAAAGACTCGCGACCTGCTCGGGATCGGCACTGTCGGCGCGCATCGCCAACGCCTTGCGCCCCATCGCTTCGATATCCGTCGCCACCGCCAGCGCGGCGGACTCATTGGCAACGTAACTGATCGCGACATCGTAGCCTTGGGCAGCAGCGAGTCGGGCGGTGGCGGCGCCTACTCCACGACTGCCACCCGTGATCAGAATCAGCGGAGCCTGCGAGACGTTGATCATGAAAACTACTCCTGAGCAAATAAAGCCGAATCAGCCGATGATGATCGCGCCGCTGGCGATCACTACACAGGCCAGCACCCGGCGGACGGTAAGTGTTTCGCCGAGGAACAGGTAGCCAAGCAGCGCCGCAAACAGCACGCTGGTTTCTCGCAGGGCTGACACCGCGCCCAGCGGGGCTTCGTTCATCGCGTAGATAACGATTGCATAGGCAAGCAGAGAGACCAGCCCGCCCATTGCCGCAGCGAACATTCCGGGCCGAATCGAAAACAGGCTGCGGGCATCGCGCAGAACGATGTAGACCACCGGCATCAGCACGCCCCACAAGGCACTCATCCACACCGTGTAGGCCAGCGGCGCACCGGAAAGCCGCGCGCCAATGCCGTCGACCACGCTATAAACCGCGATAAAGCAACCGGTTCCCAATGCGTAAGGCAGGCTGGGCACCGACAGGCTGCGTCCCCGGAAAGCCAGCGAAATGATTCCGCCTGACACCAGCGCAATGCCGAGCATTTCGCCGGGGGTGATGGTTTCGCCGGCAAACAACGCGGCGCCGAGCGTAATCAACGCGGGTGATGAACCGCGCGAAATCGGATAAATCTGTCCCAGATCGCCGACCCGGTAACTGCGCACTAGAAACAGGTTGTAGCCAACGTGCAGCAATGCCGACAGCAGTGCATATCCCCAGCTCCGAGGTGCAGGCGCCACCATGAACATCGCAGCGACTGCGCAGACTAAGGCGATGGCAACGCACATCACCGTCATCGACCAGAGCCGATCGGCACCGCCGCGCAGCAGCGCGTTCCAGCTGGCGTGCAGCAGCGCGGCGAACAGGACAAGGAGGACGAGATGAGTAGGCATTGGCCATTTTAAGCAGCCCGAACGGTCGGATTACAGAGAAGACTCCTCATTGCTCCATGAGTGATTATTCATGCCTTCAAACCTGCCCGCCTTGCACTTTGAGCGCCTCACCGAGCAGCCATTCGCGAAAACTCTCAATGTGCGGCTGCGTCTCAACACCCTTGGGGCAAACGAAGTAGTAGGCGAGCGGTGACTGAAACGGCACATCGAACAGCCGCACCAGCCGGCCATCGCCGATTTCCTTCTCGACATGCCCGCTGCGTACCAGGGCAATGCCATGGCCGAGCAAAGCCGCCTCCACCGTCATATTGGTATCGCCAAACCTGACGCTTTCCCGCAGCGGCAAAAATGCCAGTCCGACGGACTGGAACCACGCTTCCCATTTCGGTGCCAGTTCAGCGCCGTCACGTGCCAGCAGCGGTAACTGCAACAGATCGGCGGGACTGCCCGGCATTCCGACGCGTTGCAGCAGTTCGGGGCTGGCCACCGGGAAAACCTGCTCACCGAACAAAAACTGTGAATACAGACCGGGATAGTTGCCCTTGCCCAAGCGGATCGCGACATCGGCTTCGCTGCTGGCGAAATGGATGACCTTGTCCGTGGTGTCCAGCGACACCAACAGTTCCGGGTGCTGGCGGGCCAGGCTCGGCAAGCGTGGCAGCAACCATTTCAATGCAAAGGAATAGGTTGTGCTGACGCTGAGCCGGACCCTGCCCTTTTGCTCACGCAGATCAGCCAGCGTCGCCTCAAGGCTCATGAAGAACTCGCGCACGATCGGCGCCAGCGTAGCGCCCGCAGGTGTGAGGCGTAACGACTTGCCCCGTTCAAACAGCTGCAAGCCCCAAAGTTCTTCCAGATGCCGAAGCTGATGGCTGACCGCGCTCTGGGTCACATGCAATTCCTGCGCGGCGGCGGTGAACGTCGGGTGCCGGGTGGATACTTCGAAAGCCCGCAAAGTCGCGGTCGGGGGCAGATCTCTCATAAACAAAGAGTCCGGGATTGGCAAAACATCGAGGTATGAGTATCAGGTCATGTTAGAGCGAAATGTTGTGGGTTGCCTGTTCGGGGTAACAGGACTCTTGATGTTGGCGTATTGATCCAGCAGCCAGGCGAGGTCTTTGTAAACAAGCGCCATATGCTCCGCAAGAATGTCGAGGCTCGGTAACTTCAGCGCAGCATTTAATCGCCGCATAATCCTCACCCAGCAATTTCGCCTGCGACAGTTGCCGATCGCGCAACACAGAATTGTCATCAGGCCAATTGATAGCCCCCTAACGAAAGGCGCATGCTAGAGGGCTTCTCTCGGGCTTATATCATTCCGAATGATAGTTACCTTCGTGTCATTCGATTCGTTTTGCTATCGACCCGCCGAGCATCATCCGCCCATCTTCAATACATTGGCGGATGCATCCATGGAACAATCACTCAAACATTTGCGCTTCCCGTTGGCTCTGTTGGCCGTGCTGGTGATGAGCGCCTGCGGCAAGACTCCGGAAACCGCGGCGGCCATGCCTGCTGCCAAGGTCAGCGTGGCCAAGGTGCTGGAACAACCGGTCAACGAGTGGGACGAATTCACCGGGCGCCTCGAAGCACCGGAAACCGTTGAAATCCGTCCGCGGGTCTCCGGCCAGATCGACGAAGTCGCCTTCACCGAAGGTGCTCTGGTCAAGAAAGGCGACCTGCTGTTCCAGATCGACCCGCGTCCGTTCCAGGCTGAGGTCCGCCGCCTCGAAGCGCTGGTTGCCCAGGCCCGTGCCAATGCCACACGCAGCGAAAACGAAGCCGGCCGTGGCGAACGCCTGCGTGCCAGCAACGCCATCTCCGCCGAATTGGCCGACTCGCGTACCAGCGCCGCACAAGAAGCCCGAGCCGCTGTTGGCGCGCTGCAAGCGCAACTGGACCTGGCCAAGCTGAACCTGAGCTTCACCCGCGTCACTGCGCCAATCAGTGGCCGCGTCAGCCGTGCCGAAATCACCGCGGGCAACCTGGTGACCGCCGACACCACTCCGCTGACCAGCGTGGTTTCCACTGACAAGGTATACGCCTACTTTGACGCGGACGAACGTGTGTTCCTCAAATACACCCAGCTCGCCCGTCAGGGTCAGCGCGGCGCCACTACCCCGGTGTACATGGGCCTGTCCAATGAAGACGGCAACCCGCACCTGGGCCAGATGAACTTCGTCGACAACCAGGTCAACCCGAAAACCGGCACCATCCGTGGTCGCGCCGTGTTCGACAACAGCGACGGCACTTACACCCCGGGCCTGTATGCACGCCTGAAACTGGTCGGCAGCGGCACCTACAACGCCATGCTGATCAACGATGAAGCGGTCGGTACCGACCTCGGCAAGAAGTTCGTGCTGGTGATGGATGGCGACAACAAGACCGTCTACCGCGCCGTTGAACTCGGTCCGAAGATCGAAGGCCTGCGTATCGTGCGCAGCGGCCTGAACAAGGACGACACAATCATCGTCAAGGGTCTGCAACGGGTTCGCCCTGGCTCCCCGGTTACGCCTGAAGTGATCCCGATGGCCAGCGAGCAAACCATTGCCGCTCTCGCTCAACAACGACAAGCGCTGGAAGCCAGCAACCTGCCCAAAGTCGCACCAGCCAAAGGCGCGCCGGGTTCGGTTGTGAAACTGGCTGCTGCGACCCCACGCGGTTAAGGGACGACAACTCCGATGAATTTTTCCCAATTCTTCATTTCACGGCCGATCTTCGCAGCGGTGCTGTCGCTGTTGATCCTGATCGCCGGTGCGATTTCGCTGTTCCAGTTGCCGATCAGCGAATACCCGGAAGTCGTGCCACCGACCGTGGTGGTGCGTGCCAACTTCCCGGGCGCCAACCCAAAAGTCATCGGTGAAACCGTGGCGGCTCCACTGGAGCAAGCCATCACCGGCGTCGAGAACATGCTGTACATGTCCTCGCAATCCACCGCTGACGGCAAAATCACCCTGACCATCACCTTCGCCCTGGGCACTGACCTGGACAACGCGCAGGTGCAGGTGCAGAACCGCGTGACCCGGACCGAGCCGAAGCTTCCGGAAGAAGTGACGCGCATCGGTATTACCGTCGACAAGGCATCGCCCGACCTGACCATGGTTGTGCACTTGACCTCGCCTGACAAACGCTACGACATGCTGTACCTGTCCAACTACGCGATTCTCAACATCAAGGATGAGCTCGCTCGCCTCGGCGGTGTCGGTGACGTGCAGTTGTTCGGTATGGGCGACTACTCGCTGCGTGTATGGCTCGACCCGAACAAGACCGCTTCGCGCAATCTGACCGCGACTGATGTGGTGACCGCCATTCGCGAACAGAACCGTCAGGTGGCCGCCGGCCAGTTGGGCGCGCCCCCTGCCCCGACTGCGCAAAGCTTCCAGCTGTCGATCAACACTCAAGGCCGTCTGGTCTCCGAGGAAGAGTTCGAAAACATCGTCATTCGCGCCGGCGACAACGGTGAAATCACTCGCCTGAAGGACATCGCTCGCGTCGAACTGGGCTCCAGTCAGTACGCCCTGCGTTCGTTGCTGAACAACCAGCCAGCCGTAGCGATCCCGATCTTCCAGCGTCCGGGCTCCAACGCCATCGAAATCTCGAACGAAGTTCGCGGCAAGATGGAAGAGCTGAAGAAAAGCTTCCCGCAAGGCATGGACTACAGCATCGTCTATGACCCGACGATCTTCGTGCGCGGCTCCATCGAGGCGGTGGTTCACACCCTCTTCGAAGCACTGATTCTCGTGGTTCTGGTGGTGATCCTGTTCCTGCAGACCTGGCGCGCCTCGATCATTCCGTTGGTGGCGGTGCCGGTATCGTTGATCGGTACGTTTGCGGTGATGCACCTGTTCGGCTTCTCGCTCAACGCCCTGTCGCTGTTCGGCCTGGTACTGGCGATCGGTATCGTGGTGGACGACGCCATCGTGGTGGTTGAGAACGTCGAGCGGAACATTGAACTGGGGCTCAACCCCTTCGATGCGACCAAAAAGGCCATGGGTGAAGTGACCGGCCCGATCATTGCGACAGCGCTCGTGCTGTGTGCGGTGTTCGTACCCGCCGCGTTCATCTCGGGCCTGACCGGTCAGTTCTACAAGCAGTTTGCTTTGACCATCGCGATCTCTACGGTGATCTCGGCGTTCAACTCGCTGACCCTGTCGCCAGCGCTGGCCGCTGTGTTGCTTAAAGGTCACGACGCACCGAAAGACCGCTTCTCGCGAGTGCTGGACAAGATCTTCGGTGGCTGGCTGTTCCGTCCGTTCAACCGTTTCTTCGACCGCGCCAGTCATGGCTACGTCGGTACCGTGCGCCGGGTCATCCGTGGCAGCGGCATCGCCCTCTTCCTGTACGCAGGCCTGATGGTGCTGACCTTCTTCGGTTTCTCCAGCACCCCGACCGGTTTCGTACCGGGCCAGGACAAGCAATACCTGGTGGCCTTCGCGCAACTGCCGGACGCCGCGAGCCTGGACCGCACCGAAGACGTCATCAAGCGCATGTCCGACCTGGCACTGAAACAGCCAGGCGTGGAAAGCGCCGTAGCGTTCCCGGGCCTGTCGATCAACGGCTTCACCAACAGCCCGAACGCCGGCATCGTGTTCGTGACCCTGAAACCGTTCGACGAGCGTAAAGACCCGAGCATGTCCGCCGGTGCGATTGCCGGTGCCTTGAACGGCCAGTACGCGGGAATTCAGGAAGCCTACATGGCGATCTTCCCGCCACCGCCGGTACAAGGTCTGGGCACCATTGGTGGTTTCCGCCTGCAAATCGAAGACCGGGGCAACCTGGGTTACGAAGAGCTGTACAAGGAAACCATGAATATTATTGCCAAGAGCCATAACGTTCCGGAACTGGCCAACCTGTTCACCAGCTACACCGTGAACGTGCCGCAGGTCGATGCCGCCATCGACCGGGAAAAAGCCAAGACCCACGGCGTGGCCGTCAGCGACATCTTCGACACCCTGCAGATCTACCTGGGTTCGCTGTATGCCAACGACTTCAACCGCTTCGGTCGTACTTATCAGGTCAACGTTCAGGCCGAGCAGCAGTTCCGCCTCGAATCCGACCAGATCGGCCAGCTGAAAGTACGCAACAACAAGGGCGAAATGATTCCGCTGGCGACCTTCATCAAGGTCAGCGACACCTCGGGCCCGGATCGTGTGATGCACTACAACGGCTTCATCACCGCTGAAATCAACGGTGCGGCAGCCCCGGGCTACAGCTCCGGCCAGGCCGAAAAAGCCATCGAGAAACTGCTCAAGGATGAACTTCCGAACGGCATGACCTACGAATGGACCGACCTGACCTACCAGCAGATTCTGTCCGGCAACACAGCGCTGTTCGTGTTCCCGCTCTGCGTATTGCTGGCGTTCCTGGTGCTCGCGGCGCAATACGAAAGCTGGAGCCTGCCACTGGCGGTGATCCTGATCGTACCGATGACCCTGCTGTCGGCCATCACCGGTGTGATCATCTCTGGCGGCGACAACAACATCTTCACCCAGATCGGCTTGATCGTACTGGTGGGACTTGCCTGTAAGAACGCGATTCTGATCGTCGAGTTCGCCAAGGATAAGCAGGAAGAAGGCCTCGATCCGCTGGCCGCCGTACTGGAAGCCTGCCGTCTGCGTCTGCGGCCGATCCTGATGACCTCGTTCGCGTTCATCATGGGTGTGGTGCCACTGGTTTTCTCCAGCGGTGCCGGTGCCGAGATGCGTCATGCCATGGGCGTGGCGGTGTTCTCCGGGATGCTCGGTGTGACCTTCTTCGGTCTGCTGCTGACCCCCGTGTTCTATGTGCTGATCCGCAACTTCGTGGAGCGCAGCGAAGCTCGCAAAGCGACCAAGATGCAAAATCTTCAAAAGCCACTGGAGGCGCACCAATGAGTCTGAAAGTCTTCCTGCCGAGCCTGCTGGTGCTGGCCCTGAGTGCCTGCGCCGTCGGCCCTGACTACAAGACCCCGACGACGGAGGCGGCGAACATCACGTCCGCCACCGACGGCGCCGCCGGCCAGAAGAACTTCGACCGTTCGAAATTCGAAGGCATCTGGTGGCAGCAGTTCGACGATCCGACTCTCAACCAGTTGGTGACTCAATCGCTGCAAGGCAACCGTGAACTGCGCGTGGCGTTCGCCCGCTGGAAAGCCGCCCGGGCGATCCGCGACGACGCCAGCAACGATGCAATGCCGACCATCACCAGCCGCGCCAGCAGCGATCTGGCCAAAGGTCAGATCCCGGGCCAGACCACCAATCGGGTCAACAGTGAACGCTATGACCTGGGCTTGGACATGGCCTGGGAACTGGACCTGTTCGGACGTATCCAGCGCAATCTGGAAGCCAGCGACGCCGACCAGCAAGCGGCCGAAGCCGATCTTTACCAACTGCAAGTCACCATGATTGCCGAACTGGTGGACGCTTACGGTCAACTGCGCGGTGCTCAACTGCGGGAAAAGATCGCGCTGGCGAACCTGAACAACCAGCAGGAGTCGCGCAAGATCACCATCAGCCTGCGTGACGCCGGCGTTGGCGATCAGCTAGATGTTGAACGGGCCGATGCGCGTCTGGCGTCGGTCGAAGCCAGCGTGCCGCAGCTGCAGGCAGAACAGGCCCGGCAGAAAAACCGCATCGCCACCCTGCTGGGTGAACGTCCGGACAAGCTGACCGTCGACCTGAGTCCGAAAGACCTGCCGGCGATTGCCAAGGCCTTGCCGATCGGTGATCCGGGCGAACTGCTGCAGCGTCGTCCGGACATCCTCAGCGCCGAGCGCAGACTGGCTTCGGCCACGGCGCGTATCGGTGTAGCCAAGGCCGACCTGTTCCCACGGGTCAGTCTCAGCGGTTTCCTCGGCTGGACGGCCGGGCGTGGTTCGCAGATCGGTTCCTCGGCGGCCAACGCCTGGGCACTGGGCCCGAGCATCACCTGGGCGGCGTTTGACCTTGGCAGCGTGCGAGCCCGTTTGCGCGGCGCCGATGCCGATGCCGAAGGCGCACTGGCGACTTACGAGCAGCAAGTATTGCTCGCGCTGGAAGAGTCGGAAAACGCCTTCAGCGATTACGGCAAGCGTCAGCAGCGCCTGATCTCACTGATCCGTCAGAGCGAATCGAGCCGCAAGGCTGCCGACCTCGCCGAAATCCGCTACCGCGAAGGCACCACCGATTTCCTGGTGCTGCTCGACGCCCAGCGTGAACGCTTGAACGCCGAGGACAGCCAGGCCCAGGCCGAAGTGGATCTGTATCGCGGCATCGTCGCGATCTACAAGGCCCTCGGTGGCGGTTGGCAGCCAGAAACGGTGGCCAGCAAGTAATCGTTTTTTAAAGAGCTCCTTTGGTTGGCCGCAACCAACCAAATTTTTTGCCCCGCGTATCATTCGGTCGCGGGGCTTTTTTGTCTCTGTCTTTCATGGTTTTCCAGCACCGTGACCGTCGCGGTGGTACCGGCTCTGAGTCGGTCCTTGCCCGCGTAATCGGGATCGATGCCAATCCGCACCGGCACCCGTTGCGCCAGTTTCACCCAGGTGTAGCTGGGGTTGATGTTGGCCAGCAATCGACTTCCCGGGGCGTTTTCCCGGTCGGCAATGGCGAAGGCGATGCTTTGCACGGTTCCACCGAATTTTTCCCCGCTCATCAATTCGATCCGCACCCGATCACCCTCCTCGATCCGTGGCAGTTTGGTTTCCTCGAAATAGCCGCTGACATAAAAGGAGCCGCTGTCCACCAGTGCCAGCAGGGCGCTACCGGCCACCGCGTAATCCCCCTGACGGGTCAGCAGATTAGTGACATAACCGCTGACCGGCGCTTCGACTCGGGTACGTTGCAGATCCAGTTCGGCCTGGGTCAATGCAGCAATCGCCAGTTGCACGTTGGCTTCGGCGAGACCGAGATTGGCCTGATTGCGCAACAGATCGGCCTGGGCCACGGCCACGTCGGTACTGGACTTCTCCCACTCTTCCCCGGAAATCGCGAACCCTTGCTTGAGCGTACGTCGCCGGCGCTCTTCACTCTGGCGTTGTTTGAGCAACGCTTCGCTGGCGACGATGGCTGCTTGCGACTGCCCGAGCGTGGCCTTGGAGACCTCCACCGAGCGTTTCGCATGCTCGACCGCGAGGCTGTAACGAGCCGGGTCGATCTCCAGCAACAACTGGCCCTTGTCGACATGCTGGTTGTCCTGCACCGCCAGTGTGACGATGCGGCCCGAAACATCCGCCGAGAGTGTCACCACATCCGCCCTCACCCGCGCATCCCGAGTCCACGGGGCCCGGGTGTAATGTTCCCAGGCAAACCAGCCGAGCACGACGGCCAGCAGCACCACCGCCAATGTCGTCAATCGAGTGAGCAACGTCTTCAAGGTTTCAGGCTCCCATCAGCAGAATCAGTGCGGCGCACACACAGGCATAAAGGGCGCCTTCGAACAGCGCCTCATGCCAGACAAAACGCAGGACGCCGAGCCGGCGCAAACCCCAGTCGAGCAGCAGAAAAACCGGTATGGCCAGCAGCAAGGCCTGAGCGATAGGCGGCAGGTAAACGCCGCCGATCTCGAAATCAATGGGCAAGGATGGGCTCTCCTTCAGAACGGTCGGGCTGCAAATGCTCGCCATGTCGTTCCAGAAACGACACCACGATCAACAGGGCCACGCGCATGCGAAACACCGACCACAAGTGCTCATGGGTGGCGACATGCAAGGCATCCAGCTCATCGCCGAGCGCATGCAGCGTAGCCAGTAACGGTGTCAGACGTACATCCGGTCGGCCGGCGACGAAACGGCCGGTCTGACGCAATGCCGTCGACAGCTGCCGATGCAAATCGTCCGTAAGCAGAGCATTGTTTTGCGCCTGTTGCCTGAGCTGGTGCATGGCCACGCCCAGCGCTACACAGGCGAGGCTGATTTCATACAGGCGCTGCATGTCCCGTTCGTTGGCGGCTGGCAGCACGCCAAGCATCGAGGTCAGGCGATCGACCATGCGGCTTTCGAAGGCGAATTGCTGTTCATCGGTGGCCGGGCTCTTGGTCAATTGGTAGACCTGCTCCCGTGCTTCGTTGTAGAAGCGCCGGATGCGCAGAGCCGGGCGGAACGGGAAAATCCAGGCGTAGACGATCAGAGCCAGCATCGCCGCACTCACGTAGGCCCCGGCAAATTCGAACCATTGAATGGCGGTGTTCTGCCCGGTGCCGACGTTCTGCGGGCCGAGCATCAGGAAGCTCGACAGCCCCAGCCCCATGCCGATACCGGCGGTGGCCGGGCTGGACAGTCCGACTGCGATCACATACAGCAAAGGCGCTAGCAACAAGGCCAACATTTCGAAATCGCTGATCGCCGGGACCAGCATGAACTGATAGAAGGCCGACACCACCAAGGCCAGTCCCAGCCCTCGGGCGTAACTCTGCGCGGCGATCAACGGGCGCGGAAACGTCGCCATCAACGAACACAGGATTCCCACCAGAATCATCCCGCCCCGCGCGCCGTCCCACGCGGTTTCGATCCAGATCAGTCCGGCCACCAACAATGCGCTGAAGGCGCGGATGGCGTTCATCGTCGCGAGGGTGAAATCCAGGTGCAAGGGGCTGGACTGGCCACGGAACATGCAACTGGCCTCCCGCCCTTCCTGTATCGCATCGCTCAGTTCGAGAATCTGCTCCAGTTGCTGCAACAGCCGCGCCTGTTCCCAGCGCAATGCCCACGCCAGCGAGCGCAGGGTTGCACTCATGTCTTCCGTCAATTGTTCGGCCCTGTAGGCGAGCCCTTCGAACTGCTGTTGCAGCGCGACGAACTGGTGCCGCGCCTCGGCCGGCAATGAGCGCCCTTGCTGTGCGAGCTGGTCGAGCAGTGCCAGTTCTTCTGCACGCAATTGCTGGATCTCCAGCGGCAGATCGCCCTCCCATCGCTCAGTGAGCAGCTCCCGCTGGTGACGCAGCGCGGTCAGGCGTGAGGTCAGCAGCATCAGTTGATTGCCCAGCAACAACACCAGATTGTTGGCGCTGCGCAGGCGTGGAGCATCGAAATACAAGTGCCGGCGCAGACCTTCGAGGGCGCTGATTTCCCCCAGCAGCTGCATTTGCCGGCGCTGAAAGTCCGCTTCGCTTTCTTCGGTGCGAAGCACAGCGGCGGCATGGGTGGCGGCGAGCTTGATCACCTGATCAACCTTCGCGAAATAGTTGCGTGATACCGCTTCGGGCCGCGCCGTCAGCAGGCTGACCACGCATACGCACGCTACCGCCAGCAAGGTTTCGGTAACCCGGGTCACCGCCAGCAGAAAGGTGCCGTCCTGATCCGGAATCGCCAGCAGCGCCACCACCACGGCGGTGTACCCGCTAAGCACGAACGCCTGGGAACTGGTATAGCGCAATAACGTGCCGCCGGCAGTGCACAGGGCCAGCCAAAGCGCCAGGGTCGTGATGAACGGCAACGGCGCCTGGGGAAAGATGGCCATCAGCAGCACTGCTACCACCGCGCCAAGGGTTGTCCCGATGATTTGCCCGAAGCTGCGTGCCAGCGCCATCCCGGCCAGTGGCTGGCTGATGATCACTACGGCCATGATCGACCATTTCGGCTGGTCGAGATCGAACAGAAACGCCAGGTACAAGGTCAGCAATCCGGCGACAATGGTGCGCAAACCAAACAGCAGTACTGCCTGGCTGGGGTGGATGACTGCCTTGAAATAAATGAGCAGGGACTGCATGGATGGCCTCGTAGAAACAACTTCTGCAAGCGTAGACACTGCATGGAGAGGATGACGGCAAACAGGGTCGACACAAGCTGTAGGTCGATTCAACGCCTGTAGCAGGCCATATCGGGCAGAGGGTTTGACTCACGGCGCGAGCTGACAGAAGCTTGCGACCTCCGCTGCAAAACGAAAGTTTCGGAAATTCGCATGCCTCAGTCTCGCCGCTATTTGCTCATCAGCCTCGGCCTTGCGCTGGTCCTGATCGTCGCCTGGCTGTCTTTGCGCAGCACTGCGCCGGTTGTGCCGGAGGCGATCAAACACGGTTACAGCGAAGCGCTGGCCGCTGCTCGTGCCGGTCAACCGGGAGCTGCGCGGATGCTGTACCAGCAACTGGGGCGCCCGGATCTTTCAGTCAAACGGCGTGTCTGGCTGCACGCCGAGCTGCCCAACTACCCGAGCCCCCAGGCCCTGAAACTGGCGGATGCCGATCTGCAAAACGAATCGCCGGACGTGCGGCTGGCCGCGATCAAAAGCGTGACCGGCCTGGTGCCGGGCGGGCAGCGCAGCCTGCTGCTGGGCCCGTTGCTCGACGATGAAGATCAAACCGTACGCTTCGCCGCGATCAACGCCCTGCTCGGCTTGTCTCCGGATCAACTGGGCCTGTATTTCGCCCCGCTCCAGCAAGGCATCGACGTGTGGGAGCAGGCGCTGAGGGCCCAGCCGGAAAGCGCTGCCAATTACGCTCAACTGGCGCGCCTTTATCTGCACAACGCTGAATTGAAACAGGCACAGCAAGCGCTGGAACAAACCCTGCGCCTCGACCCCGGCAACCTGCCGGCGCTGGTGATGCAGATCGAAATGCTCGACCGTCAGGGCCAGAGCGACGCTGCCCGACAACTGCTCGCCCGACAACTGAAGGCCCAGCCCGACTCGGCCTATCTGCAACATGCCCTGGGCCTCTGGCTGCTGCACCACGATCAACGCGAGTACGCCCTGCTCGGCTTGTCCAAGGCCGTGGAACTCGAGCCCGACAACAAGGATTACCGCTACGACCTCGCCACCACCTTGCACAGCGCCGAAGAACTGGAAGCGGCACAAAAGCAGTTGCAGGAAATCGTTCAGCGCCACCCCGCCGATCGCAAGGCGCGGGTGCTTCTGATCAACTATTGGAAAGAAAGCGGTCAGTTGCAGAACGTGCAGATCCTGTTGGCTCAGCTCGAGCAGATGAACCCCGATGATCCCTCGTTGCAGCAAGGCCTCTAGCGGCCTTCTCCACACATCCCGCAAGAAAATCGGAACCGTCGTCACGGCAAAAGGTCAAGTAATCAGGCAGTGCCAAAACGGCGTCCGGCGCCCGCTGCCTCGTTTCCCCTAGTCATGAGAGGGCATTTTTTGTCTACATCGAACGCGTTGATCAGTGCAAAAGCCGCCACCGGCATCGAAGGGTTGGACGATATCCTGGCCGGTGGTTTGTCCCGCAGTCACGTTTTCTTGCTGGAGGGCGAGCCTGGAACCGGTAAAACCACAGTCGCGTTGCATTTTTTGCTGGCCGGCGCCCGAGCCGGCGAACGTTCGTTGTACATCACGCTGTCCGAAACCGAGCGAGAGTTGCGCCAGGGCGCAGCGTCCCACGGTTGGGAACTGAACGAAAATATCGAGATTTTCGAGCTGACGCCCCCGGAAAGCCTGCTTAACGCCGAGCATCATCAAAGCCTGCTGTACTCCTCGGACCTTGAGCTGGGCGAAGCAACCAAGCAGATTTTCGAAGTGGTCGAGCGCTTCAAACCCACCCGTGTGGTGCTCGACAGCCTCTCGGAAATCCGCCTGCTGGCGCAAAGCTCCCTGCGCTACCGTCGACAGATTCTGGCGATCAAGCATTACTTCGTGCGCTACGACGCCACGGTTTTGCTGTTGGATGACCTGACCACCGAATCCCTGGACAAAACCGTTCACAGTGTCGCTCACGGCGTGATTCGCCTCGAAGAACTGACCCCCAACTATGGCGCCGAGCGCCGTCGCGTGCGGGTGATCAAGTACCGAGGCCAGAAGTACCGTGGCGGCTTCCATGACTTCACCATCATGGGCGATGGCGTGCACGTCTTCCCGCGTCTGGTGGCGGCGGAGCATCGCGGCGATTACCCACGCCTGCAGCTGTCCAGCGGTATCAAGGAAATGGACGCTTTGCTGGGTGGCGGTATCGAGACCGGCTCCAGCACACTGATTCTGGGCCCGGCGGGCACCGGCAAATCGTTGATCACCATGATTTTCGCGGCAGCGGCCGTGGCGCGTGGTGAAAAGGCTGCGCTGTTCATTTTCGATGAAGAGCTGGGCTTGCTGTTCGAGCGCATGAACAACATCGGCATTGACCTCAAGGCTTTGCAGGCCACCGGCAATCTGCTGATCGAACAAGTGGACGCCGCCGAATTGTCCCCCGGCGAGTTCTCTCACCGGGTGCGACGCTGCGTCGATGAAGGTGACATCAAGACCGTGGTGATCGACAGCATCAACGGCTATCAGGCCGCGATGCCGGAAGAGAACGCGCTGGTACTGCACATGCACGAATTGCTGCTGTACCTGAACCGCAAAGGCGCCGCGACGTTCATGACCGTCGCTCAACACGGTCTGGTCGGCGACATGCAGGCCCCGGTCGACATCACTTACCTCGCCGACACTGTGATTTTGCTGCGCTATTTCGAAGCCCTCGGCAAGGTACGTCGCGCAGTTTCGATCATCAAGAAACGCACCGGCAGCCACGAATCGACCATCCGCGAATATCGCATTTCCAAACAAGGCATGACCATCGGTGAGCCGTTGGAAGCTTTCCAGGGCGTGCTGCGTGGCGTACCCACCTACCTCGGCGCGAGTAACCCGCTGCTTAAGGATGAAAACTTGTGACCGTCACCGTGCCGCTGTCGGAACGGGCGCTGATACTTGCACCCCAGGGTCGCGACAGCCAGGTTGCTCTGATGATCCTCAACGAGGCCGGATACGGTGGCCTGATCACCCCCGATCTGGCCACCCTGTGCAACGAATTGGAACCCGGCGCCGGGCTGCTGTTGATCGCCGTCGAGGCTCTGCATGGCCCGGAACTGGAATCCCTGCTGTTATATCTGGAGCAACAACCTGCCTGGTCAGATCTGCCGATTGTGTTGTTGACCCATCACGGCGGATCCGGACAGGGCCCCTCTTCGCAGCTCAGCAAGTTACTGGGTAACGTGACGTTTCTTGAACGCCCCTTCCATCCGGTGACGCTGGTCAGCCTGATCTCCACCGCCCTGCGCGGTCGACGACGACAATACGAGGCCCGCGACCGCCTGATCGATCTGAGCGAGAGCGAACGGCGCCTGCAATCGACCCTGGAAACCCTCGAGCAACAAGTCGAGGAACGCACGGCGCAACTGCGGCACAACGAGGAAGCGCTACGTCAGTCGCAGAAAATGGAAGCGGTCGGTCAATTGACCGGCGGTATCGCCCATGACTTCAATAACATGCTGACCGGCATCATCGGCAGCCTCGAATTGATTCGCCGTCGACTGGCGCGTGGCCGCACGGAGGATCTCGACAGTCTCATCGACCTCGGCGTGACCTCCGCCAACCGCGCCGCCGGCCTGACTCACCGTCTATTGGCATTTTCCCGTCGCCAGTCACTGGACTCAAAAGCGGTGAAGATGAACGATCTGGTGCAATCGATGGGCGAACTGCTGCAACGCAGCCTCAACGAAAGCATTCAACTGGACATGCGCCTGCACGAACAATTGTGGGTAGCCGAGGCCGACCCCAATCAACTGGAAAGCGCCCTGCTCAACCTGGTTATCAATGCCCGCGACGCGATGCCCGACGGCGGCAATCTGGTAGTCGAGACGAGCAATCAGGTGCTGGGTAGCGATTTCACCGCCGCTTACAGCAACCTGAAGCCCGGCGATTACGTCCTATTGAGCGTGACCGACAATGGTTGCGGCATGCCCGAGAGCGTGATCAATCGCGCATTCGACCCATTTTTCACCACCAAGCCGATCGGCCAGGGCACCGGCTTGGGTCTGTCGATGATCTACGGTTTCAGCAAGCAATCCGGTGGCCACGTCTCGATCGACAGCAAAATCGACGAGGGCACCACCGTCAGACTCTATCTACCGCGCTTCCAGGGCGAATCGTTGTCTCACGCGCCAACGCACACGGAGCAGGCGCCCGACGCCGTGGAAGGCGAAACCGTATTGATCGTCGAAGACGATCCGGCCGTGCGGGTGCTGGTCAGTGCAGTGTTGAGCGAACTGGGTTATGGATTTGTCGAGGCCAGCGATGCCGACAGTGCCGTGCCGATTCTGGATTCGGAGCAGCGTATCGATCTGCTGATCAGCGACGTCGGCCTGCCGGGCATGAACGGCCGGCAACTGGCGGAAATCGGCCGGCAATACCGGCCCGACCTGAAGGTTCTGTTCATTACCGGTTACGCTGAACACGCCGCTGTGCGCGGCGGGTTCCTTGATTCCGGGATGCAGATGATCACCAAGCCGTTCACCTTCGATCTGCTGACGGCGAAGGTGCGGGAGATGATCAAGAGCTGAGGCGGTTCACGCCTCAGGCCAGCAGTTCCTGAATCTTCTCCTGCAATACATCCAGATCGAACGGCTTTTCCAGGATCGGCGCCCGGCGGGTGATGGGGCTGCCGGTCTCGCGGATTTCCTGCGGATAGCCGCTGATGAAGATCACCTTCAGATCAGGGCGCAATTTGACGGCGGGTTCGGCGATCTGCACGCCCGAGATGCCTCCCGGCAAACGAAAATCAGTAATCAACATGTCCAGATGCGGCTTGCTCGCCAGAATCTCGAACGCCTGCTCGCCGTTCTCGGCCTGCAATACGCGATAGCCCTGCCCTGACAGATAGTCTGTCAGCACCATCAGGATCACCGGTTCGTCCTCGACGACGAGTACTACATCTTGTGCATCTACGCTCATGGGAAGCCTTTGTTCGGTCAATAGCTGCTGATACGACCGTGCGGTCACTCAGAGGTTGCGTTTGTTTCGCCGTTTTCCTGGAGCGGCAGACAAACGCGAAACAGGGCGCCCTCGTTGATCTTGCTTTCGACGACGATGAAGCCGCCATGGGCGGCGACGATCTGTTCGGAGATGAACAGACCCAGTCCGAGGCCGGCCACCACCGTCTTGGCGGAGACGCGTTCGAACTGTTGAAAAATACGTTTCTGATTTTCCTCGCTAATGCCGATGCCGTGATCCTGGACCTCGACACGTGCCTGGTTGCCCTGGCGATAGACGCGCACCTGAATCGGGCTTCTACCGCCATAACGCAAGGCATTGGTCAGCAGGTTGGAAATCACCTGTTCGATGCGAAACTCATCCCAGCAGCCTTCGACCGGACTCTCCGCTTCGAAGGAAACGGTGGTTTCCGCCGCCTCGATCTGTTGCGCAAAGTTTTGCAGCAAGTTGCTCACCAACTGCGCGAGATCGAAGCGACTCGGGCGAATCGACAGCTTGCCGGTGCGGATCCGCGAGACGTCGAGCATGTCCTCGATCAGCCGGATCAGGCTTTTGATCTGGCGCTCGTCGCGGTCAACCATCGCGTGCATTTTGTCGAGGGTGAACGCGGCAGCGTTGTCCCGGGCCAAGTGCATCTTGCGCAGTTGGGTTTCGAGGATAAGGCCGTTAAGGGGCGTGCGCACTTCGTGGGCGACGATCGACATGAAATCGTCACGCATGCGTACCGCCTGCTCCAGTTCGCCCTGGGTGCTTTGCAGTTGCTGCAACAGCGCTTCCTGTTCGCGACGGCTCTGCTCCAGCGCTTCGACCTGTTGCTTCATCGCCTTGCTCTGGCGGTACAGATCGACAAAGACATTCACCTTGCTTTTTACCGCATGGATGTCCAGCGGCTTGTGCAGGAAGTCCACCGCCCCGGTTTCGTAGCCCTTGAACGCGTAATTGAGTTCGCGGCCAGCGGCGCTGACGAAGATGATTGGAATGTTTTTGGTTTTCTCGGTACCGCGCATCAATTCGGCCAGTTCGAAGCCGTTCATGCCGGGCATCTGCACGTCGAGGATGGCCATGGCGAACTCGTGTTGCAGCAGCAGCGACAGCGCTTCGTCCGCCGACAGCGCTTTGTAGACGGTGCGGTCTTCGCGTTTGATCAGCGCTTCGAGGGCCAGCAGGTTCTCGGGCAGATCGTCGACGATCAGCAGTTTTGCCTGGATATTACTCAGCATGCGATTCGTTCCAGCTCGACAAGCAGACGGCCGATGCCGTGTATGGGAAGGATGTAATCCGGTTGATGCGTTTTCAGTGCCGCGCGAGGCATGGTGGCGACCTGCGCCTCGTCGGGGTCCTGCACGATGGTCAGCCCGCCCAGGCGTTTGACTTGCGCCAGGCCTCGCGCGCCATCGTGGTTCGCGCCGGTCAGCAGCACTGCGGCCAGCGCCGGCCCATAGGCATCAGCGGCGGACTCGAACAGGAAATCGATCGAAGGCCGCGAATGGTGCAAGCGGTCTTCAAGGCTCAGCGACAGACTGAGGTCCTGTTCCACCGACAGGTGATAACCCGGCGTCGCGAAGTACACGGTGCCGGGCGTGATGTCCTGTTTATCGATGGCTTCTGCTACCGGCAGCGCCAGCCGCCGGGCGAACACCTCGGCGAGCTGGCTGCGGCGCTCTTCCGGCAAATGCAGCACGATGATGATCGGCAGACCGAACCCGGCCCGCAGCGAGCCAAGCATGGTCAGCAAGGCCTCGACGCCACCGGCGGAAGCCCCGACCACAATCGCCTCGACCCGAGGCAAATCCGCTGCACTGTTCATGATTTGCGGTAGATCCGTTCTTGTTTCACCAGCGGTTCGAACTGGTTGGAATAGCCGGAAAAATCCAGGGTTTCCTTGCTGCCCAGCACGAGGAAGCCACGGTGGCACAGCGATTCATGGAACAACCCGAACGCTCGATCCTGAAGTTTTTTGTTGAAATAAATCAACACGTTACGACATGAAATTAATTGAGTTTCGGAGAATACACTATCGGTCGCCAGGCTGTGATCGGCGAACGTCACGTTTTCACACAGGCTCTTGTCGAAAATCGCGTAGCCGTACGCCGCAGTGTAGTAGTCGGCGAACGAGCGCTGACCGCCGGCCTGCTGATAGTTGGCCGTATAGGCGCGCACGTTCTCCATCGAAAAGATCCCCTGCTTGGCCTTGTCCAGCGAGCGCGGGTTGATGTCGGTGGCGTAGATGATCGTACGATCAAGCAGGCCTTCTTCGCGCAGCAGGATCGCCATCGAGTAGACCTCCTCACCGGTGCTGCAGCCGGCGATCCAGATCTTGATCGACGGATAAGTCTTGAGCAGCGGCACCACCTCCTGACGGATCGCCAGGAAGTGCGATGGATCGCGGAACATCTCGCTGACCGGGATCGTCAGCAATTGCAGCAACTGCATGAACGCCGTCGGGTCATGCAGGACTTTCTCCTGCAAGGCCGAGATGGTCGCGCACTCGAACTGGCTCAACGCATGTTGCACACGGCGCTTGATCGAGGCGCCGGAGTAATCGCGAAAATCGTAGCTGTACTTGAGATAAATCGCCTCGATCAGCAACCGCAGTTCGATTTCACTGTTCCGCTCAACGGAATTACTACGTTCCACTAAATGCGTTCCATCTTGGGTAACCACACGCGAATCAGCGAGAACAGGCGATCCAGGTCAATGGGCTTGGCCAGGTAATCATTGGCACCCGCCTGCAGGCAGCGCTCCTGATCGTCCTTCATGGCCTTGGCCGTCACCGCGATGATCGGCAGCTTGCGCCAGCGCGGATCCTTGCGGATTTCCATGGTGGCTTCAAAACCATCCATTTCCGGCATCATCACGTCCATCAGCACCAGGTCGATGTCCTCGACTTCATTCAGTTTTTCAATCGCTTCGCGACCGTTTCGGCCAATCACCACGACTGCACCCTTGGTTTCCAGCGCACTGGTCAGGGCGAAAATGTTACGCACATCGTCGTCCACCAGCAGCACCTTGCGTCCTTCGAAGACCTTATCGCGGCTGCGGGCGGTCTTGAGCATCTTCTGCCGTTCATGGGACAACTGCGATTCGACTTTGTGCAGAAAGAGTGTGACCTCATCCAGCAGACGTTCAGGCGACCGTGCGCCCTTGATGATGATCGAACGCGAGTACTTGCGCAGTTCGGCTTCTTCGTCGCGGGTCAGATTGCGCCCTGTGTAGACAATGACCGGCGGGAACGAGCAGATGTCCTCGGTGGACATGCGCTTGAGCAGATCGTTGCCAAGCATGTCCGGCAGCTTCAGATCGATGACCATGCAATCGAAAATCGTCGTGCGCAGCAGCTCCAGTGCGTCCTGCGCCAGGCCTACAGCGGTGATTTCGATGTCGTCGTCGCCGATCAGGCGGGCAATGCTTTCCCGCTGCAGATCGTCGTCCTCCACCAGCAGCACACGTTTGACCTTCTGCGTGAGCTTGGCTTCGAGACGGGCGAACACGTCCTTGAGCTCTTCGCGAGTGGTCGGCTTGACCGCGTAACCGATGGCGCCCATGTGCATGGCCGCTTCGACGCGGTCTTCCACGGAAATTACGTGCACGGGGATGTGCCGGGTCTGAGCGTTTTCCTTCAGACGCTGCAGAACGGTCAGGCCCGAATGGTCCGGCAGGCGCATGTCCAGCAGGATCGCGTCCGGCACGAACTCTTGCGCCAGGTCATAACCTTCATCCGCCCCGTGCGCGACCAGGCACTGGTAGCCCAGTTCATGGGCCAGGTCATAGAGGATGTGGGCGAAATTCGGTTCGTCTTCCACCACCAGAATGCAGCGGGTATCGAACGGCGCTTTATTGCGGTCATCGTTGAAGCGCGGAATGTCGACAGAGGCCAGCGGCGAAACCGTCACGGCGGATGCAATGACCGGAGCGGCAGCGGGCGGGCTGAACGTCAGCGGCGCGACCGGCGCGTCGCCCGGCTCGCGGTATTGTTGCGGCAACACCAGGGTGAAGGCACTGCCCTGCCCCGGCGCGCTGCTGACGCTGATTGAACCGCCCAGCAACGTCGCCAGATCCCGGGAAATCGACAGCCCCAACCCGGTGCCGCCATATTTGCGGTTGGTGGTGCCGTCGGCCTGGCGGAAGGCTTCGAAAATGCTTTCCTGTTGATCCTGCGCAATCCCGATCCCCGAGTCGCGCACGATGAAAGCAATGCGATCGTCCGGCTGGCCGGCGATGGTCAGGCTGACCGTGCCCTGTTCGGTGAATTTCACGGCGTTGGACAGCAGGTTCTTGATCACCTGCTCCAGACGCTGGCGATCGGTAAACAGAGTGATCGGCGCATCAGGCTGCAACTCGACGGTGAACGTCAGTTTCTTGTCCGCCGCCAATGGTTCGAAGACGCTGCGCAGGCCGTCGGCCAGGCGCGCGACGCTGGTGTTTTCCGGCACCACTTCGAGTTTGCCGGCTTCCACCTTGGAAATGTCGAGAATGTCGTTGATCAGGTTGAGCAGATCGTTGCCGGCAGAGTAGATCGACTCGGCGAACTTGACCTGCTCGGCGCTGAGGTTGTCCTGCGGGTTTTCCGCCAGCAGCTTGGCCAGGATCAGCGAACTGTTCAGCGGCGTGCGCAGCTCGTGGGACATGTTGGCCAGGAATTCGGATTTGTACTTGCTCGAGCGCTGCAACTCTTCGGCGCGCTCTTCGAGCTGCACCTGGGCCAGATTGAGCTCGGTGTTCTTCTGGTCCATGGCGTCGCGCTGCTCGGCCAGGGTCTGGGCCTGTTCGGCCAGTTGCTCGTTGGTCTGTTCCAGCTCGACTTGCTGGGTTTCCAGATGCGCCTGGGATTCCTTGAGAATCCGCGATTGCTCCTCCAACTCTTCGTTGGCGGTTTTCAGCTCTTCCTGCTGCACCTGCAACTCTTCATTGAGTTGCTGGGTTTCAGCCAGCACTTCCTGCAAGCGCTGGCGATAGCGCGCGGCTTCGATGGAGGTGCCGATATTGCCGGCGATCAGTTCCAGCAGCGCCACATCACGGTCGGTGAGCGGACGCAGGAAACCGAGCTCGATTACGCCGTTGACCCGCTCGTCATCACTGGTAGGTACCACCAGCACGCTGTGCGGCAGGCCTTCGCCCAGACCGGAACTGACCTTGAAGTAGTCGGACGGCACTGAATCGAGACGAAGCAGCCGAGCCTGCTGTGCGACCTGTCCGACAAGGCCTTCATCGCTGTAGATCAATTGATTCTGCTGTTCCTGTTCGCGGGAGAATCCGTAAGTCGCCACGCGTTTGAGGCCGCCATGTTCCTCGCGCACATACAACGCGGCCACGGCGGTGCCGAGGTACTGGGCGCAGAATTGCAGGATATTGCGCCCCAGCAGATTCAGCGTCAGTTGCCCCAGCACCTGCTCTGCCAGCTGAGTCTGACCGTTGCGCAGCCACGCTTGTTGTTCCAGACGAAGGGCGCTGGCCTCTTGCGCCGCGAGGGTCGCACCATAACTTTGCGAAAGGTTGAGCAGATCGCGTCGACCGACATAGGCCAACAGACCGCTGATGCCGGCCACGAACAGCAGATAAAGGCTGATGCTCCAGACCGTGGTGCGGCGCACGTCCTCGTTGCGCGAGGCGCGCAGCAACTGCTCGGTTTCAATCACATCTTCGAACTGTTTACGTATTTCATCGGTCAGGCGCTTGCCCTTCCCCGCTTTGACCGCCGACTTGTAATCGCCACTGGCCCGTTGCAGATCGATCATCGATTGCGCATACGTCGCCCACTCGGTTTGCAGCGCCTGAAGTCGACGCAGGCGATCGGTTTGCGCCGGGTTGTCGGCAGTCAGCTCAAGCAACGTGTTGAGTGCCACGGCAATCCGGGGCTTGGCCGTCTCGTACGGGTCGAGGAAGTGCTCGTCGCCGCTGAGCAGATACCCGCGCATGCCGGTTTCCAGATCCACGGTGAGTTTCACCGCTTCGTTGGCGTTATTGATCACCCGGTCGGTGTGCTCCACCCACTGAATCACGGACAACAAATAGGTGATCAATGAAATGAAGAACACGGCACTGATGACGCCGACGCCCAACGGCAAACTGACGTTGCGGGTCAGGAGTTTGCGAAACCGTTGCTCATCAACCGAAGACGGAGAGGACATGTGGCAGCCTTGTCGAACTGTTGAAAACCAGGGAGTTTGCCCCAAAACGGCACCATGGATCCATTTTTCTCACAGCTTTAGTACTGTTTTCCTACATTTGCCTACGCCGAATCGCGGCCCAACAGTTATCCTTGCCCGCCCGTTTGCGCCTATCCTTTTTTTGTATGCCGTCGGGAACTTGTGGCTATGCGCCACTTACTCATGCAAGAGCCCGGCATTTTTGATCGACCGGCGCCCCGTCCCCCATTCTTGAGAGCCGCCATTATGTCCAGCCCTGTGTCCACCATCCTTGTAGTAGAAGACGATGCCATCGTGCGCATGCTGATCGTCGATGTGCTGGAGGAGCTGGAGTTCAAGGTTCTGGAGGCAGATGGCAGCGAGCAGGCGCTGGAAATCCTCAAGGATACGAATCAGCACATCGACCTGATGATGACCGACGTCGGCTTGCCGATCATGGATGGCCGTCAACTGGCCACCGAAGCCCGCAATATTCGCCCCACACTGCCGATTCTGTTTGCCAGCGGTTATGCCGAGACCATTGAAGTACCGATGGACATGCATGTGATCGGCAAGCCATTTTCCATTGATCAACTGCGAGACAAGGTCAAAGCCGTTCTCGGGCAATCCTGAGCACGAGACTTCAATGTCTGAATGAAGCTTTCACACGCCCTGTCGATCGCCTTCTCCCTCGCCCTCGTCCGATGCAAACCCGATAAAAACGGATCACCCGACGCCTGGGTTATGGTCTAATCCGCGCGCCTTTTTTCCGTCACTTCGTTCCAGGAACCGTTTCTCATGAGTCAGCCCGCAACCAAAGTCCTCGTCATTGGTTACGTCTGGCCGGAACCTCGTTCCTCTGCGGCAAGCGGGCATGTGATGCAAATTCTCGAAACGTTCCTGCGCCAGGGTTGGCAAATCACCTTTGCCAGCCCTGCCGGTGTTGGCGAACATCCGGCCGATTTGGGCTCGCTGGGAATCCATACGGTCCCGATCGAGCTGAACAGCAGCAGTTTCGACACCTTCATCAGCGAGCTGGCGCCGGATATCGTGCTCTTCGATCAATTCATGATTGAAGAACAATTCGGCTGGCGGATAGAAAAACACTGCCCCGACGCGTTGCGTGTTCTGGAAACCTCGGATCTGCAAAGCCTGCGGCATGCCCGGCACCAGCGATTGAAGGACCGGCTCAAGCACAGCGATGATGCCAACGACTTCAATCAGTTGTTTGCGCCGGCGCTGGCCGAAGAGTTCGAGCTGATGGCTGACACCGATCTGGCAAAACGCGAGATTGCCGCGCTGTATCGCTGCGACCTGAACCTGATGATCTCGCAGGTGGAAATCGAGTTGCTGGTGCAGCAGTTCAAACTGCCGCGCGAGCTGTTGCACTGGTGTCCCTTGATGGTCGAAGCGCCCAGCACCCCTGCGAAACCCTTCGAAGAGCGTGCGCACTTCCTCAGTATCGGCAATTTCCGTCATGCGCCGAACTGGGATGCGGTCTTGTGGATGAAATCGACCGTCTGGCCGTTGATTCGCGAACAACTGCCAAAAGCCCAACTGCATGTTTATGGCGCCTACACGCCACCCAAGGCAGCGGCGTTGCACAATGTTGCGCAGGGTTTTCACATCATGAACTGGGCAGAGGATGCGTTGCAGGTCATGTCCGATGCACGTATTTGCCTGGCCCCTCTGCGTTTCGGTGCGGGCATCAAGGGAAAACTGATCGACGCCATGCTCTGCGGTACCCCCAGCGTCACTACCCCTATTGGCGCGGAAGGCATGCACACCGATCAGCCGTGGCCTGGCGCGGTCTGCCGCACGGCGCAGGACCTGGCGAATGCCGCGGTACAACTTTATCGCGACGAAGTCCGTTGGCAAGTTGCCCAGTCTCAGGGCAATACCCTGCTCAAGGACATTTATCAGCAAGCGGTCCATGGCCAGGCGCTGATCAATAAACTGCAGGAATGTCGCAAGAATATTGCAAAACTGAGACTCAGCAACTTTACGGGCGGCATGTTGCGACATCACGCTCACAAGAGCACGCAATACATGGCGCAATGGATCGAGGCGAAGAACCTGAACAAGTAAGCACACCTCCGAAACAAGCACAAACAACAACCAACAACCTGAATTAAATAATGAGTGGCCACTTAAACCCCCAAACAATATAAACATCCTGCAAGCGCCATCACCTTTCAAAGTCGGCGCCATTAAAAACTTGCAGGCATGTATAGATGAATAATTTTTTGGATAATAACTTTGAGCTTCACAATTGGATGGCTGCCACGCCGGCGATCGATGACCTGTCTCTTACGGAGATGACTTTGCCGGGTGCTCACAATGCCGGCTGTGACCGTGAAGCATCTTATGCAGTGCCTCTGGCTGAAACCTGGATAGCTTGTCAGGATGTGCCGATCTATGCCCAACTCAACCGTGGCGCCCGGGCACTTGACCTCCGTCTGGGGTACTACGCCAAAGCGGACGACATGAAGAAATTCCAGTTCCAGCACAGCGGATATCTGTCTTCACGCCATTTAGGTGATCTGGTAATCGAGATCGAATCGTTTCTTGAAAGAAGTCGAGATGAATTTATTATTCTGGACTTTCATGAACTCAACAAAGGTTCAGACGAATTTGATTACCAGCTGTTCAACGACACCCTGCTCAAAAAACTTGGCGATCGAATAATTCCTGTAGAAAACAGGCATCTTGCGTTGCACGAGCTAAAAGCCGCGAGTCCTTTGCAACGATTATTAGTGGCAGCCCCCTATCACCACCAACTCGATCGCAGGTATTTCTGCGACAGGATCCCGCACTCGTGGATCAATAAAGAAATGGTCAGCGTCGATGATCTTTATCAATACATTAAAAGTGTCATGAAAGCTCCACCCGGTGGGAGGCCTTGGTCACTAAGCACGACCTGTTATGGCATTATCGGCCCCCTACGCATCCTTGATGAGCTGGATAACTGGTTTGATCCGGACAAAACTGAATGGGCGCAGCGATGCAGCATCATTAATTTCGACTTCATAAAAAATAGTCGGATCGTTTCATTCTGCCGAACGGCCAACCTTGCAAAAGCCCGTAGAAAAATCTAATCACACCAGTGATTCAAAGCGCTGTCGAAGCCGCACACTGGTGCTAAGCACGGAAAACGAGGCATGATCGTCAGGCGATAACAAGAAAAGCACTCAGCCATGACCCGAACCGCTCGCGTGACCGATCCCTCCTACGAGCTGATGGATGACCACAACGGGTTGTCCATCATCTATCGCCAGCATGGTTTCCCCTGCCCGCTGGTGCGCTGGCACTTTCACAAGGAATACGAGCTGCACCTGATCGTCGCCAGTTCGGGCAAGGTGTTCATCGGCGACTACATCGGCAATTTCTACCCGCAGACGCTGTTCCTGACCGGCCCCAATCTGCCGCACAACTGGATCAGCCAGGTGGCCGAAGACGAAGTGGTCGAGAAACGCGACATGCTGGTCAACTTCACCGATGAGCTGTTTGAAAGCGGCCATCAGGTATTCGCCGAACTCAAGACCCTGGCGCCGCTGCTCGAGCGTGCGCAGTACGGCATCGAATTCCGTTCCCCGCACACCATTCGCCAAGCCATGACCCTGATGCAACGCATCGCCGATTCAAACGGCATCACCCGCCTCGGGCATTTTTTCATCCTGATGGAATTGTTGGCGGCCTGCGACGACTACCAGTTGCTGTCCGGCGCGACCACCCCGCAACTGGCCGACGAGCACAACATCGACCGCACCAACCGCGCAGTGGATTACATCTTCGCCCACTACGCCCGCGAGTTGCCGCTGGAGGAAGTCGCCGAGCACCTGGGCATGAAGCCGACCTATTTCAGTCGGGTGTTCAAGCAGGCCACCGGGCGCAACTTCATCGAATTCGTCAATCGCCTGCGTATCAGCAAATCCTGCGAACTGCTGGCGGACGGCGACAAACCGGTGACCGAGGTGTGTTTCGAGTCGGGCTTCAACAATATTTCCAATTTCAATCGGCGTTTTCAGCAGCTCAAAGGCATGACGCCTTCGCATTATCGGCGGTTGGTGGTGCAACGCCTGACCGAGCAAAACCACGGCTGACGCCGGAAAACCTGTACGGATTCATGCCGGCCGTCCTTCTGAAACGCCCTTCCCTGCGTTTGCCGCGCCAATCCCGAGTGCAAAAAAGTATCGATTCAAGTGCTAGGGATGATTTGTCAGCCCTGCGTCAGAAGGCTGTAATCAGTGCACATTCTTCCCCCGCTGGAAGAACACAAAAACAATAACTGTCCTTCTGCCCCCGCCGGGTGCAGAAAAGGAGTGCACGATGCAACCCACTGCAAAAGCTCTGCTGGCCCTCACCTGCATGACCCTCAGCAGCGTCAGCCTTGGCGCCCAGACCTTGACCATCGCCACCGTCAACAACAGCGACATGATTCGCATGCAAAAGCTCTCGAAGACCTTCGAGACCGAGCATCCGGACATCAAGCTCAATTGGGTGGTGCTGGAAGAAAACGTCCTGCGTCAGCGCCTGACCACCGACATCGCCACTCAGGGCGGTCAGTTCGACGTGTTGACCATCGGCATGTACGAAGCCGCACTCTGGGGTGCAAAAGGCTGGCTCGAACCGATGAAGGATCTGCCGGCCAGCTACGCCCTCGACGATGTATTTCCGTCGGTGCGCGAAGGCCTGTCAGTCAAGGGTTCGCTGTACGCCCTGCCGTTCTACGCCGAAAGCTCCATCACCTACTACCGCACCGACCTGTTCAAGGACGCCGGCCTGACCATGCCCGAGCGCCCGACCTGGGAACAGATCGCCGGCTTCGCCGAAAAACTCACCCACAAGGACAAGGAACAGTACGGCATCTGTCTGCGCGGTAAGGCTGGCTGGGGTGAAAACATCGCGTTGATCACCACCGTCGCCAACGCCTACGGCGCACGCTGGTTCGATGAGCAGTGGAAACCCGAATTCAGCGGTCCGGAGTGGAAGAACGCGCTGAACTTCTACGTCGACACCATGAAGAAATCCGGCCCACCGGGCGCCTCCAGCAACGGTTTCAACGAAAACCTCGCCCTGTTCAACAGCGGCAAGTGCGCAATTTGGGTCGATGCCAGCGTCGCCGGTTCGTTCGTTACCGACAAGACTCAAAGCAAGGTCGCCGATCACGTCGGCTTTACCTACGCGCCGCATCAGGTCACCGACAAAGGCTCGGCGTGGCTGTACTCGTGGGCACTGGCGATTCCGACCAGTTCCAAGGCCAAAGACGCCGCCAAAGAATTCAGCGCCTGGGCCACCTCAAAAGAGTACGGCGCACTGGTCGCCAAGACCGACGGCATCGCCAACGTTCCGCCGGGCACCCGTGCCTCGACCTACAGTGACGCTTACATGAGCGCCGCACCGTTTGCCAAGGTCACGCTGGAATCGCTGAAAGCCGCTGACCCGAGCAAACCGACCCTCAAGCCTGTGCCGTACATCGGCATTCAACTGGTGACCATTCCTGAATTCCAGGGCGTGGGCACCCAGGTCGGCAAGCTGTTCTCCGCCGCGCTGATCGGCCAGACCACGGTCGACCAGGCACTGACCGCCGCGCAGCAAACCACCGAACGCGAGATGAAGCGCGCGGGTTATCCGAAGTAATCCTGCGCATTTCCATGTGGGAGCGAGCCTGCTCGCGATAGCGGTAATCCGGTCTCAATAAATGTGGCGGATGGGCCACCCTCATCGCGAGCAGGCTCGCTCCCACAGTGGATCGAGTCTGCCTTTTAAAACGGTTGTGATCACCATGAATACTTCAACTGCCAAAGCCCACATCGACCTGTCGCAGCCCCGGCGCAAAAGCCGTGTGGCCAATCCCGGCTGGTTTCTGGTCAGCCCTTCGGTGGCCCTGTTGCTGCTGTGGATGATCGTGCCGCTGGGCATGACCGTCTATTTCTCGATGATCCGCTACAACCTGCTCGACCCGGGCACCAACGAATTCGTCGGGCTGGAAAACTTCACCTACTTTCTGACCGACTCCGGCTTCATGCCCGGCGCTACCAATACCTTGCTGCTGGTAGGCAGCGTGCTGCTGATCAGCGTGGTGTTCGGCGTATTGATCAGTGCGCTGCTGGAGGCCAGCGAGTTCTTCGGTCGCGGCATCGTGCGGGTGATGCTGATTTCGCCGTTCTTCATCATGCCCACGGTCGGTGCGCTGATCTGGAAGAACCTGATTTTCCACCCGGTGTCCGGGATCCTCGCCTACATCTGGAAACTGTTCGGCGCGCAGCCGGTGGACTGGCTCGCTCACTACCCGCTGCTGTCGATCATCATCATTGTCTCGTGGCAATGGCTGCCCTTCGCGATCCTGATCCTGATGACCGCCATGCAGTCCCTCGACCAGGAACAGAAAGAAGCCGCCCGCCTCGACGGCGCCGGCCCGATCGCGATCTTCTGGCACCTGACCCTGCCGCACCTGGCACGGCCGATTGCCGTGGTCGTGATGATTGAAACCATCTTTCTGCTGTCAGTGTTCGCCGAAATCTTCACCACCACCAACGGCGGCCCGGGCTACGCCTCGACCAACCTCGCCTACCTGATCTACAACCAGGCGCTGGTGCAGTTCGACGTCGGCATGGCCTCGGCCGGCGGCCTGATCGCCGTGGTCATCGCCAACATCGCCGCGATCATTCTGGTGCGGATGATCGGCAAAAACCTGACTGACAAAGCCTGAGGCCTGCCATGACTCTTCAACAATCCCGCCGGCTGCAAAGCCTGCTGCTCGGCACGCTGGCCTGGGCCATCGCGATCATCATTTTCTTCCCGATCTTCTGGATGGTGCTGACCAGTTTCAAAACCGAAATCGATGCCTTCGCCACACCGCCGCAGTTCATCTTCACGCCGACGCTGGAGAATTACCTGCACATCAACGAGCGCAGCGATTACTTCAGTTTTGCCTGGAACTCGGTGGTGATTTCCTTCAGCGCCACGGCTCTTTGCCTGCTGATCGCGGTGCCGGCGGCCTACTCGATGGCGTTCTACGAAACCCAGCGCACCAAGGGCACGCTGCTGTGGATGCTCTCCACCAAGATGCTGCCGCCGGTGGGCGTGCTGATGCCGATCTACCTGCTGGCCAAGAGTTTCGGCCTGCTCGACACGCGCATCGCGCTGATCGTGATCTACACGCTGATCAACCTGCCGATCGTGGTCTGGATGGTTTATACCTACTTCAAGGACATCCCCAAAGACATCCTCGAAGCCGCCCGCCTCGACGGTGCCACCCTGGCTCAGGAAATGCTCCGCGTGCTGCTGCCGATCGCCAAGGGCGGCCTCGCGTCGACCGTGCTGCTGTCGCTGATCCTGTGCTGGAACGAAGCCTTCTGGTCGTTGAACCTGACTTCGTCCAAAGCCGCGCCGCTGACCGCATTGATCGCTTCCTACTCAAGCCCCGAAGGCTTGTTCTGGGCCAAGTTGTCGGCCGTCTCGACCCTGGCCTGCGCGCCGATCCTGATCTTCGGCTGGATCAGCCAGAAACAACTGGTGCGCGGCCTGTCGTTCGGTGCCGTGAAATAAGAATTCGCATGAGGAGCGCCACCATGGCCAACCTGAAAATCAAGAATCTGCAAAAAGGCTTCGAAGGTTTTTCCATCATCAAGGGCATCGACCTTGAGGTGAACGACAAGGAATTCGTGGTGTTCGTCGGCCCTTCGGGCTGCGGCAAATCCACCCTGCTGCGTCTGATCGCCGGCCTTGAAGAAGTCAGTGGCGGCACCATCGAACTGGATGGGCGCGACATCACCGAAGTCAGCCCGGCCAAGCGCGATCTGGCGATGGTGTTCCAGACCTACGCGCTGTACCCGCACATGACCGTGAAGAAAAACATGTCGTTCGCCCTCGACCTGGCCGGCGTGCCGAAAGCCGAAGTCGAGAAGAAAGTCGGCGAAGCGGCGCGCATTCTGGAACTGGGCCCGATGCTGGAACGCAAGCCGAAACAGCTCTCCGGCGGCCAGCGTCAGCGCGTGGCCATCGGCCGGGCGATCGTGCGCAACCCGAAAATCTTCCTGTTCGACGAGCCTCTGTCCAACCTCGACGCCGCCCTGCGGGTGCAGATGCGCCTGGAACTGTTGCGCCTGCACAAGGACCTCAAAGCCACGATGATCTACGTGACCCACGATCAGGTCGAAGCCATGACCATGGCCGACAAGGTGGTGGTGCTCAATGGCGGCAAGATAGAGCAGGTCGGCTCGCCGCTGGAGCTGTACCACAACCCCGCAAACCTGTTTGTCGCCGGTTTCCTCGGCACACCGAAAATGGGCTTTCTCAAAGGCCAGATCGCGCGCATTGACGGCGCGAGCTGCGAAGTCTCGCTGGACGCCGGTACCCGCATCAACTTGCCGTTCAACGCGGCGAACCTGAGTGTCGGCAGCGCCGTGACCCTGGGTATTCGCCCGGAACATCTGGAACTGGCGCAAGCGGGCGACTGCACCCTGCAAGTCACCGCCGACGTCAGCGAGCGGCTCGGCAGCGACACCTTCTGCCACGTCAAGACCAACGCCGGCGAAGCCCTGACCATGCGCGTGCGCGGTGATCTGGCGAGCCGTTACGGCGAACAACTGAACCTGCACCTGGACGCTTCCCACTGCCATCTGTTCGATGCCGACGGCGTGGCGCTGACCCGCCCGTTGCGCGCGGCCGCCTGATTTCGAGACTGACCCGATGAAACTGAACAAGCAAAACCTCGACCGCCTGGCCGCCGAAGTGAAGCTTCCGGCCTACAGCCTGAGCGAAACCCGCCAGGGCATCGCTCACATTGGCGTCGGCGGCTTCCATCGCGCGCATCAGGCGTATTACACCGACGCGCTGATGAACACCGGCGAAGCGCTGGACTGGGCAATTTGCGGCGTCGGCCTGCGCGCCGAGGACCGCCGTGCCCGCGATGACCTCAAGGAACAGGACTACCTGTTCACCCTGTTCGAACTGGGCGACAGCGACGACACCGAAGTCCGCGTCATCGGTGCGATCCGCGACATGCTGCTGGCCGAGGACAGCGCCCAGGCGCTGATCGACAAACTCGCCGATCCGCAGATCCGCATCGTCTCGCTGACCATCACCGAAGGCGGTTATTGCATCGACGACAGCAACGGCGAATTCATGGCGCACCTGCCGCAGATTCAGCACGATCTGACGAACCCGCAACAGCCGAAAACCGTGTTCGGTTTCCTCTGTGCGGCGCTGGCCAAGCGGCGTGCGGCGGGCACTCCGGCGTTCACGGTGATGTCCTGCGATAACCTGCCGCACAACGGCGCCGTCACCCGCAAGGCACTGTTGGCCTTTACTGCTTTGCTGGATCCGGACCTGCACGACTGGATCGACGCCAACGTCAGTTTCCCCAACGCCATGGTCGACCGCATCACGCCGATGACCAGCACCGCGCATCGCCTGCAACTGGCGGACAAACACGCCGTCGATGACGCCTGGCCGGTAGTCTGCGAACCCTTCGTGCAATGGGTGCTGGAGGACAAGTTCGTCAACGGCCGCCCGGCCTGGGAAAAGGTCGGCGTGCAGTTCACCGACGACGTTTCACCCTACGAAGAGATGAAGATCAAACTGCTCAACGGCAGCCATCTGGCGCTGACCTATCTGGGCTTTTTGAAGGGTTACCGCTTCGTTCACGAGACCATGAACGACCCGCTGTTCGTGCGCTACATGCGCGCCTACATGGACCTGGACGTAACCCCGCAACTGGCGCCGGTGCCGGGCATCGACCTGACCGAGTACAAGGACACGTTGGTGGCGCGGTTTTCCAATCAGGCGATTGCTGATCAGCTGGAGCGGGTTTGCTCGGATGGTTCGTCGAAGTTTCCCAAGTTCACTATTCCAACGATCAATCGGTTGATTGCCGATGGGCGTGAGACCAAGCGTGCGGCGTTGGTGGTGGCGGCCTGGGCGCTTTATCTGAAGGGTGTGGATGAGAATGGCGACACTTACTCGATTCCGGATCCTCGGGCGGCGTTCTGTCAGGGGTTGGTGGCAGAGGATGCTTTGATCACTGAGCGGTTATTGGGGGTTGAGGAGATTTTCGGGGTGGCGATACCGCGTTCGCCAGAGTTTGTTGCGGCGTTCGAGTGGTGCCTGAATAGCTTGCGTGAAGAAGGCGTGACACGAACTCTGGAAAAAATTCTCGTCGCCTGATCGTTCCCACGCTCTGCGTGGGAATGCAGCCCGGGACGCTCCGCGTCCCATTCAACAGCGGACGCAGAGCGTCCATTGAGGCATTCCCACGCGGAGCATGGGAACGATCTTTGTGGAGAGCATATGACAACCCAGCAACTCTTCCTCGGCATCGACTGCGGCACCCAAGGCACCAAAGCCATCATCCTCGACGCCACCAGCGGTCAGGTGTTGGGCCAGGGCGCCGCCGCCCACACGATGATCAGCGGCGCCAACGGCCGTCGCGAGCAAGACACCGCGCAATGGCTGGAAGCCTTCGCCCTCGCCACCCGCCGCGCTTTACTGGCGGCGAATGTCGACGGTCAGTCAATCCAGGGCATCGGCGTTTCCGGCCAGCAACACGGCCTGGTGCTGCTCGACGATCAAGGCCAGGTCCTGCGCCCGGCCAAGCTCTGGTGCGACACGGAGACCACACCAGAGAACGATCAACTGCTCGCTCATCTGGGCGGTGAGCAAGGTTCGCTGGAACACCTCGGCGTGGTCATCGCGCCGGGCTACACCGTCTCCAAACTGCTGTGGACCAAGGAACAGCATCCGGATGTGTTCGCCCGCATCGCGCGAATCCTGTTGCCCCACGACTACCTGAATTTCTGGCTCACCGGCCGTGCATGCAGCGAATACGGCGATGCGTCCGGCACCGGCTATTTCAATGTGCGCACCCGCCACTGGGATTTGCAGCTGCTGCGCGACATCGACGCCAGCGGTCGTCTGCAATCCGCGCTGCCGGAACTGATCGACGCCCATCAAGCGGTCGGCACGATCCTGCCCGCAATCGCCGAACAGCTGGGCATCAACCCCAACGCGGTGGTGTCCAGCGGTGGCGGCGACAACATGATGGGCGCTATCGGCACCGGCAATATTCAGCCGGGGGCGATCACCATGAGCCTCGGTTCTTCCGGCACGGTGTACGCCTACGCCGAAGCGCCGAAGGTCAGCCCGGACGCGTCGGTCGCGACCTTCTGTTCCTCGAGCGGCGGCTGGCTGCCGTTGATCTGCACCATGAACCTGACCAACGCCACCGGCGCGATCCGCGAACTGTTCAACCTCGATCTCGACGCCTTCAACACCTTGGTGGCCCAAGCCCCGATCGGCGCAGAAGGCGTGAGCATGTTGCCGTTCCTCAACGGCGAACGCGTGCCGCCCCTGCCCCACGCCAGCGGCAGCCTGCACGGCCTGACCATCGATAACCTGACCCAGGCCAATCTGTGCCGCGCCGCCGTCGAAGGCACCACCTTCGGCCTGCGTTATGGGCTGGATCTGTTGCGCCAGAATGGTTTACAAAGCCGCAGCATTTGCCTGATCGGCGGCGGCTCGAAAAGCGCGGTGTGGCGGCAGATCGTCGCCGACATCATGAACACCCCGGTGATCTGCACCGAGCAGAGCGAAGCCGCAGCCCTCGGCGCGGCGATTCAGGCGGCGTGGTGCAAATCGTGGTCGAACGGCCACGAAGACACCCTGGCCGATCTGTGCCAGCGCTGCGTGAAGCTCGATCTGAACAGTGAAACCCTGCCGGTTGCCGCGAATGTCGCGGCCTTCCAGCAGGCCTATGAACGCTATCGACTGCATGTCGCAACCTTATAAAGAGCAAACAACTATGTACCTGGTGTGTGGCGAAGCACTGTTCGATTTCTTCAGCGAAGACGATGCCGGCGGACAGGCATCGAAAGTCAATTTCAAGGCGATTGCCGGTGGCTCGCCGTTCAACGTGGCGGTGGGTTTGCGCCGTCTGGGCGTTGATTCGGCGCTGTTCGGCGGGCTGTCCACCGACTACCTCGGCCGACGCTTGCATCAAGTGCTGCGGGATGAAGGCGTACGCCCGGACTATCTGGTGGATTTCGCTGCGCCGACCACCCTGGCGATGGTCGCGGTGGGTGCCAACGGCTCGCCGCATTACAGCTTCCGGGGTGAAGGCTGCGCCGACCGTCAGCTGAGCCTGACCCATCTGCCATCGCTGAGCCCGGAAGTGCGCGGTTTGCACTTCGGTTCGTTCTCGCTGGTGGTGCAACCGGTTGCCGATACCTTGCTTGCGCTGGTGCAACGCGAAAGCGGTAAACGCCTGATCAGCCTCGACCCGAACGTGCGCCTCAACCCCGAGCCGAACATCGACCTGTGGCGCGAGCGGATCGCCACGCTGGTGCCGTTGGTGGACCTGATCAAAGTCAGCGATGAGGATTTGAACCTGCTGTACCCCGAGCAGGATCCACAGCGGGTCATCGAAGGTTGGCTGCAGCATCGCTGCCAAGTGGTGTTTCTGACCCGTGGCGGTGAAGGTGCAACAGTCTTCAACCGCGCTCACGGCTCATGGTCGGTGCCGGCAAGCTCGGTGAAGATTGCCGACACCGTCGGCGCCGGCGATACCTTCCAGGCCGCGTTGATCACCTGGCTGACGGAGCACGAGCTGGATTCGGTGGAAGGCGTGCAGCACCTGAGCCGCGAACAGATCGACGGCATGCTCAGGTTTGCCGTACAGGCCGCCGCCCTTACATGCAGTAAAACAGGTCCGGATTTGCCTTATCGCCACCAGTTGACCTGACCGCGTAGACTGGCGCCCTTTTTTGCACGACGGGATGACGGCTTTTGAATTCGGGGCGCACGGTTGGACTCTTGGTATTGGCGGCACTGTTGACCGGTTGCGGAACATCGCCACCGCGTTCACCGGAAAACCTCTGCGAGATTTTCCGCGAAAAGAGTGATTGGTACGACGCGGCGCAAGTCACGCAAAAACGCTGGGGCGTACCGATCCAGGTGCCGTTTGCGATCATGTATCAGGAGTCCGGCTACCGCTACGACGCCAAGACGCCGCGCAAATACCTGTTGTGGGTGATCCCGTGGGGCCGGGTTTCGACGGCCTCCGGCTATGCACAGGCCAAGGATGAAGTCTGGTCCGACTACCAGAAAAGCACCGGTCGCTACGGCGCCGATCGCGAAGACTTCGACGACGCCATCGACTTCGTCGGCTGGTACATGGACAAGACCACCTCGATCAACGGCGTGTACAAGTACGACGCCTACAACCAGTACCTCAACTACCACGAGGGCTGGGGCGGTTTCCGGCAGAAGACTTACGCCAGCAAGGCGTGGCTGCCGCCGGTGGCGCGCAAGGTGCAGAACCGCTCGGACATGTACGGTCAGCAATACGCGGCGTGCAAGGATGATCTGAATCGCGGGTTCTGGAGCCGGTTCTGGCATTGGCTCTGACCTTCGGTGCCCTTTAGGACGCCATCGTGGGCAACCCCGCGATGGCGTCAGTTCAAACACCGCCGACCTGTGGGTTACAACACCGAAAAGTTGTAACTCACAATCAACCGGGTCTCATCCACATCCCGTGCAAACTTCTCGTAGTTGGTGCGGTAAGTCGCATTACGCAAACGCAGGCTGACATCCTTGAACGTCCCGGTCTGAATCACGTACTTCAGCTCGCTGTCGCGTTCCCACTCTTTGCCTTCCTGATCGCTGCCCGGGACCTTGATGTGATCGCCGTTCACGTAGCGGGTCAGGAAACTCAAGCCGTTGATGCCGATCGCCTTGAAGTCATAGTCGTAACGCAACTGCCAGGAACGTTCCTGGGCGGCGGCGAAGTCGTTGACCTGCACGTAGTTCACCAGATACGGGTTGCTGCCATCCAGATACGGCATCGAGTTGTCACCGTTCATACGCTGCCAGCCAGCGCTGAAGGTGTGACCGCTGATGCCGTAAGACAGCATGCCGCTCAACGCGCGGTTGTCGATTGAGCCCGCTTTCGCATCGCCGCTGTCGGCGCTTTTCAGCAAACGCAGATCGGCTTTCAGCACACCGTCACCCAGCGGCTGATTGGCCAACAGACCCACGAAGTGCTGGCGATAGATGTCTTCCAGCTCGGCATAGTGGTACTGCGCGGTCAGGCGATCGTTGATCTTGTAGTCGAAGCCGTACATGTCGAAATGATCGGCGGTGGTGTTGCAGGCATAACGCTTGTTCTTGCAGTGCACGCGGATGTCTTGCGAATCGGTCGAATCCCGGGCGGTGTATTTGTCCAGACGCGCGGCCATGAAGGTCAGGTCCTTCACCTCTTTGGAGGTCAGCATCGCACCGTTGAACATCGTCGGCAGCAGGCGGCCGTCGTTGTACTTGAGCAGCGGCAGATCCGGCAGCAGCGCGCCGTATTTCAGCACCGTATCCGAGACTTTGACCTTGGCGGTCAGGCCCATCTTCGCGTACTGACCTTTCGAACCGCGCGGGTCGCCGCCGCTGGACGGCAACAGGCCGCTGTTGCTGCGATCCGGGCTGGAATCGAGCTGGAAACCCGCCATGCCCAGCGCATCGATCCCGAAACCGACAGTGCCTTCGGTGTAGCCCGATTGCAGATTGAGAATGAAACCCTGCGCCGACTCTTCGCGCTTGGACGCGCCCTGATCACTGGAGGTGTGCCCGTCACGGAAATCGCGGTTGAAGTACACCGTGCGCGATTCGATCTTCGCCGTGGTGTCTTCGAAAAAACCGCCGGCCTGGACCTGCGCGGTAAAACCGGCGCACAGCACAAAGGCTCCGAAGCCAAGCGACTGGCGCGGGGTGATGAGGGGAAATGGGGGACGCATTGAAAACTCCAACAGAACAACGATTGCGCAGAGGCGCAAACAACCAGAAATAGCTCCCGTCCCGGACCAGTGAAGAACCGGGAGGCAGTGAACACGCGGGGGTGAACGGCAATGATGGCAGATGGCTTTGACGTGCTACAGGCGACTTTAGTCTGAAACTGACTGGTTGTTCCCGGACGCGGTATTCGGCGTTCGCGACAGATTGGTTCGTCCGCAAGTGCCTGTTTTACTGGGCCAAACCGTAGGCCTAAGGGTTTTCCCTATGGGTTCTGACCACTGCCTCTACGGCATTTGCGCCTTGAACGAGGCGGTTTAATCCTGCACCATCCGCCCACGCTAATCCAAAGGACGGAAAACAAGGCATGCTGGACGCCAATGCTACCCACATTACCCTCACGCTCGAAGGCGCTTCCGCCGACCTGCAGGTCCTCAGCTTCACCGGTCGCGAAGCCCTCAACGAGCCGTTCCGTTTCGACCTCGAACTGGTCAGCGCCCGTCCCGACCTCAACCTTGAAGAACTCCTGCACAAGCCTGGCTGCCTGACCTTCGGCGCCACTGGCGAGGGCAAGATTCATGGTCTGGTGTATCGCATCGAGCAAGGCGATTCCGGCAAGACCCTGACCCGCTACAGCCTGAGCCTGGTGCCGCAACTGGCCTACCTGCGGCACAACCATGACCAGCAGATTTTCCAGAACCTCACCGTGCCGAAGATCATTGCCCAGGTGCTGGAAGATCGCGGCATCCTGGCCAACGCCTACAGCTTCCAGCTCGGCGCCGAATACCCGGAACGCGACTACTGCGTGCAGTACGACGAATCCGACCTGCATTTCATCCAGCGCCTGTGCGAAGAGGAAGGCATTCACTTTCACTTCCAGCACAGCAGCAGCGGCCACAAACTGGTGTTCGGCGATGACCAGACCGTGTTCCGCAAACTGAAACCGGTCAACTACCAGCAAGACTCCGGCATGACCGCCGACAAACCGGTGATCAAGCGCTTCAACCTGCGCCTGGAAACCCGCACCAGCCGCGTCAGCCGCCGCGATTACGATTTCGAAAAACCAAAGATCCTGCCCGAAAGCGCGGTCAAATCCGCGTTCATGCCAGACCTGGAAGACTACGACTACCCCGGCCGCTTCACCACGCGCGAGCGCGGCAAGTTCCTCTCGACCCGCGCGCTGGAGCGCCATCGCAGCGACTACAAACTCGCCGAAGGCAAAGGTGACGAACCAACCCTGACCAGCGGCCACTTCATGACCCTGGCCGAACATCCGCGCGCCGAATGGAACGATTTGTGGCTGCTGCTGGAAGTCTTCCACGAAGGCAAACAGCCGCAAGTGCTGGGCGAAAACGTCACCAGCGACGTCACCGACAACAAGAGCGATTTCCACCAGGGCTACCGCAACTCGTTCGTGGCCACCCCGTGGGACGCCCACTACCGCCCTGCCCTCGAACACCCGAAACCAAAAGTCCTCGGCAGCCAGACCGCGATCGTCACCGGCCCCGCCGGCGAAGAAATCCACTGCGACCAGTACGGCCGCGTGAAAGTGCAATTCCACTGGGACCGAGAAGGCCAGGCCGACGACAAGACCACCTGCTGGCTGCGCGTCGCCAGCGGCTGGGCCGGCGCAGCCTACGGCGGCATCGCCATTCCACGCATCGGCATGGAAGTGCTGGTGACCTTCCTTGAAGGCGACCCCGACCAGCCATTGGTGACCGGCTGCCTGTACCACAAGGAAAACGTCGTCCCCTACGACTTGCCGGCGAACAAGACCCGTAGCACCTTCAAAACCCTGAGTTCACCGGGCGGCAAGGGCTACAACGAATTTCGCATCGAAGACAAGAAAGGCGCGGAACAGATCTACATCCACGCCCAGCGCGACTGGGATGAAAACATCGAGCACGATCAGAAGATTCGGGTTGGCAATGAACGGCATGACACCGTTGAAGCCAATGTTTTAAGTGAATTCAAGGTCGAGGAACACCGCATCACCCACCTGGATCGCAAGAGCGAAATGCGCGCCAACGATCACCTGACTGTCGGCGTGACCCAGCATGTGAAAGTTGGCACCGGTCAGTTCGTGGAAGCGGGCACGGAGATTCACTACCACGCCGGCGAGAAAGTGGTGATCGAAGGCGGAATGGAACTGACGGCCAAGGCTGGCGGCAGTTTCGTCAAGGTCGATGCGGGTGGCGTGACCATCAGCGGTGCGGAAGTGAAGGCCAACACCGGCGGTGCGCCGGGTGTGGGCTCAGGCATTCAGATCCTTGTGCCTTTCATCCCTGGCCTGGCCGCCCTCGACAAGGCCGGACGCTTGATGCAAACCCGGCTGAATCAAAAGATCGAGGCTGAATCGCTGGCCGTAGTGCCGAAGCTGAAGGCGCCGAAAGGCATCTGCGTTGAGTGCCTGAAGAAAGCCATGCGGGAAAAACTGGCCCTGCAATCGGGAGCCAATTGATGACGAAGGACGACGCAGCGAAAGCCTGGGTAGAGGCGCATAAAAACGCACAGTCGAGATTCGCAATCGTTGAAGCGGGCCTGCTCTCCGAGCCGGCTCGACAGCAATTCCTCAAATCCGATCCGTCACGCCGCCCCTTGATGCTTCAATCGGAATTCGCCGAATTGCGCAACTACGGCCCATGGCTCGTGGACGTCAGCGACATGGAATTCGAGGCCTTTCTCGCCCACGAATACTTTACCGGCTGCACTGCCATGGCCATCTGGATCCGCACCGACTGCCCTGCCGACAAACTCGCGGCGCACCTGAGCGACGCCTTGCTGGCAAAAAACGAAGCCGGCGAAGTCCTGATGATCCGCAGCTACGCCCCCGAAGTACTGCCGATGCTCCACGCCCGCGACGATCTGTCTTGGCATGCCTGGCTTTTCGGCCCGTTGCAAGAGTGGTGGGTGCCAACGGCGGATGATGAGTGGCAATGCTTCAAAGGGCTCAACCTGGAACAACCGGGCAAGTACCAGCCGATTTTCCTCGACGCCAGGTTATGGAAGGACATGGAGGTCGACCCCCTGCCCTACAACCTGACCACCGAACTGGAAAAAGACGCGCCAGAGGTATTCACCAGTAGCTGCCATGGCGACCGGTTGAACCAGGTCAAGCAGGCGCTGGACGCAGGTCGCGCAGAAGGCTTGTCGGACCCGGAAGACGTCAGCCTGTTTGCCAGCCTGCAATTGATGGATCCCGAGTTTCCGGCGAATTGGCCGATGTGGAACAAAGCCAAAGAGCGGGCTGTTGGGGAGAAGTTGCCGCTTGGGGTTGTGATGAGGGAGTTGTCGGAGTGAGTCGACAACTTAATAACCACAAAGGGAAATATCGAAGTTCAGCAATCGGCATCCTGACTCTTTCCTTCCTTGTTCTGGCCTTGTTCGTTTACAACAGCACCCGAACGCCAGGTGCGGCGTTGACGTCCCATAACTACATGAACAGGCCCGTTGGCAGTTACTGGGTCAATGATCACTGGGGCGGAAATGGCGGTGTGACTTGTTGCTGGGACCTGTCCGGTGACCAGGCAAAAATAGTCTGGATCCTGAGCCTGTCAAAATCTCAGGAGGAACAGGGCATGACGATAGAGCGGCACGAAGCGTTATTGCCCATGCCCGAGCGAAAAGCAGGAGACGATACATTGCACGTCTACTTTCTCCCTGAAAACAGCATCGAACTTGTTTGGTCCTCAACAACACTGGACACAAAACACGCACCGAACGAAGCAGCCTGTTCTCAAGTAAAAGACGAAAAAGGAAGTTCCTCAAAGCGACTTCCGACTGAGCAATACCCAACATCAGGAAGGAATCTAGCAGTATGACTGTGGCTATGAACATGAAGCGGCAAAAAATCTGGCGCCGCCGCAACCTGGTCATTGGGCTGCTTGTTTTACTGCTGCCTTTCCTGGGTTCGTACCTTTACAACCAGTTTCGTACGCCTGGGGCGATGCTGACCTCTGAAAATCATATGGAAAGGCCAATTCTCAGTTTTTGGATCAATGATTTTTGGGGGGGTAATCTTTTTGCGATGAGTCGGGGCGGCGTAATGTGCTGCAAGAGAATCGAGGGGCCTACTGTTAAAGTTACTTGGATCCTCAGCCGCACCGGAGAGCAACTCCGACAAGGATTAAAAAAAGAAAACCATGAACAGACTTTGCCTCTACCCGAGCGCCAGCGAAATGACGTCTATCTTCATGTCCGCTTTCTTCCTGGCAATATTGTGGAGCTAAAGTGGAGCCCTGGCCTTATCAGTCCATTCGATGAGGTTCCGAAATTGGAAAGCAATAAAGTGCAAGGAGGCGGGGAATGAGTACCACCAATAATCTGGATCGCGCTCAATCAGTCAGTACCAAAGCAAGCAGTTGCGCAGGGAATCAAAAAAAAGCCGTTTTGCCCTGTGAAACAACATTGCAGTTAAGCTTCTTTTTTGATGGATTCGGGCGAAATTTAGCTAGTGACCTCAAGGAGGATTGCCTAAGCAACGTTGCTCGCTTATTCCTTGCGCACCCTGATGACAAGATAAAAAAAAGCGAAACAGCCGAAAAAATTCGAAGATTTTATATTTCCGGTTTGGCTACCGAGTTCGACGCCACGCTTGGCGGTGCTGTCGAATTAACGGGTGCAGGATTGGAGGGTGCAATAAGCAAAGCAAAGGATAGCGCTACCAAATCACCCGAGGATACGGCAAAAAATAGCCCATTAGATGCCGTAAAAGATGTTCTGACAGGGAAAAAGTGGTGGGAATCGCTACTCAACAACCTCAAGATCGGCAATGTCATTACAGGCGCGATCAAAGCGGCCGCACCTGCAGCTCTTGATGTTTTTGCAATTACGCGTGATAACGAAATAACAGCTACTTACCTGAAAACTGGCGTCGATACACGGCTTGAAGCAGCATTTAAAGTTGTGGAGGACACCCTCGAATCAGCAAAAGCCGAGACAGGTGTCCCGGTAAAACGAGTTGCAGTGTCTGTTTTCGGATTCGACTTCGGCGCGAGCCTGGCCCGGGCGTTTATCCATAAGCTATTTGAAGAGTGCGATCCCGGCACGACCACTCTGAAAGGCGTAAAACTTGAGGTGATTTTTGCTGGCTTGTTCGACTCTGTGGACCGAAGCGGCGAAAGCTCCATCGTCTTGGAGTATTTAATTCCAATCGTAAATACTGTCGACGATGGCGAATGCTTGGCAGGCCCTGTCAAATCTGCTCTTCATCTCGTGGCGGCACACGAATGTCAAGACACCCGCCGTTCTAGATTGATCGGGACTGGCACCTCAACCCCGAAATGGGAAGAGCGCCTGGTACCAGGTACAAGTTATGACGTAGGGGGCGGTTTAAAAAAACGAGACGTGCCTCATAGCACTGAACTTCATCTGGCGAGCCTGCACGAGATGTATCAAGCGGCTTATCGCGCCGGGGTGCCATTTCTTACTCTAAATGAATTGCATGAAGCCGATGCGGATGCTGCTGAGTTCTTTGTTCTCAATGATCACATCAATGGCACCAGCGCGATCGGGGCAAGCAAAGACTACATGAGCAATGCAGGCAACAAAAAAGTGTCTGCTGAAGGCTTTTTAGCTCACCGACGTTTATACATCCAACGATTACGCGGTCTGTGGGAGCTTTATCGCGGACAACACAAAGCATATGACGACGCGGAGGAGCGCCTTCAACGTCCTATCCTTGGCAAACAAGGTTCAATTGCACGTGCACTGGGGATGAGCAGTGAAAGCGATGCTGACGCTGCAAAACGTGATCAAGCTCTAAAGCAAACGCAGCAAGACAAGGCTGCCCTTCGGAAAGAACTGTCTTGGCTCGAAGAGGTGGATCGCGAAGCATGGAGGCTGAAAACCAGTTTTCCTTCAGGCCCCGTTAAAGCTTTGCTGGACGAATGGTACAGCCCCGTAACCAAGCCCCTCAGTTTCGATGTTGAGGATCTGCTTGAGTTTTATGTTAACGATCAATACATGGTTCAACAGTTTCCCCAGACCCTGTCCACTCCGATACCAAAGTATTTCCGCGTTAGGGAATTCGACATGCCTAGCCTAAACAAGACCAAAGGTATGGCACCGGATTATCTGGAGCAGACGATGCGTAAGCCATCGACGAGATCGTCCGGCGCATCGACCTGAAGCAAGGAAAAATCTACAGCGGGGCTCAAGACGAAAACCTCGACAATAGAGTTCTGAGTTGACCAGCCCGTTTGATTCCAATCGGGGCTAGGCGCTCACGCTTTGGGCATTACAAGCCCACACATCAACGATCAAAACGGGCAGAGATACTCCGCCCGTTCGTGTTAAACCGTCCCGAAAATCATCAAACCGGCGCCTGCCAGTTCAACATTTTCTGCTGCGCAACCTGAAGCAAATCACTGCCATCCTGCGTCAGCAAGTACAGCGCATGGGTGATGTGGGGAATGTCCTGGACATCGGCGTGCTTGAAGCACAGGCAGTGCAGGGTTTCGAGCAGGTCGGCTGCGGCGCGGATGCGTTGCACGGCGGCTTCGAAGAGGTCTTTCGGATTGGCTTGGGTGTCGATGACCAGCGGTGCGCTGTCGGTGACGCCGCTGTTGAGCGGGAGATAGCGGGCGGAGCTTAATTTCAGGATTGGCATTGGAATTACTCAAGGCAGCTTGAAAGTAACCGCCAGCACCGTGACCAAACGATGGGGAGGCGGACTGTGTACAGGCTTGGTCAACCGAGAACCACCTGACTCGGCTCGCCCGAAGGCGACCCTGCACACAGCCGCCACAGCAATGCACTCCACGGACACGAATGTTCGTCGGGGCGAATAATGGCACACATGCACAGGTGATTACGTTAGGTGACCAAACCTAAGTCGCTGATTTTGCAGCGACGCCAAACCATAACCGCCCCACTCCAGCCCCCGAAAGCAGACAAGGCATCCACCCTTGTAGGAATCCGCCGAGACTCCCCCACGAAACAATCCCCGCCCAGACAGCCGGCGTTCAGCCCGGTTAACCATCGCTTAACGCCGCGGTCAAAAACTCTACTGAACCGCACGCCCTCAGCCCTTGGCTGACGCCCAGTGCGGCAGGTTTGGCTGGCAATCCGCCGAACTCCATTTCCGTCGCACCGGAGTCCATCATGAACATTCGTCCGTTCCTGCTCACCACCGCCCTCGCCTGCACCGCGTTTGCCGGGCTGGCCCAGGCCAATGACACCTCCAAGGCTGTTCCCTATGAATACGGCATGCCGCTGCATGTCGCCAAAGTGGTTTCCCTGACCGAGCCGCAGACGCAGGAGTGCAAGGTCATCACCGCCGACATGAAGTATCTCGACAACACCGGCAAACCGGAAGAAATCAGTTACCGGAAATTATCTGACGCATGCAGCTTCCAGAACTGACAGAAAGCTCTGATTTGCGGCTTTGCGGTAGGCGAGCACGGGTCTCGAAGAGTATGCTCGGGGCCCTCCTCACTGCCGCAAGGATTCGCCATGCAGTTGTCGTTCCGCACGCTCTCGACCCTCACCTTCTCCCTGTGTTTTCTGCTTTCCTTGGCGTGGGGTCTGGCACCACAGATGTTGCTGGCGATCTGGAGCATCGAGTATTCGGAAGCCGCCGGATTCGTCGCACGGCGCAGCGCGGTGCTGTTTGCGGCGTTGGGGGTGATGTTTTATCTGGTGCGCAACGCGCCGGTCTCGATCGCACGCAATGCTCTGAGCAACGGTTTTATCGTCGGCTGTTTTGGCTTGGCGGTGCTGGGGTTTGCTGAATGGCTCAACGGCCACGCCGGCCCCGGGATTCTGCTCGCGGTGCTGGTCGAGTTCGCGCTGGGCCTTGGCTTCTTGCAGGCCCGGCGCGTGACGGTCGAACTGGGTGAAACAGTCGGTTAGACGACTCGGGATCGCGGCACTGAATGATGGGTTGCCGTTTGTTGCGCAAGATCCGAGCGCAACCCGGCGATCAGGCCGTTGATTTCGCGACAGCTGTTCAAATGACTGGCATCGATGCCACTCACCTGCAGCTCAACCTGATCGGTCTGGTGATCGCCATACACTTTGACGGTCATCGACAGATCCGGGGACAGCGTGCACTGGCAGCGTTTCGGTAGAAAACTGCTTTCAATGATGTTGCGGAGTTCCAAGGCAGACAGAAACATGGCGAAACCTCTCCTTACTGTGAGACTGCCAATCAAGTATTCACGTCGACCGTTGCCACGGTTCCCACGGGTGTGTCCCCGCTGAATCCTTGGGTTGTGACAAGCGGCTGTACTGCGAAATGCCCATTGGAGTGTAGGCGCCCGAACTCGGTGCGCTGCACCAAATCAACGCATAAAACGTGCCTTTCATCAGGTTGCATTCACCTCCTTGCAAATCAATGGCTTGGCGAAAAGGCAGGCCACTGGCCAGTTGCAAAATGCAAGATTCGCTCGTGCATGCACTGCAATTTGCAAGCGATCGGCTGTTTGCATTCATTGGCCGTGACAGTGAGAATGCCCGTCAACCAACGTACACCCGCCAGGAGGCTTCAATGGGAAATTTCACCGTCCGCGCGACGGCCGGCCTGATGCTCGCCAGCCTGTCCACCCTCACCCACGCCGCCAAACTTGAAGACACCGCGCCTTATCCGAAGGTCGAAGCGGGCTTCACTCGCCAAGTCATCCACCTGCCGCAGCAGGCCCAGGAAGAAAACTTCAAAGTCGAAATCCTCGCTGGCAAGACCCTCGAAGTCGACTGCAACCGCCAACGCCTGGGCGGCACCCTCGAAGAGAAAAACCTCGAAGGCTGGGGTTATCCGTTCTACCGCCTGGAAAAAGTCAGCGGCCCGATGAGCACGCTGATGGCCTGCCCGCCCGGCACCCAGAAAAAGCGAGCGTTCGTGCCGGTGATCGGTGACGGTTTCACCGTGCGCTACAACAGCAAGCTGCCGATCGTGATTTACGCACCGCAGGACGTCGAAGTGCGCTTCCGCATCTGGTCGGCCTCGGACAAGATTGGCGTGGCAATACCCGAATAATCTGCAAAGGAGCCGCAGCCTTGATTACCTGCCACGTCAGATACGTCATTGACCCCTATCAGTTGGACGCATTCGAGGCCTACGCCAAGACCTGGCTCGGCATCGTCGAACGGCTGGGAGGAACGCATCATGGTTACTTCCTGCCCTCGGAAGGCGCGAGCAATATCGCGTATTGCCTGTTCAGTTTCCCGTCGCTGGCAGATTACGAAAGTTATCGCCACATCGCTCTGACCGACCCGGAAAGCACGGCACTGGTAGCCGATCTGGTCGAAAAGAAGTTCATCATCAGCTACGAGCGCAGTTTTCTTCGCCCACTGCTGCCCTGAACGCTTCAACGCCGTTGGCAACTGCCAACGGCTGATAGCTGATAGCTGCGCAACTTGAAATTCCGACTCATCTGACCAAGGAAGGAATACCTGATGTCCATCGCCCTGCCCCTCACCGCTTTGATCGCCTTTGGCGGCTATACCGTTTCCGTGATGCTTCAGGCCGAACAGTCGCTGATCGACTTCGGCATCAGCCTGATGTCGCGGCCCGACACGGCGCAAGTGGTGATCGACCTCTACCTGCTGGCGACCCTGGCCGGCATCTGGATGTACAAGGATGCGCGCAAGCGTGGGCAGTCGGGCTGGTCGGTGGTGCCGTATCTGTTGCTGACGGCGGTATTTGTTTCGGTCGGGCCGTTGTTGTATCTGGTGATCCGGGGTCTGCAGGATCGCAAGCGCCCGGCCGCCGTCAATTCGCCAGACGCCTGAGCCCGAACAGCATCCCGCCCGCCCCCAGCAGCATCGCCGCCAGAAACAACGGATACGACACCCACCACGGCGTCCCGGCGGTCATCATGCTGAACTCCGACATGCCGCCGATGCTCGCAATCAGGTTGAGCGGCAGGAACACCACGTTGATCAGCGTCAGTTTGCGCAGCAGGTTATTCATGCTGTTGTTCATCAGGTTGCCCCGGGCGTCGATCAGCCCGGAGAACACCGTCGAATAGATTTCCGCCTGCTTGTAGCACTGATTGTTTTCGATGATCAGGTCGTCGATCAGGCCGATCGATTCGCTGCCGAAATGCTGTTTTTCCGCGTGATTGCGCAGCCGCGTCAGCACCGCGCCGTTGCTGTGCAGGGCGTTGATGTAATAGATCAGGCTTTCGCTGAGGTTGAACATCTGCACCAGATGCTGGTTTTGCATCGAGGCGTTGAATTTTTGCTGCAACTCCCGGGCGACCAGTTTGATCACCTTCAGATGCCCGAGGTAGTGATGGATGTTGTTGAACAGCAAGTCCAACAACACATCCAGCGGCGTGTTCAGTGGCTGACGTGTACCGACACCGTGCAGCGGCGTGTCGTCCGTAGCGATCACCAGCAACTGGCCCGGCGAGAACAGCAAGCCGCAGGACGAAACCTCAAAAGCCAGGCTGCCACCGCCGGAATAGTTTTCCGGGCGTTTCCAGATCAGAAACAAGTGGTCGGGGTGAAACTCGATCCGCGACACCTCGTCCGGATCAAGCGCCGAGGCCAGCGCGTGTTCATCGAGTTTGAAGTGACAGTGCAGCAAGTCGCGCTCGGCAGCGTCCGGGTCGCTGAACAGCATCACCTCGGCGTCCAGCCGCTCGACCCGCTGCAAACCGCCGTGATTGAGTGCAAAACTGTTGATCATCGGCCGGTCACCAGGCCTGACCGCGGCGTTTCAGCTCAAGACGCCGCACGAACTCTTCCAGTACCAGCGAATACAGGTCGTCCTGCAGGTAGGCGTCTTCGATGCCGGCGTCGAGGTTCGGGTTGTCGTTGACCTCGATCACCACCACCTTGTCGCCGGCCTGTTTCAAATCGACGCCATACAAGCCATCGCCGATCAGGTTGGCGGTCTTCACCGCCAGTTCCACCACCGCGCGCGGCGCTTCGTGGATGGCCAGCGTGCGGCATTCGCCGTTGACATCCTGACCCTTGGCCTTGTGGTTGTAGATCTGCCAATGGCCCTTGGACATGAAGTACTGGCAGGCAAAGATCGGTTTGCGGTTGAGCACGCCGATGCGCCAGTCGTACTCGGTGTAGAAAAATTCCTGGGCCAGCAACAGCACCGAGTGTTCGAACAGCTCGGCGGTGGCTTCCAGCAAGGCCTGCTGGCTCTCGACCTTGATCACGCCACGGGAGAAACAACCATCAGGGATCTTCAGCACCAGCGGAAAACCGAGGCGCTCGCCGACCCGTTCGAAGTCTTCGGGGCGCTCCTTGTAGAGAATTTCCGTAGCCGGCATACCCAGTTGATGGCTGTTGAGCAAGTCGGTGAGGTAGACCTTGTTGGTGCAGCGCAGGATCGACGTCGGGTCGTCCATCACCACCAGCCCTTCACTTTCGGCTTTTTTGGCGAAGCGATAAGTGTGGTTGTCGACGCTGGTGGTCTCGCGGATCAGCAGGCCGTCGTACTCGGCCAGCCTTGCGTAGTCCTTGCGTTCGATCAGCTCGACATCGATGCCCATGCCCTTGCCGACCCGCACGAAGTTTTCCAGAGCGCGGGCATTGGACGGTGGCAAGGCTTCCTGCGGATCATGCAGGATCGCCAGGTCATATCGCGCTACTTGCGGCGAACGCGGTACACGCCAGATCTTGCGACTGAAGCCGTCCAGCGCATTGGCGAACTGATCTTCCTGATCGTCGCGCAACTTGTGCAAGGCGCCAGACTTTATTCCTTCGATGTGCCAGCCGTTAGTTCGACGAAACTCAACTAACAGAATCGGACACGGAAATACTTCAAACAATTGCCGGGCCAGATCCTGCAACGGCTCGATATGGGTTCTGCCGAAATAAAGTGTCAGCGTAAAACCTTCAGTGTCGCTGTAGAGATGATGGCTGAGGGCTTTTTCCAGGGTTTTATCCAGGTCATCCAGTGCCAGGCCATAAAGAGATTTTCGGGTCAGCTCGCTGATGGTGCGTACCGACGGAATCACCTTGTGCCCTCGGGCTTCAGCCAGCAGAGAGCAGTAGTAACCGTGGCCCAGGTACTTGTAGCTGCGGCAAAGGTTGATCACCTGCACCCGTTTTCCCGGCTCGCTGTCGGGGGGCTGTTCGAGGTATTCCTGGGCCGTCAGGATGTCTTCGCTGGGGAAATACGAGGCCCAGTCTTCCTTGCGTTCGACGATGATCAACACTTGACTGGAAGTTCTGATCTGCGGTTTTAAATAAGTTGCCGATGGCAAACTTTGACTGGATACTTCGCGCCAATGACCCTGTACCGCTGACATAGAAATTGATCCGTTGGAGAACAAGACCTTTTCTATTAAGCACGAAGTTTTTCGAAAGTCCCGTTTCGTTACGCAACTTTTACGGTGGTCATATGAATGCTGTTTTTCGGCTGGCGGTCATTGAGGATTTGCCAGCGTTGCTCGCGCTGGAGATGCACTGTTTCACCACGGACCGGCTCACCCGCCGCAGTTTCCAATGGATGATCACCCGGGCCCACGGGCAATTGTGGGTGGCCGAACGCGAGGGTCAACTGGCCGGTTATGCGCTGGTGCTGTTTCATCGCGGCACCTCGCTGGCCCGCCTGTACTCCATTGCGATTGCCCCCGAGGCACGCGGCGGCGGTCTGGGAAAACAATTGCTGCAACAGATCGAGACCTGCGCACTCGAGCACGACTGCGCCTACCTGCGGCTGGAGGTGCGCACCGACAATCCCACCGCCATCGCCCTGTACGAGCGCAACGGTTACCGGCGCTTTGCGCTGATCCATGACTACTACGAGGATCACGCCGACGCGCTGCGCCTGGAGAAACGCATTCTCCAGCACCGCGACTCACGCAACATCAAGGTCCCCTATTACCGACAAACCACCGACTTCACTTGCGGCCCGGCCTGCCTGCTGATGGCCATGAGCGCGTTGCAGGCTGATCGTTTGCTGGAGCGGCGCGAGGAATTGCAGTTGTGGCGTGAGGCAACCACGGTGTTCATGACGGCTGGTCATGGCGGTTGCAGCCCACAGGGTCTGGCACTGGCAGCGTGGCGCCGGGGTTTTAAAGTGCGTTTGCAACTGAGCAAGAGCGGGCCGCTGTTTCTCGACGGAGTCCGTGATGCGCATAAAAAAGACGTCATGCGCCTGGTCCATGACGAGTTCATGACGCAATTGAACGACACCGATGTCGATCAGGTCATCGGCGTAACGCTGGATTTACCCACACTGCTAGCCAACGGTGGCCAGCCCTTGGTGCTGATCAGCAGCTATCGGCTAACCCGTTCCAAGTCGCCGCACTGGGTGATCGTCACCGACTGCGACGAAGACTTCGTCTACCTGCACGACCCGGATGTCGATCACAGCCAGCATCGCCAGCCCATGGACTGCCAGCACGTGCCGGTCAGCCATGGGGAGTTCGAGAAAATGTGCCGCTTCGGTCGTGGAAAATTGCGGGCGGCGGTGGTGCTTTACGCTCGCTCACCCGCGTGAAGGGTTCATTTGAGTCCGATTTTGTACAGCGAGCCGTCGGACTCATCGGTCAGCACATACAGGTAACCGTCCGGCCCCTGACGCACGTCACGAATCCGCTGTTTCAGTTCGCCCAGCAAGCGTTCTTCATGCACCACCTTGTCGCCGTCGAACTGCAAGCGGATCAGCTCCTGCGTCACCAGCGCACCGATGAACAGATTGTGCTGCCACGGCTTGAAGCGGTCGGTATCGTAGAACGCCATGCCAGTGACGCCCGGGGATTTTTCCCAGACATGGTGCGGCCCGACCGTGCCTTCGGCGGTCTTGCCCTTGGCTTCCGGGATCGGTTGCATGGAGTAGTTGATGCCGTGGGTCGCCAACGGCCAGCCGTAATTTTTGCCGCGCTCGATGATGTTCACCTCGTCGCCACCGCGTGGGCCGTGCTCGTTTTCCCACACCGTTCCGGTCCATGGATTGAGCGCGGCGCCCTGGGGATTGCGGTGGCCGTAGGACCAGATCTCCGGGCGTACGCCGGACTGGCCGACAAAGGGATTGTCATCGGGCACCTTGCCGTCGGGGTAGATGCGCACGACCTTGCCTTGCAGCTTGTCCAGGTCCTGCGCGGTCGGGCGGTCGTTGTTCTCGCCCAGGGTGATGAACAGATAACCGTCCCGGTCGAACACCAGCCGCGAGCCGAAGTGATTGCCGACCGACAGTTTCGGCTCCTGGTGGAAGATCACATTGAAGTCCTTCAGGGTTTTCAGGTCATCCGACAGGCGCCCACGCCCCACCGCCGTTCCGGCCTTGTCACCCGCACCGCCGCCCTCGGCATAGGACAGGTACACGAGGCGATCCTGTTTGAAATCCGGTGACAGCACCACATCGAGCAATCCGCCCTGCCCCTTGGCCCAGACGTCCGGCACACCGGTGATCGGCGCAGACAGCTTGCCGTCGGCATCCACCACGCGCAGGTTGCCGGGGCGTTCGGTCACCAGCATGCCCTGGCGATCAGGAAGGAAGGCCAGGGCCCATGGGTGCTCGAGGCCCTGGGTAATCGTTGTGACTTCAAGGGTGCCCTGCTCGCTTTGCAGTTCTTTGGGAGCGGCGGCGAACGCCGGGGCGGTGATCAGTGCACTGGCACACAGGCCGGCCAGAAGGTTTTTACGCAACATGCACGATTCCTTTTGTTCGTTTGAAGGGCTGACAGAAGCGGTTCTGCCATTCAACGGTTGCTCCCGCTGTCACGGGCTGGAGGGTTGGGGATGAAGGTGGGTGGCGTGCTCGGCACGGAGCGCAGCGGCTGGCCATTGCCGATACCGCGATTTTCCAGGGTCGGTGGACGCGGCACGGGAACGGTGTTCGGCCCGCGAACGGGCGGAGTGCTGGGCTGGGTGCCCTGCATGCTGTTGGGGTTCGCCCGGCGGATCGGGCTGTTGTAGGGGTTGTTGCTGTTGCCGGTCGGACTTTGTGCCAGCAACAGCGATGTATGGCTTATTGCGCCATCGGCGTGAACCAGCCCGCCACTGAGGGCGAGCAACGCAATGCCAAGCAGGAAACGGTTCATGAACGGCCTCTTTCGGTGCGCAGGGACTAGAGCCTTCGAGTCCACGCTACGCCGTGGGTTCGCATTTGTTAACCCGTCACCGCTAAACAAGATGTAACACGGCTTGACCTGACGTTTAGCGGCACCCAGCAAACAACGGAAACTTTTACGCCGGGCCACGGGTCACCCGAACATCACTCGGAGAACAGCACATGGCTCGGGCAATCTGGAAAGGCGCAATCAGTTTCGGTCTGGTCCACATCCCCGTGGCGCTGGTCTCGGCGACGTCATCCCAAGGCGTCGACTTCGACTGGCTCGACAGCCGCAGCATGGACCCGGTCGGCTATAAACGGGTCAACAAGGTCACTGGCAAGGAAGTCACCAAAGAGCACATCGTCAAAGGTGTTCAGTTCGAAAAAGGCCGCTATGTGGTGCTCAGCGAAGAAGAGATCCGCTCGGCACACCCGGTTTCGACCCAGACCATCGATATCTTCGCCTTTGTCGACAGTGAACAGATCCCGCTGCAGAACATCGACACGCCCTATTACCTGGCTCCGGACAAGCGCGGCGGCAAGGTCTACGCCTTGCTGCGTGAAACCCTGAGCAAAACCCGGAAGGTCGCCCTCGCCCGAGTGGTTTTACATACGCGTCAATACCTGGCGGCGCTGATGCCTCTGGAGTCGGCGCTGGTGCTGGTGAAGTTGCGCTGGCCGCAGGAAGTGCGCAGCCTGGACGAACTTGAGCTGGGCAGCGAAGTGACCAAGCCGCAACTGGCCAAAGGCGAACTGGACATGGCCAAACGGCTGGTGGAAGACATGACAGCGGACTGGACGCCCGAGGATTACAACGACGAGTTCGAAGACAAGATCATGGCGCTGGTGGACAAAAAGGCCCATGAAGGCAAGATCGAAGACGTTGAGACCGTCTCTGCAGAAGAAGAGCGCAAAACCGCAGATGTTATCGACCTGACCGAACTGCTCAAGCGCAGCTTGGGCGGAAAAGCTCCGGCCAAACCGGCGAAGAAGACCGCCAGCAAGACAACAGCGGCGAAGAAAACCAAAAAGGCCTCATGAAAATGAAATCGGGCGACTGTCTTTAACAGTCGCCCGATTCGTCAGATCAAGATGAAGATCGCCAGCAGACCGCCGAAGATCGCCCACTTTTCCATGTAGTAGAGTTTGCGATTGCGCTTTTTGAGCTCTTTTCCGCGCAGGCGAATCTTGTAGATTTTGGTAAATAACCGGTTGATGCCACCGGTGCGGTCACCCGCATCGTTCGGCGCACCGGCCGCCGACATCACGGTGCGGCTGAACCAGCGGTTGAACGCCGCCGCCCAGCGATACTTCATCGGGCGCTCGATGTCACAGAACAGGATGATGCGGTTCTGGTCGGTGGTGTTTTCCGCGTAATGAATGAACGTCTCGTCGAACATCACCGCTTCGCCATCGCGCCAGTGATAGTTCTCGCCATCGACGTTGATGTAGCAACCGGCGTCGTTCGGCGTTTCCAGGCCCAGGTGATAACGGTAGGAACCGGCGTACGGGTCGCGGTGACGCACCAGTTTCGAGCCCGGCGGCAGCTCGGCGAACATCGCAGCCTTGATCGAGCCGATGCTCTGCACCAGTTCGGTGGTGCGCGGGCACAGTTGCAGCGCCGACGGGTGGCTGTCGCCGTACCACTTCAGGTAGAAACGCTTCCAGCCGGTCTTGAAGAACGAGTTGAAACCGACGTCGTCGTACTGGTTGGAACGTTTGATTTCGCCGGCGCGCAGCAGGTTACGACCTTCTTCACGGATTTCTTCCCAGTGGGTCTGCAACGGAGTCAGATCGGGAAAGTCCTTTGGATCAAGGTAAGGCGTGTTGGGCTTTTTCGAGAACAGATAAAGGAAGCAGTTGATCGGTGCAAGGAACGAAGAGTGATCGCTCAGTTGACGACCGAGTTTGTGGCGTACGCGACCGCGCAGGTGAACGTACGCAATGGAAATGACATATACAGCGGCAATGATGAGTTTCACGGAAATCGTCACACGTCAGAAGTGAACAAACTGCGCGCCTTTCGGGCTGTGGCCCAAGGTCTGTGGCAGTGGTCTGAAATCAAAAAAAACGTCCCGGTGGCGCATCCTTGAGCCCATGCCGGACAAGGCATTGGGTGAATGGATGGCATTTTAGCCACAGTTTGTAACCAATAGTGAACCTTCATCTGTGAAAAACTGTCTCGCGATTGCGCCAAACGGCAATCGGAATGTCACCGCCCTATCGTTTAAAGAGCCAGACCAGTACAATCGCCGCCAAACTTTACGCGCCCCCCTTGGTTGATGACGGGATTGCCCCGCCTCAGCGCACTTCGACTCGGGCCAAGCGCTCCGGCTGCACCCTCGCTACTCAGCACGCTTCGCAGGAAAAACCTTTGATTTCTACAGCTAACATCACCATGCAGTTCGGCGCCAAGCCGCTGTTTGAAAACGTTTCGGTCAAATTCAATGGCGGCAACCGCTACGGCCTGATCGGCGCCAACGGTTGCGGCAAGTCAACCTTCATGAAGATCCTCGGCGGCGACCTCGAGCCATCCGGCGGCCAGGTCATGCTGGAGCCGAATGTACGCTTGGGTAAATTGCGCCAGGATCAGTTCGCCTACGAAGAATTCACCGTGATCGACACGGTGATCATGGGTCACGAAGAGCTGTGGAAGGTCAAGGCCGAGCGCGATCGCATCTACTCGCTGCCGGAAATGAGCGAAGAAGACGGCATGGCCGTGGCCGAGCTGGAAACCGAGTTCGCCGAGATGGACGGCTACACCGCCGAATCTCGCGCCGGTGAACTGCTGCTGGGTCTGGGCATTCCGCTGGAACAGCACTTCGGCCCGATGACCGAAGTCGCGCCGGGCTGGAAGCTGCGTGTTCTGTTGGCTCAGGCACTGTTCTCCGATCCGGAAGTGCTGCTGCTCGACGAACCGACCAACCACCTGGACATCAACACCATCCGCTGGCTGGAAACGATTTTGACGGCGCGTAACAGCACCATGATCATCATTTCCCACGACCGTCACTTCCTGAACAGCGTCTGCACCCACATGGCCGACCTGGACTACGGCGAGCTGCGTCTGTTCCCGGGCAACTACGACGAGTACATGACCGCGGCGACCCAGTCCCGCGAGCAACTGCTGTCGGACAACGCCAAGAAGAAAGCCCAGATCGCCGAACTGCAAACGTTCGTCAGCCGCTTCTCGGCCAACGCCTCGAAAGCCAAGCAGGCCACTTCCCGCGCCAAGCAGATCGACAAGATCCAGCTGGCCGAGGTCAAGCCATCGAGCCGCGTGAGCCCGTTCATCCGTTTCGAACAGACCAAGAAGCTGCACCGCCAGGCTGTGACCATCGAGCAGATGTCCAAGGGCTTCGACGGCAAGACCCTATTCAAGAACTTCAGCTTCACTGTTGAAGCCGGCGAGCGCGTCGCGATCATCGGTCCGAACGGTATCGGCAAGACCACCCTGCTGCGCACGCTGATGGGCGAACTGACCCCGGACGCAGGTTCGGTGAAGTGGACCGAAAGCGCGGAGCTGGGCTACTACGCTCAGGACCACGCCCACGATTTCGAAGACGACGTCAGCCTGTTCGACTGGATGGGTCAGTGGACTCAGGGCGAGCAAGTGATCCGTGGCACCCTGGGTCGCATGCTGTTCTCCAACGACGAAATCCTCAAGTCGGTGAAAGTGATTTCCGGTGGTGAGCAAGGCCGCATGCTGTTCGGCAAGCTGATCCTGCAAAAGCCGAACGTGCTGGTGATGGACGAACCGACCAACCACCTGGACATGGAATCGATCGAGGCGCTGAACCTGGCGCTGGAAAACTACCCGGGCACGTTGATTTTCGTCAGCCACGACCGTGAGTTCGTATCGTCCCTGGCCACCCGCATCATCGAGCTGAGCCCGAACGGCGTGACCGACTTCAGCGGCACCTACGACGACTACCTGCGCAGCCAAGGCGTGGTGTTCTGAAAACTACTACAAAAAAGCCCTGTCTTTGTGACAGGGCTTTTTTGTTTCACTGTTCACCGGGAAGTCATCACTTTCTTCCCGGCAAAGCTTGGACATTCCAGTAGTTTTGTACGATGCATTTGGAGAATGATTGCATCATCCAAACCACAATCAACATCCACTCACATTAACGAATAGCATACTTAAGGATATAAGAATAAAGACCATTCACCGCAGGCTCTGCAAACTTATGATCAACTTCCAGAGCACCCGACAGGATTGAGTGACATTCAAACACCATCTTCTCCCGACCAAATCGATAAAATATCGCACCGTCTGCAATGTCGGCAAACGCTTTGTAAACACTGGCTACCGCAGCACCGCCCTTATATTCGATACTCACTTTGTTCGACGCAGCGGGTAATGAAACACCACCAATGACGACTGCTTGAGGCACCAGTTCCCCGGTATCTACACAAAGACTACGGCATATCATCTTGCTATTTTTGTCAGTACCGAAACTACGTTCGTACAAGGCTATCTCCGACCCCTTCACCTTGGAGCAGGCTTCCTCGAACGCCGTCAAAACAGCTTTGGCATTCGCCATTCCCGCGTCCAGGTCTCGTAGAGAAACGAAACGCTCCAGTTTGTTGTTCTTTGCGCTGTCCAGCGCTCGTGAAATGGTCGACACATGCGCAAAATCCTTTTTACAAGCGATGACATGAACCTCATATTGATAGCGGCTGGCGTGTTCCCCCTTTTGAAATTCTGCAAACTCGTAAGTTTCAAGGCCAACCTCCATTATGATGCTGTACTTCTCTCGCAGCGCTTTCTCAAAAATCATGCCCCCCAAATCCCTGACAAACTGATCGGTCTTATTGTAGGCAAAGCCCACGCCATTTTTCACGATCTCTTGGTATTGCGGATGAAGGGTCCGGAAATGTGGCTCGTACAGCGGGACATAATTTGAATAGCGACAAGTGTCGAGCAACTCATTGAGCAGATGTGTTTTGCCTGCACCCTCTATGCCGGCAACCACAAGCATTTTTGGCGAAGATTCCTCATCTGAAACTGCCACTCTTTCGTCGAATAACTTCTTTTGCAGTCCAAGAAAAGCGTTTTTTACGTCCTGTTGCGTATAGGAAAATTTGCCAGTCATATTATTAAGTTCCTTCTCAATTGAAATAAGTCCTTTTAAAAATCCGCACTGAAAATCGACAACTACTATTGACAATCGCCAAGCCAATTCAAAAGACAACCAAAGCTAAAACCATTAAATAAAATGAATCAATCCAGAAAGCACAACAATATATTTCAGAAAAAAATCGATAAACGTTCAGGGCGACATCCTACAAAACAAGCAGTGATAGACTACTGGGCAGACACTAATACACTACTTATATAACAAGAAATATCCGCGCTTATTCAACGAACCGCCCTATGCTTGATTTAAGGTTTTCATTTCTATAAACACCCTGTTTCCTATAAACCAGTCATGCTGCCCCTACTGAAAGAACTACCCGGCTCAAGTATGCAAGGTGTCAGTAGTCGGCCCGATCCTTCGGATTCCCACGACACCAACCTGTTCAGCGTGATGTACGATCATTGAAGATGAATAGTTAGCCTGCTTTCTTTTATCTCGGCGCCACGCCATGATGCGGACTCTCCCACCGCCGCCCGCGAACGAGTCCTCATGTCTGCGCAGCAACAGCCACCGCAAAGCTCCCTGGCGATCACCCTGCAGATCGTCTCCATCGTTTTCTATACCTTTATTGCCTTCCTCTGCATCGGCCTGCCGATAGCGGTACTGCCCGGCTACGTGCATGAACAGCTGGATTTCAGCGCCGTGATCGCAGGGCTTGTGATCGGCTCGCAATACTTGGCCACCCTGCTCAGCCGGCCGATGGCCGGGCGCATGTCGGACACCGTCGGCACCAAGCGGGCGATTGTGTATGGCTTGTCGGGGATCGTGCTCAGCGGTGTGCTGACGCTGGTTTCGACGCTGTTACAGAGCTTGCCGCTGTTGAGCCTGTCGATCCTGATTGTCGGTCGCCTGTTGCTGGGGATTGCCCAGGGCTTGATCGGCGTCGGCACCATCAGTTGGTGCATGGGCCAGGTCGGTGCCGAACACACGGCACGCTCGATTTCGTGGAACGGCATCGCGTCCTACGGTGCGATTGCCATCGGCGCGCCATTGGGCGTGGTAATGGTCGCCGATTATGGTTTCGAGAGCCTTGGCATTGCGTTGTCGCTACTCGCGGCCGGCGCCTTGCTGCTGATCCGCAATAAGCCTTCAGTGCCGGTGGTGCGCGGTGAACGCCTGCCGTTCTGGGCGGTGTTCGGACGGATTGCGCCGTTCGGCGCCAGTCTGAGCCTGGCGTCGATTGGCTATGGCACGCTGACCACCTTCATCACCCTGTATTACCTCAATCGCGGCTGGAGCGGCGCTGCGTATTGCCTGACGGTGTTCGGTGTGTGTTTCATCCTTTCGCGGCTGCTCTTCATTTCCGCCATCGGCCGTTTTGGCGGGTTCACTTCGGCGATTGCCTGCATGACCATCGAAACTGTTGGCCTGGTCATGCTGTGGCTGGCGCCCTCGACCGCGTATGCCTTGGTCGGCGCCGGTCTGGCCGGGTTCGGCCTGTCGCTGGTATACCCCGCGCTGGGCGTCGAGGCGATCAAGCAGGTGCCCAACTCCAGTCGCGGCGCCGGGCTGAGTGCCTATGCGGTGTTTTTCGATCTGGCGCTGGCGATTGCCGGGCCGTTGATGGGCGCAGTGGCGTTGAACCTGGGCTATTCGTGGATTTTCTTCAGTGCGGCCGTGCTGTCCGTGACCGGACTCGCGCTGACCTTGCTGCTCAAGCGCCGGGCCATGGCGTAAACGCTCACTGATCCGCCGTCTGCATCCCCGCGCGGGTCGGCCGGCCCAAGGCATGGGAGAAGAACCGCCCGGCCTCGGAAATCAGGTTGCGGTGGATGTCTTCGCGATCCACGCCATCGGCATCGGTGCACAAGGCGGGCATCGCACGAATCTGCTCTTCATTGCATGGCGCCATGAACACGAAGTGCCCCGCCCCGGCCAGCAATTTGAAGTCGGGTGCGGTCGGCAGCTTGCGCGCCAGGGCGGCGGCGTTTTTGTCGAAGGCCACCAGTTTGTCGCCGTCACCGCTGTAGAGCAGCACCGGCACGTGCACACCGGCCAGGGTGTGACGACCAAACTTGAGACTCAGCGGCGCCATCAGCAGCAACGCGTGCACGCGCGGATCGGCCACCGGTTGCAGATCGTCGCGGTCGACAATCAACTCACCCTGAGTGTTGCAGGCGTCGCGGTCGTCCGGGCGCTCCTGGCAGTAACGGCGCAGGCGATCCAGATCCGGCTGCGCGCCGGACAGAATCAACGCCGTTTCGCCGCCCGCCGAATAGCCGATCACGCCAACCTGCTCGGCGTTCACGTACGGCGCGAGCATGCGGTCGCCCAGGGTGGCGGTAATGGCTTCGGAAATCTGGATCGGCCGGCCGTAGAGATTGCTCATCGTGCCGAGGCGGCTGTGATCCTTGGAATTGTCGCCAGGGTGAATCACCGCCACCACCACGAACCCCTTGCGTGCCAGTGACGTAGCCAGGTCGTGCAGCGCCAGCGGCGTGCCGGTGTTGCCGTGAGAGAGCATCAGCATGGGGAAACGGCCAATGGCAACTTTGGTGTCTTCGCCGGCCTCGACCGAATAGCCTTCGAGCAGGCTCAGGTGTTCGCGGTCGCTGGAGGGATAGAACGCGATGGCGCGCATCGGTTGCAGGTCAAGCGGGTCGAGGAACGTCATCTCGTGATAACCGACGCTCCAGCGCGGGTGCTGCCCGGGCGCAGCGTGCACTGAATTCAGGCTGCCGAGCAGGCAAATCAGTAACGCTGCACAAAGACGCATCATGGGATGCCCCACCCTGTTGTTACTCAATCGAAAGATCCGTTGTGTTCGACGCCCGAAATTCGGTACTCCGGCGCGGCGTTGCACTCAGACGTTGATCATCAGACTGCATAACCCGGGCCAGATTATGTAATAGTCAGAAACAAAAAACTCCGTATCTGGCCCTTGCGGAACCAGAATACAGAGTTTTGGGGGATTTGCCTGAACAGGAGCTGTTCTTTACGCAAGCCTTACGCGGCGGCGAACAGCTGCTCGCTGATCTTCGCTTGAGCGGCGCTCATGGCGTTGTTGCGCACTTCTTCACCGTAGGCCAGGCCTTCAGCACGCACAACTTCGATGTCGGTGATGCCGAGGAAGCCAAAGACCAGTTTCAGGTAGTCTTCGTGCGCCACGCCCGAAGCTTGACCGGCGTGGATGCCGCCAGCGGTAGAGACGATCACGACTTTCTTGCCACCGCACAGGCCTTCGGGGCCGGCTTCGGTGTAACGGAAGGTCTGGCCGGCGACGGCGATGCGGTCGATCCAGGCTTTGAGCTGGGTCGGCACGGTGAAGTTGTACATCGGGGCAGCGACGACGATGGCGTCAGCGGCGATGAATTCGGCCAGGGTGGTGGCGCTCAGTTCGGCTTCGTGCTGTTGTGCGGCGTTGCGCAGTTCAGCGGTGGTGCCGGCGGCAACCAGGGTGGTCGACGAGAAGTGGCTGATGGCGTCAGCGGCCAGATCGCGGTAGGTCACGACAGCGCTTGGCTCGGCGGCTTGCCAGGCTTTAGTGACTTGACTGCTCAGCTGACGGGAAGCGGAGTTGTCGCCCAGAATGCTCGAATCGATGTGCAGCAGTTTCATGTGGAATCTCCTGGAATGAATCGCCGGTGGCGACGGAATGGAGACAATCCTACCGACGAAACCAATAGCTGATTAGACGGCAACAATGCGATAGTTTGTCCCACTGATAGAACAGTCGGGTTTCTCCATGCAAGACCTCAACGATCTCTACTATTTCGCCAAAGTGGTCGAGGCAGGCGGTTTCGCCGCCGCCGGCCGCTTGCTCGGCATTCCCAAGTCACGGCTCTCGCGGCGCATCGCCGAGCTGGAAGAACGCCTCGGCGCACGTTTGCTGCAACGCACCACCCGCCAATTGAAGCTGACGGCGGTCGGCGAACGCTATCTGCGTCACTGTCAGGCCATGCTGCTGGAAGCGGAAATGGCCGATGAAACAGTGGCCAGCATGTCCAGCGAGCCTCGCGGACGCTTGCGGGTTTCCAGTCCCACGGGGCTGGCCCATGAAATGCTGCCGGTGGTGATCAGCAATTTCCTTGGCAAATACCCTCAGGTGCAGCTGGAAGTCACCCTGATCAATCGACGGGTCGACCTGATCACCGAAGGCATCGACGTGGCCCTGCGCGTGCGCGAACACGGCGATGAAGAACCGATGCTGGTGACCCGCCGCCTGCGTCAGGCGCAGATGGTGGTGGTCGCAAGCCCTTCCTTTATGCAGGGCGTGGAAATCAATCATCCGCAGGACCTGAAGAACCTGCCGGTGCTGGGCGCCCTGGAGGCCGATCGCATGGTGCATGTGCGCCTGCTCGATCAGCACGGCAAGAGTTGCGATCTGGCGCTGGAAGCCCGGCTTGGCATCGACGATTTCATCGTGCGCAAGGCCTGTGTGTTGGCCGGCCAGGGTTTCACCCTGCTGCCGATGATGTATTGCGAAACGGAACTGAACAACGGCACGCTGGTGCAGTTGTTGCCGGATTGGTCACTGCCCGGCGGCTGGCTGCAAGCGGTGTATCCGCATCGGCGCGGGGTGATGCCGGCGGTGCGCGCGTGGATCGATCATCTGGTCGAATCGTTCAATGCCTGTGGAGAACGGCTGTTATGAAACAAGGAAAGATGAGCGAACAGGATGTCGCGGACTTCTGCCTGGCCCTGCCCGGTGCCAGGGAAGACTACAAATGGGGTGGCGTGCGAGTGTTTTCGATTGCCGGCAACAAGATGTTCGCCTTGCAGGGGCTGCGCGGTGATTCGCTGGCGTTCAAGGTCGACAAGGACCTGTTTCTCGGTCATTGCGACCGGCCGGGCATTCACCCGGCGCCGTACCTTGCCCGGGCGCAATGGATCATCATGCACCCGCCCTACCCGCTGGGCGCCGAGGAACTGCAAGGCTTGCTGCAGCGTTCCCACCAACTGGTGGTCAGCAAGCTGCCCAAGCGCTTGCAGGTCGGGCTGCTGCTTTAGAACAACGCCAGGAGGTTCGAACCGAGAAACAACTGATCGATCCAGAACACCTGATGCAAAGCCACAATCATCCAGAACAACACCTGAAACGACACCTTGCGCGTCTTGTGCCGGAAGACCTGCTGGGCGATCAACGCGCCCGGCCAGCCACCGGCCAGTTCCACCGCGTGCAGGATGTTTTCCGGTGTGCGCCAAGCGTCGGCGCGGGCCTTGCGCTTGTCCGCCCAGTACAGGAAAAACGCCAGCACGCTGACCAGCCCGTAGGCCGTCAGCGGTACCAGGGAAATCCCGCGCAGCCACATCGACAATGAGCCGAACAGTGGCAACGCGCAGACGATCAGCAGCACCACCAGCTTCAATTTCAGATGCTGAATATTGCCACCGGAAGGACCGCGATCCGGGCGGCGTGCGCGGGAATCACTCATGGCTGGGCGGCCGTCCAGTCGACCCAGCCGAACTGCCAGGTCGCCAGAATCACCAGACCGAAGACGATCCGGTACCAGGCAAACGCCGCGTAGCTGTGGCTGCCGATGAACTTGAGCAGGCCGCGCACCGCGATCATGGCGAAGATGAACGCGGTGACGAAACCGATGGCGAATACCGGGAAGTCCGCCGGTACGAACAGGTCGCGATACTTGTAGCCCGAATACACCGCCGCACCGACCATGGTCGGCATCGCCAGGAAGAACGAGAACTCGGTGGCGGTCTTGCGCGACAGGCCAAACAACAGGCCGCCGATGATGGTCGAGCCGGAGCGCGAAGTGCCGGGAATCATCGCCAGGCACTGGGCGAAGCCGATCTTCAGCGCATCCGTCCAGCGAATCTCGTCGACCGTTTCGGCGTGCACTTCATGCTGACGCTGTTCGGCCCACAGCATCACGATGCCGCCCACCACCAGCGCGGCGGCCACAGTGATCGGGTTGAACAGGTAGTGGTGAATCAAGTCGGCGAAGACCACACCCAGCACCACGGCGGGCAGGAAGGCGATCAGCAGGTTGGCGGTGAAACGCCGCGCACTCGGCTGGGTCGGCAGGCCAATGACCACGTCGAGAATCTTGCGTCGGAATTCCCAGACCACCGCGAGAATCGCACCAAGCTGGATGATGATGTTGAACGCCATGGCCCGCTCGCCTCCGAAATCGAGCAAGTCGGCAACAATGATCTGGTGTCCGGTACTGGAAATGGGCAAAAACTCCGTCAGCCCTTCTACAACTCCTAGAATCAGTGCCTGCAAGGCCGTCCAAAGATCCATCAATCCCCCAGAGAGCGATGCACAGAGGCATGCCCCGATAGTATTTTTTACGTTCACTGCGTTCAGCGTAGCTGGTTAAAGCTGTACCGATTCCGCGCGCACAGGATCCACACGAAACAGTCAAAATTCCGTGAAAAATCAATTTCGATTCAGGTTTTCACGCGCGGGGCCGAAATCCTAACAGACAAGCCGTAATAGCGCTGCCGCGTTCTACGACTTGGGTCGCGTATGCCCGGTCACCGAAACGTGGTTGGATGCTGGCGGTGGTTTATTACAAGAAAAAGAATCCGGAGTGACAGCGTTATGAACAGCTTGCGCAGTGTGTCGATCAGCCGACGCTTGTGGCTCATCTTGATTGTGGCCGTGGTCATGCTGTTGACGTTGGGCGTGTTGATGCTCAAGCAGATCCATGATGACCTCTACCACGCCAAGGCCCAGAAAACCCAGCATGTGGTGCAGACCGCCAGCGGTTTGCTGACTTACTACCAAGGCCTCGAAGCCGCAGGAACCCTGACCCGCGATGTGGCACAGAAACAGGCGCTGACCGCGATCCGTGGCCTGCGCTATGACCAGAATGACTATTTCTGGATCAACGACCTCACGCCCGTGATGGTCATGCACCCGACCAATCCCAAGCTCGAAGGCCAGAACCTCTCGGCGATCCGCGACCCGGACGGCTTTGCGGTGTTCAATGAAATGGTCGCCATCGCCAAGGCCAAGGGCGCCGGCATGGTCAACTATCGCTGGCCCAAGCCCGGCGCCAGCGAACCGGTGGCCAAGACCTCGTACGTGAAATTGTTCGAGCCATGGGGCTGGGTCATTGGTTCGGGCGTGTACGTCGATGACGTGCAGGCCGAGTTCCAGGTACAGGTAATCAAGGCGTCGGTGGTTGGGCTGATCATCGCGGTGATCATGGCGCTACTGGTGATCCTGATTGCCCGCAGCATCGTCCGTCCTTTACAGGAAACCGTGAACGCCATGGCCAACATCGCCAGCGGCGAAAGCGATCTGACCCGCAGCCTCGACACCCACGGCCAGGACGAAGTCACTCAGTTGGCCCAGCACTTCAACGCCTTTACCGCCAAGCTACGTCGGGTGATCGGTGAATTGCAGCTGTCCGCCAGTGCATTGGGCCAATCGTCCAGCGAGCTGGGCAACGATGCTGCGCAGGCCCAGCAACGCAGCCAGCAGCAGTCGCAGCAGATGGAGCTGGTTGCCACTGCCGTCAACGAAGTGACCTACGGCGTACAGGACGTAGCGAAGAACGCCGAACACGCCGCCAGCGAAATGCGTGACGCCGAAGCCCAGGCCCAGCAGGGCCAGATCAACATCGACGGCAGCCTGCAACAGATCGACAAGCTCTCCGGCACCATCGATCAAGCGGTGGAAGTCATCCGCACGCTGGCGACTGAAAGCACGCAGATCGGCAGCGTGCTGGAGGTGATCCGCTCGATCGCCGAGCAGACCAACCTGCTGGCCCTCAACGCCGCCATTGAAGCGGCTCGGGCCGGCGAACAGGGTCGCGGTTTTGCGGTGGTGGCCGACGAAGTGCGTTTGTTGGCGCAGCGCACGCAAAAGTCCACGGCGGAAATCCAGACGATGATCGAACGCCTGCAAAACCACTCCGAAGCCGCCGTAAAGGTGATCGGCGACAGCAGCAAGGCTTCGCAACTGACCATCGAACAGGCGGGTCTGGCCAGCGCCAGTCTGAATGCGATCGGCCAGGCCCTGCGTAACCTCAATGGCCTGAACGCCTCGATTGCCAGCGCAACGCTGCAACAGGCGCATGTGGTCGAGGACATCAACCAGAACGTCACCCAAGCGGCGGGCCTGTCCCACAGCACCGCACTGGCGGCCGAGCAGTCGAGCGTGGCGAGTGTGAAACTCGGCCAGCTCAGCGAACAACTGAACGGGCTGCTGCGCCAGTTCCGCGTCTGATCCCTGCAACAGGTGGGAACTCGTTTCCCACCTGTTTTTCGGTACAATCCGCCCCCCTCTTTTATTCCCCCCCAAGGAACCTGCATGTCCGGGCTTGAACTGTTTGCGGCCGCCCTAGGCGTGATCGCCGTGTGGCTCACGGTCAAACAGAATCCGTGGTGCTGGCCGATCGGGCTGGTCATGGTGTCGCTCTACACCTGGGTGTTCTTCGAGGTGAAGCTGTATTCGGACATGCTGCTGCAGGTGGTTTATGCCGGGCTGCAAATCTATGGCTGGTGGCAATGGACACGGGCCGGGACGATGCATGACGGGCGCGAAGTCACCCGGCTCGACAATCGCTCGATTGCGCAGGGCCTGGCCATCGGTGCGGTGGGCAGTCTGCTGCTGGGCGCGGCCATGGCCCATTGGACCGACGCGGCGCAACCGTGGCTCGACGCCGCGCTGACCGGCTTTAGCCTGGTCGCGCAGTTCTGGATGGCCCACAAACGCCTGCAATGCTGGGCGTTGTGGTTCGTGCTGGATGTGATCTTCGTCGGGCTGTTCCTCTATAAAGGGCTGTACCTCACGGCGGCGCTGTATGCCCTGTTCACCCTGATCGCGGTGCAAGGCTGGCGCGAATGGCGTGCCGACCCGGCGTTACAACGATGAAAGTGATTGTTCTGACCGGTCCCGAGTCCACGGGCAAGAGCTGGCTGGCCGCCGGAATTCAACAGCAGTTCGGCGGTTTGCGGGTGGACGAATATGTGCGCTGGTTCATCGAGCAGAACGCACGCGATACCTGCCTCGCCGACATCCCGGAAATCGCGCGCGGCCAGTTGCAGTGGGAAGACGCAGCACGCGCGCAGCAGCCGCGACTGCTGATTCTCGACACGCATTTGCTGAGCAACATGCTGTGGAGCCAGACGTTATTCGGCGAGTGCCCGCCCTGGCTGGAAACCGAGTTGCTGGCCCGTCATTACGACCTGCACCTGCTCCTGTCCCCGGAGCAGATCGAATGGACGGACGACGGTCAGCGCTGCCAGCCCGACTTGAGCGAACGACTCGCGTTCTATCAGGCGACCCGGACGTGGCTGGAAAACCATCGCCAACCCTTGCAGATCATCAATGGCAACTGGGCCGAACGCCAGCAGCGGGCCTTCGACGCGGTGCACAGCCTGCTCGCGGACTGACCCGATTTGCGGGGCGTTTGACCCGCTGTATCCCCCTGGTTTGGGGGAAAAGTGTCCGTTCCTGAAACACTCCTTCAGGTGCAAAGTGCCCGTCTCAAGGCCCTTCATCCCTTTGTCATCCGACTTGTTACGCCGCTGAAACACCTGCGCGCAAACCCTTGGTCCAGAGCTTTGCGCTGTCTTTAAAGGGTTGCGCAGGCAGTGTTTTGTTTCATCGATGAAACAGCTGTTGTATCAGCCCCACGCTCAATCCACTCAACACATTGAAACGAAAAGACATTTCAAAAGCGGCACAGCTTTCGCTCTCTCCTTCACAACGCTGAACAGGCTCAGCCCACTGAAGAAGGAATTGCCGTCGTGGGGAATATCAAAAAAGCCTTTACTTGCCTTCTGCTGATCGGATCAGCCGCCAGCCCCTTTCTCAGTTTCAACGTTCAGGCCGAAGGCAATGGCGTGATCGTGCTCAATCGTGATGTCCAGCCGATCCCGATCGGTCGCAGCGGTGGCAAAGATCCGTACCCCACCACCGTCAATGCCAATCCTTCGGGCCGCATCGATCAGGCGATGACCAGCACCGAACTCAACGACGGTGAATTTGCCAGTGTAGCCAGCGGATCCTCGATTCGCGGAAGTATCACCACCCCGACTTCGAACATCCCCGGCATGAACACTGTGACCAATCCGAATGGCTTGCCTGGTATGGGAGGCGGTCACGGCGGCGGTGCCGGCGGCTCGATCTCCAATACCGTCAACCGTGCCATGAGCTCCGGTCTTGCCCCTCTGACTCGCATGGCTGGAGGCCAATAAATGAATCGCTCTCTGCTCCTGCTCGCCCTCCTCGGCTGCACCAGCGCAATGGCTGACCCGAGTTCCGTGAACAACGCGAACATTCAGGAAACCGGCATCCAGTATCGCGGCAACTACAACGTCAACCAGGCGGCCGGCGACCAGATGCAACAGACCAACACCAAAGCAATCGCCATTGGCACCAATGCCAGCGCGACCACCAGTGTCATCCAGCACATCAACACGCCCGCCGACCGTACGGGCAATGCCAGCGCCAACATCGGCGGCAACTCTTTCACTAACGGCAACGGGATCCTGGGCGTGAACCAGGGCGCCGGGGCCAATAACCAGATGGCCAACGTGACGCGCGTCAGCATCAGTGCTGCCCCGCAGAGCGTTGACGATAGCGCCCTTTCTCAACAGAACGTGGCGTTGTTACCGAGCTCAGGAGCAACTGGTACCTCACCCGGCAGTCGCCAGGTCACGACAAGTGATCAGGCCTTCACCGGCAGCCGAGGGGTAATCCAGGTGAACCAGAGTGCCGGGGTGGGGAACCGAATGGCTAACACCCTGAGCATCCGGGTCGCTGACTGACCCAAACAACAAAAGCAGTGCAATTAGAAAGTACCAACACTTAACCAACTAATAAGCACGACGGAGAAACACCATGAAACCTACAATGGCCCTCAAACCACTGGTTTTCGCACTCGCAGCAGTGATGGCAATCGCAGCACAGGCAGGCGGTCGTGATGATAATCACGGTCATGGTAACGGGCATGGCAACCATGAACCAAAAGGCCCAACCCTGGAACAACTGCTGCAAATCGGCGCTGGCGCCGGGGCGGCAGTGCTCGACACGCAAAGCAGCTCTGGCAACCTGGTCGGCAACCAAGGCACCAAAAATGATGCCAACGTCAACAACTCGGCCAATGGCACCAACGGCAACGTTGGCATGAACAACACCGCCGGCGATGGCAACCAGCAAGACAATGCCGCCGCTCTGGCAACTGCCGATGAAAGTTTCATCTTCGGCTCTGCGGTGTCGGTCTCCAGCGCAACTCAAGTCAACACCAACAACGCCGTTGCGAACTACTCCACCACCAACAACGCCAACCTCAACAACGTAGGTAACGGCGGTTCCGGCAACATTGGCGTGAACAACAGTGCCGGCAACTTCAACCAACAGAAAAACAACCTGGCAATTGCTGTATCGGGTGGTCGTGTAGCTAACGCCGCTGCTGCTGCGAACCAAAGCTCCACTGGCCTGACCGTAGCCAACAACGGCACTCAAACCTACAAAAAAGATACCCTCACCGGTACTTTCGCCGGGGCTGGCGCGTTCTACGCGAAGGGCACTGCAAAAATCGAAGACGACGATCACGGTCATGGCGGATATGGCAATAACGACAGAGGCCATGGTGGCGACAAAGATCAAAAAGCCAAATTCGAAGCAGTGGGCGTATTCGGCCTGGCAGGTGTGACCACTCAACAAGTGATGACCCCTGATGGCTGGAAAAACCCTGTGACCAACAACGCTTCCATCTCCAATGTTGGTAACAACTTCTCGGGTAACGCTGGTTACAACAACGCCGCTGGTGTTGGCAACCAACAAAGCAACTCGCTGTCCATCGCCGCAGGTTGCAAAGCCTGCATGTAATCGCGATCGAAACGAAAGCCCCGGAAACGGGGCTTTTCCTCAGTCCGCAAAGGCGTATCGATCATGCGTAAGACTGCCCTCCTCGCTATGCTTTGCTTCTGCGGCCTGACCCAGGCTGCCCAGATGCCCGTTGCCGCCCTGCCTGGCGGCACACTCGTCTACAAGAACGTGCAAAGCATTCGTGAGCGCAAGTTTGCCGACATCGTCGAACAGAAAACCGACTTCAGCTGCGGCGCCGCCGCACTGGCAACGGTATTGCGCCAGGCTTATTGGCTCGACGTCGATGAGGAGCACATCATCAAAGGCATGCTGGTCAACGCTGACCAGGACCTTGTTCGTACTCAAGGTTTCTCCATGCTCGACATGAAGCGCTACATAGAAAGCATCGGCATGCGCGCCAGGGGCTACAAGATTCCACCGGAAAAGCTCGACGCAGTCACGATCCCGGTGGTGGTACTGATGGAAATTCGCGGCTACAAGCATTTCGTGGTGATGCAGCGGGCGGACAAGGATTGGGTTTACATCGGAGACCCGGTTTTAGGACACAAACGCTACTCCCATGATGACTTTGTCAAAGGTTGGAACGGTATTGTCTTTGCCATCGTCGGCCCCGGATATGACAAGGCCAATGCCTTGCGCAGCCCACCGGTACCGGTAACGGCCAAAAACAAGCTGGATGCCTTCAACCCGGTCAAAGATGCTGAATTGATGGACTTCGGGTTCATACAGAGCGACTTCTTTTAATCGCCGATTACAAGAGTGGGGCTGGATGTCCCGGGAGCAGCAGATGAAAACCTCATACTGGCTGGCCGCCGCCTGCCTGGCAGCGAGCGCGTCAGGCTATGCCAATGCAGGATTCAAACCCATCGAAATCAAGGACCAGGAGCTCGCAGAGCTGCGCGGTCGTTATGTCATGCCGGGCCGGATCATCAGCTTCGGTGTCGTCATGAGCAGTACCTGGCGCAACGCCAGTGGAGATCTGATCGGGGCATCGGCCTCGATGCAATTGCAGGCCGCTTCGGTCAAACCTGAATTCTACGTCTCGACCATCAAGGAACACGGCAATGGCAGTACCCCGGAACTGGGGACTGGCTCGGTCGTGGGTGGCGCGGGACTCAACTCAAGCCAGGGCGTGACGCAGAGTGTGCGCGCCGCTGGCGACGGCAACTCCGCCTACAACAACGTTGCGATCAACGTCAAAGAAGCCAGCCAGGCACCTGCACTGATGCCTGCCCAGGGCCAGGCCTTGATGGCCGGCCAGACCATTTCCGGCAGCAATGGCGCCGGCAGTGTCGCGGTTTCAGCCACAAATGGCGGCGTTCAAATGGCCATTCAGGCCTCCGGCAATCAGGGGACAGCCTTGCAACAGGTCGCCCAGGGCGGACTGCTGCAAAACACCCGTTTGCTCGGTAACGCAAACGTAGTCAACAACCTGACACAACTCAACGTTGTCCTTAACAATAACGGCATGAGTGCCGGCGCACTGGACTGCAACCTGACTCAACTCAGGGCACTACGCAATATCGGATATTGAACTACGCTGAGTCTCGATCATTGGGCTTAAAGGGACGGCTTATTCATGTATCGATCAGTATCACTGCGTGCTGCTGTATGTTTGAGTACTCTTCTACCCGCGGCAATGTTGCAAGCTGCACCCGACGCCGATGTAGAAGCCCTGAAACAGGAACTTCTGGAGCTTAAGCAACGATACGAAGTACAACAGAAAGCCCTGGCGGTGCTCGAACAGCGAGTCCGCCAGGTCGAAGAGCAACCCGCTTCTCCACCCCCCAAACGCTTGGCCAAATCGCCTTCGGACATGAAAGGCAACCGGGTCGCCACCGGCACCGGGGCTGCAGCAGCGTCGGGGGGCGCCGCCGGGGGCAGTGGCGCATCCTATGGCCAGTCGCTTGCCGACGATTCACAACCGGCACAGAGTGTGTCCAACCTGTACGACGAAGCCAGCGGCTTCTTTGGCGGCGGCAAGTTCAGCTTTGAAACCGGCGTGACCTATTCACGCTATGACACCCGCCAGCTGATCCTCAACGGCTTCCTCGCCCTGGACTCGATTTTTCTCGGCAACATCAACCTCGACCGGATCAAGGCCGATACCTGGACCCTCGACCTGACGGGACGCTACAACTTCGACAACCGCTGGCAGTTCGATCTGAACGTGCCGGTGGTCTACCGCGAATCGACCTATCAGTCCGGCGGCGGCAACGGCGGCGCCTCCAACGTCACCACCGAACAGGACGTCAGCCGCGACCCGACTCTCGGCGACGTCAACTTCGGCATTGCGTACAAGTTCCTGGACGAGTCGGTCAACACCCCGGACGCCGTGGTTTCCTTGCGGGTCAAGGCGCCAACCGGCAAGGACCCGTTCGGGATCAAGCTGCGCCAGACCGATGCCAACTCGAACCTGTTCGTGCCTGACACCCTGCCCACCGGCAACGGCGTCTGGTCGATCACCCCGGGCATCTCGCTGGTCAAGACGTTTGACCCGGCCGTGCTGTTCGGCAGCCTGTCCTACACCCATAACTTCGAGGAGTCGTTCGACGACATCAGTTCGACCGTCAACCAGAAAAACCCGGGCAAGGTACGCATCGGCGACAGCTTCCAGATTGGCGCGGGTGTTGCCTTCGCACTGAACGAGAAGATGAGTATGTCGTTCTCCGTATCCGACCTGGTGCAACGCAAGAGCAAGCTGAAACAGGATGGAGGGGATTGGGAATCGGTGGTGTCCAGCGACGCCAACGCCGGTTACTTCAACGTCGGCATGACCATCGCGGCCACCGACAACCTGACCATCGTGCCCAACCTGTCCATCGGCATGACGGACGATGCCCCGGACTTCTCCTTCAGCCTGAAATTCCCGTACTACTTCTAACCGCAATACCATAAAAAGACCCGCTGCGATGAAAGTCGCAGCGGGTCTTTTCAGCTTCCCTGGACAGGAAGCACCGCGCCCTAGCGGATCTGGTGCTTGTGCAGCAAACGGTAGAAAGTAGGTCGGGAAACCCCCAGCACTTTGGCGGCAACACTTAGATTGTCGCTGTGCCGGTTCAACACATCGCACAACGCCTGGCGTTCGGCGCGGGTCTTGTAGTCTTCCAGGGTGCCCATCGGTGCCGCGATCGACTGCTGGCTGATCAGCCCCAGGTCACGGGCCTCGATCTGCCGTCCTTCGGCCAGCACCAGCCCCCGACGCACGCGGTTGGCCAGTTCGCGGACATTGCCCGGCCAGTCGTGCTTGCCCATGGCAATCAGCGCATCTTCACTGAAGCTGCGCGGACGACGGCCGGTTTCGTGACTGTAGAAGTGGGAAAAATGGTTGGCCAGCATCGACAGGTCGCCGTGGCGCTCGCGTAACGGCGCGGTCACTACTTGCAGCACATTGAGCCGGTAGTACAAATCCTCACGAAAGCGCTTCTTCTCGATGGCGGCCTCAAGGTCGACGTGAGTCGCTGCCAACACCCGCACATCAACCGGGATCGGTTGACTGCCGCCGACCCGTTCAATGTGTTTTTCCTGAAGAAAGCGCAACAGATTGGCTTGCAGTTCCAGTGGCAGATCGCCGATTTCATCGAGAAACAAGGTGCCGCCGTTGGCTGCTTCGATACGTCCGACCTTGCGCTGATGGGCGCCGGTAAACGCGCCTTTCTCGTGGCCGAACAGCTCGGACTGGATCAAATGTTCGGGAATTGCCCCGCAGTTGATCGCCACAAACGGTTTGCTGTGACGTTGCGACTGCCGGTGCAGGGTCCGGGCGACGAGTTCTTTACCGGTCCCGCTTTCTCCGCGAATAAGCACTGGCGACTCGGTGGGGGCCAGTTTACTCAGCAGTTTGCGCAGCTCGCGGATCGGTTTGCTGTCGCCCAACAGCTCGTGCTCCGGCTGATCGACGTGAATCGTGCCCTGGCCACGCAGACGCGCCATGCCGAACGCACGACCGAGGGTGACCTGCACCCGGGAGACGTCGAACGGCAAGGTATGGAAATCGAAAAACCATTCGCAGACGAAGTCGCCGACGTTCTGCAAGCGCAGCACTTCCTGATTCAACACGGCGATCCATTCGGTGCCGCTGCGGCTGATCAGTTCTTTGACGGCTTCGGGACGTTCCAGGTGGAAAGGCTGTAAACGCAGCAAGCCGACATCGCAACTTCGGTCGGCGGCATTTTCCAGGCTGCAACTGTCGACGTCCCAACCCACGGCACGCAAACCCGGCAACAATCGGTGACAGTCGTCGCACGGGTCGACGACCAGTAAACGTCGTAAAGCAGGCGCTTCGTTCATGACTGTTCCTTGGCGCCAAATTTTAGGAAATGATCGTAAAAACAGTCATTTGGCAAACCTGACTGTTACATTAGCAAGAATTTGACGGGGCCTTGTATCGATTGCTTATAGGTGTACAAGTGAAGCAGTTATAAGAAACCGCTTTATTAGTTAGCTATCGACTTGATTCTTTCGCCAGGCTTTCAAAAACAGGTCGGAATATTGAGGGTATGAAAGAAATTCGAAATTTCTTCAAATCCGGTGTGACCTGCCAACGGGTTGCGTGCATCAGTACAAGTAACTCGCCGAACGGTAAGCCCAACCGACGGCACATCACTTGATTGGGCACTTAAAGAGAGAAGACCCCATGACCGCCCCGCTCCGTATCAACGAAGCTCTTTTGATTGCCAACCGCGCATTTGAACCGTTTCAATGCGTCGCCTGGGCCCCACAAGATGGCAATGGCGAACTTTGCCTCACCGTGATCGACCGCACCAACTCCCACATCGGTCGTACCCAGATCCCAAGCAGTGCCTACTCTGATCCGGCGCAACTTGAACACCTGCTGCAGCAGGCCCGCGCCGAACTGAGCGAAGAAGGCTATGCATTGCAGTCCTGGTCGATGCCACACTGATAGTTGCGGGCAATGCGGATGACGCTCAAGTCATCCGCCCTCTTCTTTTAGTTGCGAATCTTTTTCCAACTTCAGTCTTTTTGTACAACTTTCCTCAATACTTTCGCGCCTGAATACTTGGCAGGCTTGCGACTGGTTCAAAAAGACACTGTTCTGGCACAGTGCGACTCTCCACCTGTTAGTTCTGTCAGTTGTACTTGCGCGTATTCAAGGATTGAATGTCTCGCTCATGCAGTTACCCGTTCCGCCTCCCGGAAATCGGTCGACTCGCAAGGAGAAGCATGCATGTCAACCCAGACCGCCATCGCGTTGCCGACGCTAGCGAAAAACGCCGGACAACTCGACAAGACCTTTTCCAGTAACGGTGTGGCGCAGGTTTACTTCGCCGGCAGTACGTCCAGCCTGACCCAGAGCGTGGCACTTGATGCGCAAGGCCGGATTCTGGTCGCCGCCAAAGTCGGCACGGCTCAGGGCAACTGCTTCGGTCTGGCCCGATTGCTCGGGGACGGATCGGCGGACCTTGGCTTCGGTAATCAAGGCAGCGTGATCGGACGGTTCGCCAGCGGATTCGAAGCGACGGGCAGCAAGGTTCAGCTCTTGCCCGACGGGCGGATTCTGCTGGCAGGCCTGCACTATGAATCGGAACACTGCACCCTTCCCGCCCTGGCTCTGTTCGACGCCCAAGGCCGGCCTGACCCGGACTTCGGCGACAACGGCCGACAAATCGTTCGCTTGCCCGGCGACCTGTCCATGGGCACCCGCGACGCCTGGTTGCCGCCGGGCGTTCCGGGCGCCGAAGCCTGTGATTTTGCGGTGCAACCGGACGGGCATATTCTGCTGATCGCCAACCATCACTTCGAGCTGGCCGATCACGTCGGCATGCTGATCCGCCTCACACCCGATGGCAGCCTCGACCCCTCCTTCAACGGTCGCGGTTTCGTCATGGTTCGCCACTTGCTGCTCAATACCTGGCTCGGCAGCGTGCTGCTGCAAGGAGACGGAAGAATCGTGGTGGCCGGCTCCATCGACTTTCCTCAAGAAGGTCTGCTCGCCCGCTACCTGCCGGACGGCAGGCTCGATGAACGTTTTGCGGTAGACGGCTTCATGGCCTTCAAAGTCCAGGGGCACAGTGCACTGGTCAATCAGGTCATCGAATCGGCGGAGCATTTGCATTGTTTTGGCAGCAGCCGCGATCCGATCCGATGCATGGCGCAATCTGTCCATGGCAACGGCAGACCCGATCTGCACTGCAACAGAGGTCAACCGCATCTGCTGGAGATCGGGCCCAGCGGCTGCCAGTGGAGCGCAGCGCAGGCGATGCCGGACGGTCGCATCATCGCGGTCGGCGCAACCATCGGCGGCGTTGAAGCCGACTTTATTGTCGCCCGCTATCTGGCCAACGGCTGCCTTGACCGAAGCTTCGGTTCCGGTAATGGCTGGTTGCGCACGCGACTGGGGCGCAGCCTCGATACCGCCACTTCAGTGGCGATACAGCCTGACGGAGGAATTCTGGTGGGCGGCTATTCGCTGGATGGCAACTACCGTGCAATGGTGGCGCGGTATCTGAATCACTGATGCGAATCCAACTGCACTTGATCTTGCCCATCGCTTACGGCAACTTGCGCGCTTCTTAATACAAGGAGCAACCAATGTCCGGTTCGATGGCCCAGGCGTTCGCGCACAACTTTCTCGGGCATTCACCCCGCTGGTACAAGGCGTGCATCGTCGGGTTTCTGCTGCTCAATGCGCTGGTGCTGTGGGCCGCAGGTCCCGTCGCCGCCGGCTGGTTGCTGGTGATCGAGTTCATTTTCACCCTGGCCATGGCGCTCAAGTGCTACCCGCTGATGCCCGGCGGCTTGCTGTTGATCGAAGCGCTGCTGCTGAAGATGACCACGCCCCAGGCGCTGTACGAAGAGCTGCAGCACAATTTCCCGGTGATTCTGCTGCTGATGTTCATGGTCGCCGGCATCTACTTCATGAAAGACCTGCTGCTGTTCCTGTTCTCACGTCTTTTGCTGGGCGTGCGTTCGAAGGCGCTGCTGGCCTTGATGTTCTGCTTTCTGTCGGCGTTTCTCTCGGCGTTTCTCGACGCACTGACCGTGACCGCAGTGATCATCAGCGCCGCCGTGGGCTTCTATTCGGTTTATCACCGGGTGGCCTCTGGCAACGACCCGCGCCAGGACAGCGAATTCAGCGATGACCAGCATCTGCCCCAGTTGCATCATGAGGATCTGGAACAGTTTCGCGCTTTCCTGCGCAGCCTGTTGATGCACGGTGCTGTCGGCACCGCACTGGGCGGCGTCTGCACGTTGGTCGGTGAACCGCAGAATCTGTTGATCGGCCACGAAATGGGTTGGCACTTCGCCGAGTTTTTCCAGAAGGTCGCGCCGGTGTCGCTGCCGGTGCTGGTCGCAGGACTGGTGACCTGCCTGTTGCTGGAGAAACTGCGCTGGTTCGGCTACGGCACGTTGCTGCCGGACAACGTACGCGCCGTGCTCGCCAACTACGCCGCCGAAGACAACGCCGAACGCACCCCACGCCAACGCGCCGCCCTGCTGGTGCAAGGCTGCGCTGCGCTGATCCTGATTGCCGGGCTGGCGTTCCATATTGCGGAAGTCGGCTTGATCGGCCTGATGGTGATCGTGCTGATTACCGCCTTCACCGGCATCACCGACGAGCACCGTCTGGGCAGCGCATTCAAGGACGCCATGCCGTTCACCGCGCTGCTGGTAGTGTTTTTCGCCGTGGTGGCGGTGATTCACGACCAGCAACTGTTCGCGCCGCTGATCCAGTGGGTGCTGGCACTGCCGGCCGAGCAGCAACCGGGGATGCTGTTCATCGCCAACGGCTTGCTGTCGGCGATCAGTGACAACGTGTTCGTCGCCACGATCTACATCACCGAAGTGAAGCAGGCGTTCCTGTCCGGGCACATGAGCCGCGAACATTTCGAGACGCTGGCGATTGCGATCAACACCGGCACCAACCTGCCGAGCGTGGCGACACCCAATGGTCAGGCGGCATTTCTGTTCCTGCTGACGTCGGCGATTGCGCCGCTGGTGCGGTTGTCGTACGGGCGGATGGTGTGGATGGCGTTGCCTTACACCGTGGTGATGGGATTGCTGGGCTGGTACGCCGTGAGTTACTGGCTGTAGAAACAACAACGGGAGCCCTGGGGCTCCCGTTTTTTTTTACGTAAATCAGCGCGGCAAGATGTACTTCTCGATGGCTTGCGCCACGCCATCCTCGGTGTTCGGCCCGGTCACCACATCGGCCTGACGCTTCACCGCGTCTTCTGCCTGGCCCATGGCGATCGACAGACCGGCAACATGGAACATCGCCGGATCATTGCCGCCATCGCCAATCGCCGCCGTCTGCGCCAGCGGCACACCGAGGTGTTCAGCCAGCGTGACCAGCGCCGAGCCCTTGTTCGCCTCGACTGCCGTCACGTCCAGGTACACCGGTTGCGAGCGCGACACCTGCGCGAGGCCCTCGACCTTCGGCAGCAAACGCGCCTCCAGCTCGATCAGCAGTTCGGTGTTGTTGCTGGTGGCCACGATCTTGTCGATGCGCTCCAGATACGGCTCGAAACTCTCCACCACCACCGGCGGATAACCCAGCCCGTGCTGCTCGCGCGGCACCATCGGCCCGTGCGGATCCTTGAGCAGCCAGTCGCCACCGCTGAACACCCAGATTTCGACATCCGGCTGATCGGCAAACAGCGCCAGCGCCGTCAGCGCGGCCGTGGCCGGCAGGTAATGCGCGACCAGAATGCTGCCATCCGGGTTGACGATCGTGCCGCCGTTGAACGCAGCCGTCGGCAGATCGACGCCCAGGGCTTCGATTTGATGCAGCATGGCTTTGGGCGGCCGCCCCGTGGCGAGACTGAACACCACGCCCGCTTCGCGCAGCGAACGAACCGCGTCAATCGTACGCTGACTCAGGCTGTGATCGGGCAGCAACAGCGTGCCGTCCATGTCACTCAACAGAAAACGGATCGGCTCGCTCATCCGAGACCATGCCAGACGCGACCATCGCGAGTCAGCAGATCATCGGCGGCTTTCGGCCCGTCTTCGCCGGCGGCATAGGTTTGTACACTGGCGTCCTGTTGCCAGGCATCAAGGAACGGCTGCACCGCGCGCCAGCCGTTCTCGATGTTGTCAGCGCGCTGGAACAGCGTCTGGTCACCGGTCAGGCAGTCGTAGATCAGGGTTTCGTAGCCGGTGGACGGCTGCATTTCAAAGAAGTCCTTGTAGGCGAAACCCAGCTCGATGTTGGCCATGTTCAGCGCCGGCCCCGGCCGTTTGGCCAGCAGGTCGAACCACATGCCTTCGTTGGGCTGAATCTGGATACGCAGGTAGGTCGGTTGCAATTCGTCGACCTCGGTATCGCGGAACTGCGCATACGGCGCCGGTTTGAAGCAGATGACGATCTCGGTGTCGCGCACGCTCATGCGCTTGCCGGTACGCAGGTAGAACGGCACGCCGACCCAGCGCCAGTTGTCGATCATCACTTTCAGCGCCACGTAGGTTTCCGTGGTGCTGTCGGGGGAGACGTTGTTTTCATCGCGATAACCGGACACCGGTTTGCCAGCGACTTCACCGGCGCTGTATTGGCCGCGTACCGAGTTTTCCCGCGCCTCTTCGGTGGTCCAGGGGCGGATTGCGCCGACTACCTTGGCTTTTTCGCCCCGCACCGCATCGGCGCCGAACGCGGCCGGCGGCTCCATCGCCACCATGGCCAGCAACTGGAACAGGTGATTGGGCACCATGTCCCGCAGCGCGCCGGTGTGTTCGTAAAAACTGCCACGGGTTTCGACGCCGACGGTTTCGGCGGCGGTGATCTGCACGTGATCGATGTAGTGGTTGTTCCAGAACGCTTCAAACAGGCTGTTGGAGAACCGGCTGACCAGAATGTTCTGCACGGTTTCCTTGCCCAGATAGTGATCGATCCGGTAGATCTGCTTTTCCGACATGACCTTGAGCAGGCAGGCGTTCAACGCCTCGGCGGTTTGCAGGTCGGAGCCGAACGGTTTTTCGATCACCACCCTTCTGAAGGCTTCCGGGGTTTCTTCGAGCAATCCGGCGCTGCCGAGACGGCGCACCACTTCGCTGAAGAAACGTGGCGCGGTGGCCAGGTAGAACACCGCATTGCCAGTGCCGCTGTCGGCGATTTTCGCCGCCAGGGCTGAATAAGTGCTGTCGTCCAGGAAATCGCCCTGGACGTAGCTGATGCCTTTGGCGAGTTTGGCCCACAAGGCCGGATCAAGCATCTGATCGCCCTTGCCGACCTTGGCTGCCACCTCGGTGCGGATGAAGTCTTCAAGCTTTTGCGCGAAGGCTTCATCGGTAATGGCGTTATGGTCAACGCCAACGATCCGCAGGCCATCATCCAGCAGGCCGTCGCGACTCAGGTTGTACAGCGCCGGCATGAGCAGGCGCTTGACCAGATCACCGTGGGCGCCGAACAGAAACAGCGTGGTCGGTGGCGCGGGTTCTGCCTTGGATTTCCTGCGGATCGTATGGGTCATTTCTTCGCAGTCTCCACATGGCCGCCGAAGCCGAAGCGCTGGGCCGAAAGAATCTTGTCGCCGAAAGTGCCCTGGCCGCGCGAGCGGTAGCGCGAGAACAGCGAGTTGGACAGCACCGGTACCGGCACCTTCTGTTCCATGGCCGCTTCGATGGTCCACTGACCTTCGCCGCTGTCAGCCACGGAGCCGGAGAAACCGTCGAGTTTCGGGTCGACCGCCAGGGCATCGGCGGTCAGGTCGAGCAGCCAGGACGACACCACGCTGCCACGACGCCAGACTTCGGCGATGTCGGCCACGTTCAGGTCGAAACGCTGGTCCTCCGGCAAAAACTCGCTGGACTTGGTCTTGAGGATGTCGAAGCCTTCGGCGAAGGCCGCCATCATCCCGTACTCGATCCCGTTGTGGATCATCTTCACGAAGTGACCGGCACCGGCGGGACCGGCGTGGATGTAGCCGTGCTCGGCGCGGTGGTCATCGGACTTGCGGTCCCTGGTGCGCGGGATGTCGCCCATGCCCGGCGCCAGAGCGGCGAACAGCGGATCCAGACGCTTAACGGTCTCGGCATCGCCGCCGATCATCATGCAGTAGCCGCGCTCCAGGCCCCAGACGCCGCCGGAGGTGCCGACGTCGATGTAGTGCAGGCCCTTCTCGGCCAGGGTTTTGGCCCGGCGGATGTCGTCCTTATAGTTGGTGTTGCCGCCATCGATGATGGTGTCGCCCGCCTCGAGCAGATTGCTCAGGGTTTCGATGGTGTCTTCAGTCGGTGCGCCGGCCGGCAGCATGACCCACACTGCACGCGGCTTGGCCAGGCCTGCGACCAGTGCAGGCAGATCGGCGACGCCGGTAGAGCCCTCGGCGGCCAGGGTGTCGACAAAGGCGGTATTGCGGTCGTAAACAACGGTGGTGTGACCGTTGAGCATCAGACGTCGCGCAATATTGCCGCCCATGCGGCCCAGTCCAATAATCCCGAGTTGCATGTGCTGATGCTCCTTACTACAAATAAAAGTGTGTCAAAGGTTATAGCCCAACGTGAATCATGGAGCTTAGTCCAGAGCGTCGGTGTGAAGTTTCCGGGCATTGTGCCCGATCCAGACTGATAACGTCGGGAAACGTGCCGAAGACACAACGACCATGAAAAATAAAAAAGTTCCATTCACGAGCAAAAGAAATCAAAATCGGCGCCGATAGTATGTCAGCAACCGAATTCGGGGCTGAACTACAGTTGAGACACGCCATTTGCGAGGTGAGCAATGGGCACAGTACACACAGCAATGCCGCCACAAACCCTGTACGTCACCATCCGTCGTGATGAATTGCGTCAGTTGAAAGATGAACGCGACCAGCTCAAGCAGGAACTCGCGCAATTGCGCCTGCTGACCCAAGGCGCCGAGCCGCAGCCCTTGCCACGCGTACAGCGCTCGCCCCACGCCTGATCCCCGCCCGCTTCGGGAGCAGCCATTGCTGTTCCCGACATGCTGCACCTCCTGCCCTTTTCGGCAACTAACAAAGTTTTCACATTCGCTTGTTGATACTCCCGCGCATTCTGGCCGTGCGTCTGTGCGCATGGCCTCCGTTCGTCGGGCTCATGCGCCCTTTGCATGAAACGCCCGGTGGTGGATGTAACGACTGAGCTGGAGTGCTGAATGGCGGTGTTCAAACGCAGCAATACGACTGCGACAGGTTTCGACTGGGCCGGTTTCATCTGGTTGTTCGTGTTCTTCTGGTACTTCTCCGGTATCACCCAACTGCTGATCCAGCTGACGGGCACCTCAGGGTTCACCGGGTTCCGCCAGGCCTTCGTGATGAGCGCCGTGTGGCTCGCGCCGATGCTGCTGTTCCCCAAACGCACCCGTCTGCTCGCCGCTCTGATCGGCGTGGTGCTGTGGGCCTGCTCGATGGCCAGCCTGGGTTATTTCTTCATCTACCAGCAGGAATTCTCCCAGAGCGTGATCTTCATCATGTTCGAGTCGAACGTGTCCGAAGCTGGCGAGTACATGACCCAGTACTTTGCCTGGTGGATGGTCCCGGCGTTCCTCGCGCACACCGCGTTCGCGTATTTCCTGTGGACCCGCCTGCGTCCGGTGTACCTGCCCCGTGGCCGGGCATTCGTCGCCGCCATGGCGATTCTGGTGGCCGTGATCGGTTATCCGCTGGTCAAGCAGACAATGCGCACCGGCAGCTTCGAGCAAGGCTTCGAGAAATTCGAAACCCGTATCGAGCCGGCCGTGCCGTGGCAGATGGCCGTGGCTTATCACCGCTATCAGGAAACCCTGGCCGACATGCAGGGCATGCTGCACAGCGCGAGCAAGATCCCGCCGCTGAAAAACCTAAAGGACTCAGGCGCCAATCAGCCGGCGACCCTGGTGCTGGTGATCGGCGAATCCACCAACCGCCAGCGCATGAGCCTCTACGGTTACCCGCGCAAAACCACACCGGAACTGGACAAGCTCAAGGATCAGCTGTCGATCTTCGACAACGTCATCACCCCGCGCCCGTACACCATCGAGGCGCTTCAACAGGTACTGACCTTCGCCGACGAAGAAAATCCGGATCTGTACCTGTCCACCCCTTCATTGGTCAGCATGATGAAACAGGCTGGCTACAAGACCTTCTGGATCACCAACCAGCAAACCATGACCAAGCGCAACACCATGCTCACAACGTTCTCCGAACAGGCCGACGAGCAGGTGTACCTGAACAACAACCGCAACCAGAACGCCGCGCAGTACGACGGCGACGTGATCGAGCCGTTCAACAAGGCCCTGGCCGATGCGGCACCGCGCAAGCTGATCGTCGTGCATCTGCTCGGTACGCACATGAGCTACCAGTACCGTTATCCGCCGAGCTTCGACAAGTTCCAGGATCGCAACGGCGTTCCGGCCGGTGTGCGTGACGATCAGGTGCCGACCTACAACAGCTACGACAATGCCGTGCTGTACAACGATTTCGTGGTCTCGAGCCTGATCAAGGATTACGCCAAATCCGATCCGAACGGCTTCCTGCTCTACCTCTCCGATCACGGTGAAGACGTGTTCGACTCGGTGGGCCACAGCACGCTGGGTCGCAACGAAAACAAGCCGACGGCGCCGATGTACACCATTCCGTTCATGGCCTGGGCGTCGCCAAAATGGCGTGAAACCCACGACTGGAGCTTCGCCGGAGACCTGAGCCGGCCGTACAGCAGCTCGCACTTGATCCACACCTGGGCGGATCTGGCCGGTTTGAGTTTCGATGAGCTGGATCGCACCAAAAGTCTGGTCAGCGACAGCTTCAAGCCGCGTCCGCTGTTGATCGGCAACCCTTACGAACGCGAACAGCGGGCCCTGATCGACTTCAGCCTGATGAAGCCGAAAAAGCCCGCGGCCACCACCACGGAAGTGGTGCTGCAGGAGTAATAGAAAGGGCCGCAACCGGCCCTTTTCAACATTTACAATCGTACTGCCCCTTCCCTTGCAACCTGCACGCGTCATTCACGCGTGCAGCGTTCGTCCGATACGCCGTGGAAATACTCTGTAAAACCTAGACTGAACGAGCGTTAACCTCTTGTTAATGCCCTCGACGGACACTGCCCCTCGAGGCCCTGATTCATGGATGAACGGCTCCGACATTTTTCGTAGGAGGCACCATGAAAACCACGACTGCAATCCTTGCCGGTCTACTCACCCTGGCATCCGCCAGCGCATTCGCCGAAGGCGGCGCCGAGCGCATGAGACATTACTGGGCAAACTTCCCGGTTCATTCCGCACAGAGCCCGCAGGCTGAGGCGAAGACCAATGAACTCAAGGTTCCGGACGACCAGACCGCCCAGGTCACCGAGTCCTATCGCCCTTGAGCGAACGCTTTACCGATGGACCTGCGATGGCTCGCTCTGGCTTCGCAGATGACAGTTGGGCGCCCTTTCCGGGCGCCTTTTTTTTACGCCTGCAAATCCTTGATCCAGAACAGCATGCGCCCGTGATTCGGGTCGAACATGCCTGGCGCGAAGCCGAATTTGGCATAGGAATTTTGCGCTATGGCGTTACCTTCGAGTACCTCCAGAGTGATCTTGCAGCAACCACGCTGACGGGCGATGTCCTCGACCTTGCGCAGCATTTTCTGACTCAGCCCCAGACCGCGAAACTTGGTCACCACTGACACGTCGTGCACATTGACCAGCGGCTTGCAGGCAAACGTGGAAAACCCTTCAAAGCAGTTCACCAGCCCTGCCGGCTCGCCACCGACAAACGCCAGGACGCTGAACGCGTGGGGCCGCTTGGCCAGTTCGGCGGGCAGTTGCTGCAACAGTTCAGGGGCAATCGGATGGCCGCCGCCCATCGGGTCCTCGGCGTAATGATTGAGTACGACACCGATGGCTTCGGCATGCACCGGATTGGTGTAACTGGCTTGAAGCACAAGAATTTCTGCGGAATCCATTTCCTTCCTCGATCGCACGGGGCCCCGGCGCGTTTGATACGCGCTGATAGGCTCGGCGACCTTAGCGCGAGGCAGGTCCCGGCGACAACCCGGCGTTTTCAGTGGCCCCAGATGAGTTCTTCGGTCCAGCCCAGCTCGGCAAAATCCTCGGCCCGCAAACCGGACTCGCCGGCACAGAAAAATTCGTCCAGCTGCGGCGGTTTCACCGAAGTGCCGCTGAGCATCGCGTGAACCTGGCCGCGATGATGGATCTGGTGTTCGAACAGGTGCGAAACCATCCGCAGGCGGCTGTCGTGCTGTGGCGTGTCGCGGGCGATGGTGACAATGCGCCCCAGATCGGCATCGCGCAGTTGCTCGCAGTAGGCGATCAGCCTGCGGTCGACATGGGCCTGTTCCCGGCGCAAGGCCTGTGACTCGGTGAAGGGTTCGTCAGCGTTGAAGAACACGTAGCAATCGGGATGCGGTTCGTCACCGCGCAACTCCCGCTCCAGCGCGTCGACGTAGAACCAGTCGCAGGTGAGGATATGGTTGAGGGTCAGGCGGATGCTCGGGAAGAAACTGACCCGTGGCGCCGCCAGCTCCGTGCCGTCGAGCTGGCTCCAGGCCTTGGCCAGTCGATGATTGGCCCAGGCATTCTGATAAGCCATGGTCAGCAAATGATGGGACAGTGGCTGAGTCATGTCGCGCCCTCCGTGTTTTCAGGTCTCGGCGAAGCGTTGCAACTGCATCTCCTGCAAGCGGCTGAGGGTCCGGCGGAACGGGAATTCCAGATAGCCCTCGGTGTACAGCGCGTCCATCGGCACTTCGGCCTCGATGTACAGCGGCACCTTGCGGTCGTAGCACTCGTCGACCAGCGCGATGAAGCGGCGCACGCCGTCGTCGTGCACCGACAACTGCGGCAATTCACGATCGCCGGCCACCACCCGCTCCGCGCCATCCTCGGTGCCACGGGCGATCCGCCCCTCGCGTTTTTTCGCGCTGAGGTTCGGCACCTCGCTCAACAGGATAGCCCGGTAGGTGTCACACAGCGCGATGAAATCCATGGCGGCGAACGGTTGGTCGCACAGATCGGCGTAACGGCACCACAGCACCGAATCGCTGGCCTGCACCACGTTCAAGGCACGGTAACCGACCGGCACCGGTTCGCCACTGACGGTTTGCCCGGCCGCCAAGGCGTCGAACACCTGGCTTAGCGCGCTAGCCTGCTCCGGCTGAGTGACCCAGTAACGCTGCTCGATGGCACCGGGATGCAATCGATGATCTTCAGCGCCGTTTACCGCGACCACTTGCATGTGCTGTTTGATCGCGGTGATTGCCGGCAGGAAGCGGTCGCGGTTGAAGCCGTCGGCATACAACTGATCCGGCGGCAGGTTGGAGGTGCAGACCACCACCACGCCCTCGTCGAACATCACTTGAAACAAGCGCCCGAGAATGATCGCGTCGCCGATGTCATTGACGAACAGCTCGTCGAAACACAGCACTCGCACTTCAGCCGCCAGCTCACGGGCCAGGGCCCGCAACGGATCGGCGATCCCAGTCAACTGAAAGGAGCGCTGGTGCACCCAGCCCATGAAGTGGTGAAAGTGCTGCCGCCGCGCCGGCACCCGCAGGCTCTGATGAAACTGGTCCATCAGCCAGGTCTTGCCGCGCCCGACCGGGCCCCACAGGTAAACGCCGGTAACCGAACGGGCACCGGCGTGCAGGGCTTCATGGCATTTTTGCAAGGCCCAGACCGCGTGTTCCTGGGCTTCATCCTGGATGAAGCCCTTGTGGTCGACGGCGTATTGCCAGGCGCTCAGGGGGGAGTCGAAAGTCATGCGCGGCAGTATGCCACGATGGCTACAGGGAAATATCCAGCCGAGCGATTTTGCCCTGTTCGTTAAGGCGGAACGTGTAGCGCAGCTCCAGCGGGCTGCCGGGAAACGTTCCGGAGATCAGCCCTTGCACCAGCACTTTGCCGGTGCGCTGCTGGACGCCGAGCACTTCGACCCGCGGCTGATAGCGCTGGGCGGTGTCCTGCATCCAATTGGCGATGGCCTGCGGGCCGACCTGATGATGGCCTTCATCGAACACGTGGGCATCCTCGGCAAAAAAACTGCCGACCCGGGAGGTATCGCGAGCATTGGCAGCATTGATGTACTCAACGATGGCCGGGGCGAGTATCGAGGTGGGATGGAACATGAGTGCAGCTCCTTTTTTCGGGTTCTGTCGCCATCCTAGAACAGCCCTGCGTCAATTCCTGTCAGGAGTGAAACGGCCGTTTTCGTCCAGTTGCATCAGCCGCTGCCAAGTGCGCAGCAGCTCGCTGCGCCGCCCCGGATAGCGCTCGCCCTGCAGGCTGGCGGCGGCAATCCGGTCGGTGCGAAACGTACGATAGGCGCCGCGCAATTCGCACCACGCGACGATGATCCGCACCTCGTTGAGAAAACCCAGCGCCAGCGGCCAGATCAACCGCTGGCTCTGCACCTGCTGCGCATCGGCGTAATCGATGTGCAGCTTGGCCTGATCGCGGATGGCGTGGCGGAACACGTTCAACGGCACGGCGTTTTGCGGAAAACCGTAACCCGGCGGCCCGGGCATGACCGTCGGATTGCGCAGCGCCTCCTGGGCCTGCGGGTCCAGCACCGCAGCGATTTTCGCCAGTGCATCCGCAGCCGCTTTGCTCAGCACCTCGTCGCCGCGCTGATCGACATACCGCAGGCCCAGCACGATGGCTTCGGTCTCGTCGGCGTTGAGCATCAGCGGCGGCAGAAACAGACCGCTGCGCAGCACATAACCGATGCCCGCCTCGCCATGGATCGGCGCGCCGAGGGCGGTCAGTTCGGCGATATCGCGATAGAGGGTGCGTTCGGAGATTTCCAGCTCGGAGGCCAGCGTCGCGGCGGTCACCGGGCGCTTCTTGCCACGCAGCACTTGCAGCAGGGTCAACAGACGTGTGGTTCGCGACACGGTTTGAGGCTCTGGGCAGAAAATTTGCCGGAGCTTAGCAGAGCCTGGTGTCAGAAATTGTCAGGAGCTTTCACCAGGCTCGGAGGGGATCACGCGTCGACTTTGTGCCGGGCCGCGTACAGGCAAAGCATCTCCATGGCCAGGGTCGCCGCCGCCAGCGACGTCACGTCTGCGTGGTCATAAGCCGGGGCGACTTCCACAACATCCATTCCGACCAGATTGATCCCGCGCAGACCGCCAAGGATTTCCAGAGCCTGTACCGTGCTCAACCCGCCGCATACCGGCGTACCAGTGCCCGGGGCGAAGGCAGGATCCAGACAATCGATGTCGAACGTCAGGTACACCGGGTGATCGCCGACCCGCGCGCGGATCGCTTCGACAATGGCTTCGCAACCACGGCGATGCACCTGCCGCGCGTCCAGCACCTGAAAGCCCTGATGATCGTCATTGGTGGTGCGCAAACCGATCTGCACCGAACGCGCCGGATCCACCAACCCTTCCCGCGCGGCGTGCCAGAACATGGTGCCGTGATCGACCCGTTTGCCGCCCTCGTCCGGCCAGGTGTCGCTGTGGGCATCGAAGTGGATCAGCGACAACGTGCCGTGCTTGCGCGCATGGGCCTTGAGCAGCGGATAGCTGATGAAGTGATCGCCGCCGAAGGTGAGCATCGCGCTGCCGGAGCTGAGAATGTGCTCGGCGTGGGCCTCGATGCTTTCCGGGATGGTGTGCGGCGAGCCGTAATCGAAGTCGCAATCGCCGCAATCGATCACCGCCAGATGATCGAACGGGTCGAACGCCCACGGCCAGTGCCGTTCCCAGGCAATCCCGGTGGACGCCGCGCGAATCCCGCGCGGCCCGAAACGTGCGCCGGGACGGTTGCTGGTGGCGGTGTCGAACGGCACACCGCTGACCGCCACGTCCACGCCGCGCAGGTCGCGGCTGTAGCGCCGGCGCATGAAACTGGTAATCCCGGCGTAGGTACTTTCGGCAGCGGTGCCGTAGAGGCTGTCACGGGTCAGGGCCTGATCGTTTTGCACTGGCACGTCCATCGGTGTGCTCCTGTTGTTATGAAAGGCTATTGGCGGCTACGGAAAGTGGTCCACAGGCGTGTGCGCTGGCGCATGTCCTTGAGGCTCATGCTGTGGTCGGCGTACAGCCGTTCGCGCACGTCGGGTTTCGGGTAAATGTCCGGATCGTTGCGCACCGCCTCATCCACCAGCGGCGTGGCGGCCTGGTTGGCGGTGGCAAAGAACAGCGTATTGGTCAGCGCCGCCACGGATTCGGGGCGCAACATGAACTCGATGAAGGTGCGAGCAGCTTCCGGGTGCGGCGCGTCTTTGGGGATGGCGAGGTTGTCCTGCCACACCAGCGTGCCTTCCTTGGGGATCCGGTAAGCCACTTCAAACGGCTTGTTGGCCTTGCGCGCCTGATCGGCGGCCATGCTCGCGTCACCGTTGTAGGTCAGCGCCAGGCAGACGCTGCCGTTGGCCAGATCATTGATCTGCCGCCCGGTGGCGACGTACAGCACCGAGGGCTGCAACTGCTGCAACAAGGCTTCGGCGGCGACCAGATCTTTCTTGTCGGTGCTGTAGGGATCTTTCCCGAGATAGTGCAGCGCCAGACCGATCACTTCCTGCGGCGAATCGAGAATCGCGATCCCGCAATCCTTGAGTTTGCTGGCGTATGCGGGCTTGAACAGCAGATCGAGGCTGTTGAGCGGCACGTCGGGCAGCCGCTGCTTCACGGCTTCGACGTTCATGCCCAGCCCGAGCGTGCCCCAGGTGTAAGGCACGCCGTAACGGTTACCGGGATCGACCGCCGCCAGTTTTTCCAGCAGATCCGGATCGAGATTGGCGTAACCCTTGAGCCCTTCGTGAGGGATTTCCTTCAACGCGCCGGCGGCCAACCCACGGGCCAGCACGCTGGACGACGGCACCACCACGTCATAACCGCTGCCGCCGGTGAGCAGTTTGGTTTCCAGCACCTCGGACGTATCGAAGGTGTCGTAGCGCACGTGGATGCCGGTTTCCTTTTCGAAGCGCTGCAAGGTTTCCGGCGCCACGTAATCGGCCCAGCTGTAGAGGTTGAGCGTTTTCTCTTCGGCCTGGGAGGCGATGGAGACGGTAAGCAACAACGCGGGCAAACACAGCTTGACGACGGGAGCCATGACGAACACCTGACCGAAGAAAGTGGTGGCAGGATGCGCCGTCGGATACATTCGAGAAATATCAAGTTTGTTAACCTGACTTTATCCAGGAGTAATGTGATGCTCGGTCAGCTCCACGATGTCGATCTTCAGCTTCTGCGGCTGTTTCTCGGCGTGGTCGAATCCAATGGTTTCAGCGCAGCCCAGGGTGAACTGGGGCTGAGCCAGTCGAGCATCAGCCAGCAAATGGCCAAGCTTGAGACGCGTCTCGGCTATCGGGTGTGCAACCGGGGCAAGGGCGGTTTCAGCCTGACGCCCAAGGGCGAGCAACTGTTGATTGCCGCGCGGGCGCTGTTCGATTCGATCGAAACCTTCCGCCATCAATCCAACGGCGTCGCCGGGCGCTTGATCGGTGAAGTGCGCTTGGGTCTGTCGGAAGCGGTCGATCAGTCGGTGCTGCAACGGGTGGCGGATGCGATCCGGCGCTTTCGCGAGCGGGACGAATCGGTGCGCATCGAGCTGATCAGCGCCATGCCCGGCGAAATGGAGCGTCTGCTGCTGCAACAGCGGCTGGACCTGGCCATCGGTTACTTCTCCCAGGTGCAGAGCGCGTTCGACTACCGCGAGCTGTTCAGCGAAACCCAGCATCTGTATTGCGCGCCCGGCCACCCGCTGTTTTCCGACGATGCGCCCGATGATGCGGCGTTGCAGGCCTGTGACCGGGTCGATCACCCGTACAGGTTTCTGCGCAGTGACGAGCCGTTCCAGGGCAAGGTCTGCTCGGCACGCTCGGAGCAGGTCGAAGGCACCCTCGCCTTTATTCTGTCCGGCAAGCACGTCGGTTATCTGCCCAACCATTACGCGCGCCAATGGCAGGACAAGGGCCTGCTGCGACCGGTGCGCGAAGGCGAATTGAGCTTTGACGTGGCGTTCCATCTGGCCCGCCATCGGGCGCAGGTGCCTGGCGATGCACAGAAGGCTTTTGAAGAAGATCTGCTGTCAGCCTTTGGTCGAACCTGAGCATTTTTTGGAACGCGGAGCGTCCCCGACTGCATTCCCGAGCAGAGCGTGGGAACGATCATGCGTTGCCCTCGCCCCTCGCTTACGGCATCCTGCGCACCCATTTTCCGACCCGGCCCCGCATTGCGGCACGCAAACCACCATGACCGTCTCTGAAAAAGCCCCGCGCAACAACGATCTGATCTACGGCCTCAACGACCGTCCGCACTTCACCGCAACGGTGTTTGCCGCCCTGCAACACGTGCTGGCCAGCTTCGTCGGCATCATCACCCCGACCCTGATCATGGGCGGCGCCCTCGGTCTGCAGAGCGAAATTCCGTACCTCATCAGCATGGCGCTGTTCGTCTCGGGCCTCGGCACCTTCGTTCAGGCCAAGCGCTTTGGCCCGGTCGGTTCGGGCCTGCTGTGCCTGCAAGGCACCAGTTTTTCCTTCATCAGCGTGATTCTCAGCGCCGGTTTCATGGTCAAGGCCCGGGGCGGCGGCACCGATGAAATCCTCTCGACGATCTTCGGCGTGTGCTTCTTTGCCGCGTTTATCGAAGTGGTGCTGAGCCAGTTCATCGGCAAATTGCGCATGCTGATCACCCCGGTGGTGACCGGCACCATCATCACCCTGATGGGCCTGTCGCTGATCAAAGTGGCGATGACCGACATTGCCGGCGGCTTCGGCGCGGCGGATCTGGGCGCGGCCAGCCATGTGTTCCTGGCGGCGCTGGTGCTGGGCACCATTGTGGTGTTGAACCGGGTTGATGTGCCGTTCCTGCGCCTGGGCGCAATCGTCATCGGCCTGACCCTCGGCTACGTGGTGGCGTGGCTGATGGGCACCGTAGACTTTGCCAACCTGCCCGAAGTGCCGGTGGTCAGCGTGCCGGTGCCGTTCAAGTATGGTTTCAACTTCGACTGGGTGGCGTTCGTGCCGGTGGCGGTGATTTTCCTGGTGTCGCCGCTGGAAGCGGCCGGTGACCTGACTGCCAACTCGATGATTTCCCGGCAACCGGTCAAGGGCCCGCTGTACATCCGCCGGATCAAATCCGGCCTGCTCGCCGATGGCCTCAACTCGGCCATGGCCGCGGTGTTCAACAGCATGCCGATGGTGACCTTCGCCCAGAACAACGGGGTGATTCAGCTCACCGGCGTGGCCAGCCGCTACGTAGCGTTCTTCATCGCCGGCCTGCTAGTGCTGCTGGGTTTGTTCCCGATGATCGGCGCGGTGCTGCAACTGATGCCGAAACCGGTGCTCGGCGGCGCAGAGCTGGTGATGTTCGGCACCGTGGCCGTGGCCGGGATCAAGATCCTCGCCGAAGCCGGCCTGCATCGGCGCAACATGCTGATCGTGGCGATTTCCGTCGGCATGGGCCTGGGCATTGCCGCTGTGCCGGAAGTGCTGCGCGAACTGCCGCAGGCGCTGCGCAACATCTTCGAGTCGCCGATCACCGTTGGCGCGCTGTGTGCGATCGTGCTGAATATCTTCCTGCCGGAAGAATTCATCGAGCTGGAAGAGGATGACTTCGACCCGGAAGCCTCTATCCTTCAGGTCATGGAAAACCCCGACCTGCCGGCCAAAGCTGAACCCGCAACAAACGCCGCTGTCGCACAGTTGAACCGTTGATCCTGTCCGCTCCATCAAAAAGGGCTGATACCGGCAACGGTTCAGCCCTTTTTCAATGAGAGAGCATCAATGCGCCGCCTCCAAGCCGTCATCCTGTCCCTGCTTCTGCTCTCCCTCAGCGCCTGCGCGCTGTTTCCCAACCGCGACCCGGTGAACATCAACGTGGTTGGCCTCGAACCGCTGCCGAGCCAGGATCTGGAAGTGCGCTTCGCGATCAAGCTGCGGGTGCAGAACCCCAACGAAACGCCCATCGACTACAACGGCATCGCGCTGGATCTGGAGGTCAACGGCCATTCGCTGGCGTCGGGTGTGAGCGATCAGACCGGCTCGATCCCACGGTTCTCCGAAACCATCGTCAGCGTCCCGGTGAGCATTTCCGCGTTCTCGGTGCTGCGCCAGACCCTCGGCCTGAGCCAGACCCAAACCCTCGACAACCTGCCCTATGTGCTGCGCGGCAAACTGGCGGGCGGGCTGTTTGGCACGATGCGCTTTGTCGATACCGGCAAGCTCAGTCTGCCCAGGGCCAGTGCTGCCACCTGGTAGGTTTCATAACTTTCAAACTGTTCACAAATCCTTATGGGAGCTGGCTTGCCAGCGATAGCGGAGTGTCAGCCACGGTGACGGTGACTGATACGGCCCCATCGCTGGCAAGCCAGCTCCCACAGTTTTTGTATTGACAGTCAGATCATGCGGTGAAACGCACACCCGGTTTCGCCCGCTCATCGACGCTCAACTCGAACACATCCGGCCGCGCATAGTGGCCGACCACGTCGTAGTCGTAGCGGGCGCGCACCAGGTCTACGGTGTCGATCTCGGCGGTGAGCAAGCCGGCCTCGCCGCGCAACGGCCCGGCCAGCACGTCGCCCATCGGCCCGACGATCACGCTGCCGCCGGCGATCAGCGGTCGATCTCCCGGCCAGTTGGCAACTTCCACGCCCAACTCATTCGGCGAGGCCTGCACCTGACAGGCGCTGACCACAAAGCAGCGCCCTTCGTGGGCGATGTGGCGCATGCTGACCTGCCACATCTCGCGTTCGTCCACGGTCGGCGCACACCAGACCTCGATGCCCTTGGCGTACATCGCCGTGCGCATCAGCGGCATCATGTTTTCCCAGCAGATCACGGCGCCGAGCTTGCCGACCTGAGTGTCGAGCACCGGCAGCGTCGAACCGTCGCCCTTGCCCCAGATCAGCCGTTCGGTGCCGGTGGGCATCAGTTTGCGGTGTTTGGCCACAAGACCCGCCTGCGGGTCGAAATACAGCGCGGTGCAATGCAAGGTGCTGCCGGCCCGTTCGATCACGCCGATCACCAGGTTGGCCCCGGTACGTGCCGACAGCCCGGCCAGCGCTTCGGTTTCCGCACCCGGCACGTCGATGGCGTTGGCAAAATAACGGGCGTAGGCCTCACGGCCTTCCGGCAAGCGATAACCCAACTGCGTGCCGAAGCCCTCGCCTTTCGGGTAGCCGCCGAGCAACGCTTCGGGCATCACCACCAGCGCGGCGCCGGATTCGATGATCGCGGTTTCCCAGCTCAGGATCTGTTCCAGGGTTTCAGCCTTGCCACCGGGCAAGGCGCCGATCTGCAGGGCGGCAACGATTGATTTGGGCATGACGGTCACTCCGTGAAGTTCAGGTGTTGCTCATTCTCCGGCGCCACGGGATCATGAATAAAGACCGATCCACTGCTGAATGATATGAACCAGATGAATATCGCAACCGTCGACCTCAACCTGCTGAAAGTCTTTGAAGCCCTGCATGAAGAATCCAGTGCCAGCCGCGCGGCGTTGCGTCTGGGCGTAACCCAATCGGCGGTCAGCGCGGCCTTGCGCCGGCTGCGCGAGGTGTATGGCGATCAATTGTTCGTGCGTACTGGCCGGGGACTGGCGCCCACGCTCAAGGCCAACCAGTTGAAACCGGTGGTCAGCGATGCCCTGAATAAATGCCGGCAAAGCCTGGCCATGGTCGACCCGACCGCCAATCATTACGAAGGACGCTCGGTCACTGTGGGCCTTTCGGACGATTTCGAAATCGCTTACGGCCGGCGCCTGATCGAGGAAATCGCCCGCCGCGCACCGAAACTGCGCCTGATTTTCCGCCAGACCCACAGCCAGATCGTCGCCCGGGCGCTGATGGAGCGCAGCATCGATCTGGCGATCACCGCCGGCGGATTTGCCGAGCGGCTGCTCAGCCGTCAGGTGTTGGGTGAAGGGGGTTACGCGTGTCTGGTGGATCCGGCGAGTCTGGCGCCGGGCCAGCAGCAGATCGATCTGGAAGAATTCGTCACCCGCGAGCACCTGCTGGTGTCGTCGGGCGGTTTTATCGGGATCACCGATGAAGGGCTGGCGGCGCTGGGCCGGACTCGCCGGGTCTGCGCCTCGACCACGCATTTCGCGGCGTTGCCGCATCTGCTCAAGGGCAGCGAGGCGGTGGCGACCATTCCGACCCACGCCGCGCAGGCCATTGCCTCACTGAGCGGGCTGGTGCTGCTGCCCTGCCCGCTGGCGCTGCCGCGCTACCCGATCGAACTGGGCTGGCGCACCAGCACCCAGATCGATCCGGTGGTGCTGACGGTGCGCGAAGCGATAAGCGCCAGTTTCAGGGCCGAGTGATTACTTGTTGGCCGCCATCAGGCGATTGACTTCACTGCGCACCATGTTGGCGAATTCCGGCGGCGACATGCCGTCCAGTTCGGCGCGCACGAACTCGGCCCATTTGCCCTTGCGCTTGGAGCGCTCGCCGAACAACCGCGCGGCTTCGCCCTTGGCTTTGCCCAGATTGTTCTGCCAGAGTTCGAACAGTCGGGATTTTTCATCTTCCAGCGCGGCGCGCTCTGCGAGGGATTTGTCGGCCAGATTGAAACTCATCGGGAATTACCTGCTGCATGAAATGGCGACATCTTACACGCTGGACGGAAACCTCTGACGCTGGTTTTTGTTCCGGATGGAAAATCCCTGCAACTTTTCAAGGCGCGCCACACTCCATTGTTCACTGTCCATTCACCTGCAAGGAGTCACCCAATGGCCCGGAAAACCGCCGTTCAAGCCGCCGAAGACCAAATCAAGGACCAGGCCTTCAGCGAACTTCAGGCGCTGATCGAAGAGTCGGAAAAACTGCTCAAGAGCAGTGCATCCCTGGTCGGCGAGGAAGCGGAGACCCTGCGCGGGCAAATCGCCCAGAAATTGCAGCAGGCGCTGGATTCGGTCACCAGCGTGCGTGACCGCACCAAACCGGCGGTGGACGCCACCGAGAGCTACATCGGCGGGCACCCGTGGCAGACCGTGGCGATTTCCGCCGGGTTCGGCCTGGTAGTCGGATTGTTGCTCGGTCGCCGCTGAGCGCGAACAAAAAAGGCGAGCCCCTCGGGCTCGCCTTTTTCATGCCAGGCACAAACTCATTCGCCGGCCAGTTCACGCAGCTGCGACAGGGTCTGCTGATCCAGCTCGATCCCTTTGGCCAATGATCTGGCCCGCTGCAAATGCCGCCGATCCCCCGGCAAACGCTTGAGCCCTACCCCGTGCATCTGCCGCACCAGTTCCTGACTGCGTTCGGCAAAGCTTTGCCCGGCGGTCTTGCTTGGATCTATCACGATCAGCAACTGACCGGTCCACGGGGTCTTGGCACCGGGGTGATTCTTCCAGTCGAATTCGAACGAAAAGTTGCCGCCGGTCAGCGCAGCGGCGAGCAGCTCGACCATCATCGACAGTGCCGAGCCTTTGTGTCCGCCAAACGGCAACAATGCACCACCTTCCAGAATCGCCTTCGGGTCGCAGGTCGGCTGGCCTAGGCTGTCGACCCCCATGCCCGCCGGCAGTTTCTCGCCTTTGCGCGCTGCGATCTGCACGTCGCCATGGGCGATGGCGCTGGTGGCCAGGTCGAACACGATCGGCGCACCGTCAGCCCGGGGTGCGGCGAAGGCGATCGGGTTGGTGCCGAACAATGGCCGGTCGGCACCGTGGGGTACCACGCAGGTCATGCTGTTGACCACGCTCAACGCCACCAGACCTTCATCGGCGAAAGGCTCGACGTCCGGCCACAGCGCGGCGAAGTGATGGGAATTACGGATCGCCAACACCGCGATCCCGGCACTGCGGGCCTTTTCCACCAGCAGCGCACGTGCCGCCGACAGCGCAGGCTGGGCAAAACCGTTGCCGGCATCGACGCTGACGAACCCTGAAGCCACGTCCTCGACTTTCGGTACAGCCTGGCCGTTGACCCAGCCGCTGTTGAGCGTCGAGACATAACCGGGGATCCGGAATACGCCGTGACTGTGCGCACCGTCCCGCTCGGCGTTGGCGCAATTGGCGGCCAGCGTTCTGGCGACTTCGGCCGAGGTGCCGTGACGGGTGAAAATCTTTTCCAGCAGTTGAGTCAGCTCGTCCAGGGACATCGTGGACGAGAGCGAATGATCGTGTGGCGCAGACATCTGAAGCTCCAGAGTAATTATTGGAGGGAACAACAGCGAACGGACAACCCGCAACGGCGATTAACCACATGCAGCCGACAACCTGTCAACCCTGGCATGCGCATCGACCCGGGCGCGATATGTATTTACCACCGGCACCAGACACGATTTTTTTAGCCTCGGGTTTCGATCAATCCACGCGTGCAAACGCCCTTATCGAGACTCGAGATGTCAGCCCCCACTCCACCGTTGTTATTCCCCGAAACCTTTGACTCACCGGGTCTGTGGCCCAAACTGGGCAAGGCCCATGGCTTGAGTGAAAAGGATTTCCGATGGCTCGCCCATGCCAGGCTGGCGTCCGACGCCCTGCGCCGCCAGCAAGACCCGCCGATGGTGATAGAGCGTCTTCTGCTTCACGCTGCCGAAGTGCAGCCGTTGCCGTTGGCTGGCGCGTTTGTCATCGGTGAAACGCCGGACGACAAGGGGCTGATCCTCTATACCCCACAGGCGGGCATCCAGAAGTTCCCCAACCGTACCGATTTGAAAGAGCGGCTCGAACAACGGCTCAACGACGTCGATGAGCAAGACAGACTGCTGCCATTTCTGGCCCTGCCACTGCGCCAGCGGTTGCAGGATGCGAAGCGTATTTCAATAACGTTCACCAACCTCAAAGGCGATGCCTTCGCCGAGCAATCGGCGGACTTTCAACAGTGCCTGCTGCTGAACGCCGAAATGATGTGCGAAGAGCTGAAAAAACTTCCGACACTCAGACAGCTTCTGGATGCGGTGCTGGATGAGCTGCTCAAGCCTCATTTCGGGTCACTGTCGCAAAGCCGCACCCAGGTCAGCTTCGATCGAACCGCTGGAGACCGTGACGAAAGACAACGCATGAGCGACGGTCATTGGTTCGACTTCATGAGTCTGAGTGATGCGGTACTGACCTATTACCGCCACCAGAACTGGCCAACCGCGCAACCACCGCGCTTTTCCAATCCGGGCAGGACCCCGGCGACCGGTGATCAGGCACAGTGGGAAAACGCTGTGAAACAGGCCGCAAACAAACTGCCTGCGCTGTTGTTCCGGCACCTGGAGCGTTATTGGGATGCGCCATCCGCTCTCGGAATGTCGCGACGTACCCTCTTTGGCCAGGCGCTGGGAGATCAGGCACATAACGAATGGATGTCCAGGCGCGAAAGCGGTGTCATCGATGCCGGTCAATTCAACACGCTGCAGCAATTGATTCGACCGGTCACTCAGGCCGTTCACTTTCCAGTCGTGGAAAACGTACGTCTCTGGGAGCGCGAAGCCAATTTTGTAGAACTGGCGGGCTCACTGATGATCAGTGGGCCTCATGCCTTCCTCTACACGCCCGCTCAAGGGTTGCAATTGCTCAAGGATTACAGGGACCTCAAGGATACGCTGAAGGCAAAATTCCTCGCCAAGGGCCACGAAGACGAACTCTATGGACTGCTGAGCCTGGAAGAACGCAATCGTTTTCTCGGCTTCGGACAACCGCAGGTGTCCGGCGAGCGGCTTGTCGGTGACATTTTCAGAATTCTGTTCGAGTCAATCATCACCAAACAACGGCAGAACATCGAATATGCGCTGCAAGTCTTTCGCCACAGCGACGGGGCCGTGAACCTGCATGCGCTGTTCGACAAGAGCCTGGACATCCGCTCGATGATCCATGACCAGTTGCAGAAAATCGATACAGGGGGACGGTGGAGCACGCACCCGGTGATCTCCGGCAACCAGCAACCTTCCATGGTGCTGGCGGACAAGGCGCTTGCAGCGATCAAGACATTCGATTCGGTGGCTGCGCCCATCCTCAAGCAACTGAGGGCTCAACCGATGGCGAATCTGGCGATCCAGCGCTACTGGCTCGAGCGCCTGAAACCGGATCTGGCACAGGCATGGTTTCTGGGGGTCAACGGCGAGGCCCGACTCAGATTGCTCAATGGGTCCCTGAATGCCTCGATGCAGGCCATAGTCAGCAATGTCATCAATGCCGATCAGCCGAGTCGTGCACAGCGCTCCGCCCTCAATGGCTTCCGCCCGGATGCCTACACGTTGACGCTCGAGTGTTCCGCCCATCCGACGCCGGTGCCCCTGGCCCATTGCGTCTTCATCACCGAGCGGGGCGGGCTCGATGAACAGCACTCGGGCCGCGCCGTGTTGTGGACGCCCGCCCTCGGGCTGGAAGTTTTCGATACCGTAGCCATTGCCCGGCAGGTATTGAAACGGCGCCTGAACGACGGCGACCAACGCCTCTTACTGCTGGAAAACATCGTGCCTTCGCAATACCTGCCTCATCAACGGTACAGCCTTGGCCCATTTCAATATATCCATGGCAATGTGTTGCAGGAGTGCATGCAGTCCACCATCGGCCACTATCTGGATCGCTGCCAACAAGTGCGTGAACGGGTCAAGGACACCAAACGCCGTGACAAGGCGCTGGAAAAACTGCGTGATGTTTGCCTGGCCGACAATCTGTCCTTGGCCAGCGCGCACGCCCGGGCGATTGCCACTCAGCAGACACTTCCCGCCTGGCTGGGGATGGCCCCGGTCCAGGAGCAAAAACGGCATGTGGAGATACTGGAACAGTGGTATCGAAGCGTCACTGACGACGAGGATTACCTGTCCGGCATACCCTCACTGGTTGGTTATGTCGAGCAGACACTGAAATCGATGCTCGACAGCCGATTTCCGGACACTCGTCTGGACCCGCATGAAATTGAAATCACCCCCAGCCTGGCATTGGCCGGCCCCGCGCGATCACTGGTCGAATTTGCCCTGAATCACATCAACGTCGCCCAAGGCACCCGTTTCAGTATCACCTCGAAAAACGCCACCACCTTGCCCACCACACTGGACCAAAGCGCCGTGACGCAAATGCTGCTGTCACTGGAGATACCCACCACTTATGCCCGCAAAGTGGTCAGCGCGTTGTCGGCGAGCGACCCCGGAAGCCATAAACGCAAGCAACGTTTTTTCCGTCAGTTGCCTTGGCAGCTGCTGCAACACGCCCACGCAGCAAAACTGCAGCAACATCTGTCAGACAGTGCCTTTGGTCTGATTCAGCAGGTACTGGACATGCCCGATGCCCTTGCCCGAGCAGCGGTGCAAGACGCACATGCCATCGCTTGCCCGCTGGCGCTGATCAAGACTGCCGGAGCCACCGCCGTATCCGTGCAGGGGATATACGTTTTTACTCCAGGCGGCGGGCACAAGGGTCCCCTGGTGCTCTATGCGCCGTATGCCGAGCAGATCTTCCAGGAGTTCGAAGACGAAAAAAAACTGATTGCAGCCCTCAACATGCCGGGGCTGCTACAAAACCTGCTGCTGCGGCGACTGCCTGACAGCGAGCGCGCGATATTTCGCAACCTGCTGGCGTCTTCCATGGGTCAAACCAGCGAGATGAAGCTCGCCATCAAGGCAATTGAAGGGAATCTGCTGGAACACTTCTACAACGACAACCTCATGCTTCTGGAACAGCATTTGAACGCCCAGAAAAAAACGGACTCGGCGTTCGATTGGGAGACGGCGAAGACCCTGTTCAGCCAGCAGATCAGACGGCTCAGCGGTGTATTGCCGGGCAAACTTGGCTTCATTCCCATTCTCTGGAAAGCCTATGACGCGTTCAAGGATTCCGCCGAGGCCCTGCAGAATCACCGTTGGAAACGGGCACTCAAATCATTTGTCCAGGGCGCAGCACAAATGGTGCAAGTGGGTCTGCTTCCGCAAATATCGGGCGAAACCACAACGGTAGCAGGACAGGTAAAAGAAACCGTCGTATCAGGCCTGGCCGACATCGATCTGACTTCGCCCGGACGCACATCGTTGCAATCGTTCGAGGTGACAGACATCGCACTCAAGGATCTGAAGCTCAGCCCGAACCAGGGCACTTACCTGCAGGTATCGCGCAACCGCGATTTTGCTGCGGTTGATGGCAAGGTTTATCAGGTCGTCAAAAACGGTAACGCCTGGCGTTTGGCAAACGCTGGGGCCAAGGGGCCGCTGTTCCAGAAGACCGGCCCTCGCATGGTGCGAATCGCTGATGACCAGATCGTCCACTACGGCCAGGCGTTCGGCAGAATGATCGAACGCAATAGCCTCGCGAACCTGCGCCGCATCATGCTGAATATCGAGGCGCAGGGAATGGATGAAATCCGAGTCAGGTTTCCTCTGAAAGCCCGGGCGCTGGTGAATGCAATCGACCTGGCCCGACGCTACGCCTTCTATTGCCTGCATAACCTGGTCCCGCTCGCCAACGGCGCCATCCATTCACGGGTGAACAGCTTCCTGAAGGACTTCTTCAATGTGCCAAAGATCACACCCGCAATTCTCACAAGGATCAGCGAGGCGATTGTGCCCATCTGCAATGCGCTGGTGGACCCAGCCGATGAGTTACTCAATACCGACCGGTTCGTTGTCGGCTCGAACAAATTGCTGCATGACGTCATCGCATTTGTACTGGAAGGCGATACAGAAAAACGCGTGCATTTCACCGAGCATTTTTTCCAACAGCAACTGGATCATTACAAACTCTTCATGCTTGAGCAGTTCGATGTGGATGGCCATGCGCAGGCGTCGACGTTGATACACGAGTTTTCCCATCAATTCAGCAAGGCGCTGGATATCGCTACCCTCAGGGCGCGGGAACCGTTCATAGAGTTGATATCAACGATGACGACCGAGGGTAAGAAGCTGTACAACGAACTTGACTCCGAGCAGCGTTCAGCCTTGTCGCTCAGCACGCCCCGCTCCCAATTGTTCGCGCAATGGAACACCGTTCTAAAGACTTGGGTCGATGTCGACAAAGTGCCCGGCATGGAACTGATCCACACGGAAATCCTGCGGTTGACCGGTACGCAGAATCTTCGGCAGGCGCGTGATGCATTTCTCGACCAGCAGTCTCCGGACGCCCGTATCGCTGTCATCCTGCGTAACGCCGATTCGATAGCCCGCCTGATTTGTGAAGTCGGGCGTCAGCTGGATCCCGTGCCGGCCCCGTAGAATCTGTAAAAATGCGCAGGTTCAACACCTGCGCAACTGCGTTCGGGATCAGTCCTTCTGATCGCGCAGGACGTTGCCCGATGCGCCATCGATACGGAATTCGTACACCGCGCCATCAGCCTTGCGCCCTTCCCCTTTCCAATAGCCGTCGTTGTCGGCCTCGATTTCGTAGACCTCGACATATCCGGCCTTGGTTTTTACGGTTTCGATGGCCTTTTCGATGGTGATCCATCCTGCGCCCGGGCGGTCGGCCAGCGCCGCGCCGGCACTCAGGAGACTGGCGGTAGCGACGAAAGCAGCCAAGGTTCTTTTGATCATTTTTTCACTCCATTTGTGGATAGTGTTAACGGGATGTCCTGGTTTTTGGGGGATCCTGGCGTTAAAAAGTTCCACGTTTGATGGGTAAATGACATGACGCTTGTTCTCGGCACCTTCCCCTCAAGGTTAGAATGCGGGAAATCAGGATGAGTCAATGACCCAGAACACCCTCTCGGAAGCCGATTACGATGCGATCACCGATGCCGCCGCGCATTGGTGCATGCGCCTGCACGCCGTCGATTGCACCAACGAAGAGCGCCAGGCGTTCGAGCAATGGCGCAATGCACACCCGCTTCACGCGTTCGAGTATGAGGCGATGCTGGAGATATGGGACGTCGCCGAGCACCTGCCGCGTCCGGAAACTGCACCGGTCTTGCCGATTCGCCAACCGGTCAGATCGTGGCGCCAGTACGCCGTGGCGGCTTCTGTCTGTGCACTGGCTTTGCCGCTGGCGGCCTGGACCGGATGGAACCTCGGCTGGCTGCCTGACAGCTATCAGCATTTCGCGGCCACCGACAATGTCCGCCATGTCACCCTGGAGGACGGCAGCCAGGTCGAGCTGAACCTCAACACCGAGCTGACCTTCAGCAATTACAAGGACGAGCGTCACGTCACCCTGAAAAAAGGCGAGGCGTTTTTCGAAGTCAGCCACGACCTGAACCACCCGTTCATCGTCAGGGCCGCCGAAGGCAGGATTCGCGTGACAGGCACCCGTTTCAACGTCTGGATGTATGAGGATCAGGTGAAAGTCAACCTGATCGAGGGCTCTGTGCTGGTCACCGGCAATTCCCGTCTGGGCGGTGACGGCTTGCGTCTGGGCCCCTCGATGCAGGCACGCTACAGACACGGCGACGACATCCCGCAAATCAGCCAGACCTATGCCAATGACAACTCGCTGGCCTGGCGCAGCGGCAAACTGGTGCTCGACAACCTGTCGCTGAACGAAGCGTTACCGCAAATCAACCGGTATCTGGACAAACCCTTGATGCTGGCCGACAACGCCACCGGTTCGATCCGCGTCGGCGGCATTTACAACATCAAGGAGCTGAACAGCTTCGCCAGTTCTTTGCCGAAAGTGTTACCGGTGTTCCTGACCCGCAACAAGGACGGCAACCCGGTGATCAACCCGATCCCCCAGCAACCGCCAAAAAACTGAAGGCCGTTCCCGTGAGGGAGCGGCCTTCTGCCTTTGCGACTGTCGACGGATTAAACCGCTGATTACTGCGCTGCGACTTTCCCCGCCTTTTCCAGATCATCGCGCACGGTCTGCACCTGATACTGCGGATCGGCCTTGATCTGCTGTTCGGTGAAAGGCAACACGCTCCACTGCTTCTTCGAAAAAGCCTCGGTCTGATCCCGGGAATACTTCGACGCCGGATCGCTGGACAGCGAAAACGCCAGCAAGCCCTGGGCATGCGGACCTTTATCGTCGAACGTTACGACTTGCAGATAACTGGTCCCGCTGACCACTTCCAGCTTGCCGTCTTCACGAGGCACGCTCTGGATGGCGTTGTAGATGCCCAGCGTGCCGGGACCACCGTGAATCGGCGTTTGCTGGCCACCACTGCTGACCACCTGCACATCGCCCCAACGGGTTTTCTCGGTCAGGCCCATTTTGGCGGCAGTTTCGGCCGACGCCAGCATCGCCTCGCGCAATGCTTTGGCCACTTCGGGCTTTTCAACGGCCAATCCACGCGGGGTGCGCTGCGCATCCTTCGGATCGAACGCCACGCGCCAGGCCTGCGGCGACTCCTGCATCGCTTGCATGATGCTCTGGAAATGCACCAGCCCGACGCCCGACTCCAGATTCGCCCGGCCGTCCCACGCTTTCAGGCTGCTGCACACCGATTTCAGCGCCGCTTCAGACTGCGAAGCGCAGAATTTCAACAGATCCGGTACGACCTGAGTCGCCAGAAACACCTGATCGTCCATCACCATGTGTTGCAGATCCTGCACCGACACCGGGCCTTTTTTACTCAGGGTCGCCAGTCGATCCAGCGCGAAGCGCGCACGCAGGCCCAGTGGTTGCCCATCCTGACTGATCAACGGCGAAAAACCGGTCAGCGGTTGTGCCGGGTTGGCCAGCCAGGCCGAATCGTTGGAATGCTGAACGAAGTCCTTGCGCAACAGCTGCGGCAATTGGCTGGAAGCGTAAATGCCCTTCTGCGCGGCTTGCGGGTCGATGTCCCAGGTGCAGGCGCTGTTGGAACCGTCGAGCACGATCATTTTCAGACCGGCGCGCGGGTCGCTGCACCTGGCCAGTTTGTCGGCACTGACGTTCGGCACCACCGACAGGTTCATGTACAGCGTCTGGCCCTTGTCGTCCACGGCCAGGGTGTTGACCCACGGGATGCCCTGGATGGTGTGCACCGAATCCTGCAGATCCTTGAGATTGCCGGCGCGGTTCATGGCGTACCACTGTTTCAGCACCCGATCATTGTCGAGGTTCGCATCGCGCAGGCTATAGGCGTACTGGTTGTCCCAGTCGAGCTTGCCGGGCCACTGCACGATCGGGCCGAACTGTGAGCTGTAGACGTCACGAGAAACCGGCACCACCTGGCCGTCCGCCTGTTTGACCTGCACGGTGACCGTCTGCTTGCTCATCGGCAAGGACTGGCCGTCGAGCAGGTAACGGGTCGGATCCTTCGGATCGAGTTGCAGGCGATACAGGGTGAAGTGCTTGGACGAGTCGACAGTGTGGGTCCAGGCCAGATGCTGGTTGAAACCGATATTGATCATTGGCAGACCCGGCAGCGCTGCGCCCATCACATCCAGTTTGCCCGGAATGGTCAGGTGCATCTGATAGAAGCGCATGCCACCGACCCACGGGAAATGCGGGTTGGCCAGCAGCATGCCGCGGCCATTGAACGAACGCTCGCTGCCCACCGCCACCGCGTTGCTGCCACGGTCCAGTGCGAAGCGTTGCAGGCGCGTGTCCGCCAGTTGATAGGCCCGCGCATCGTTTTCAATCTTCGCAGTGGCCTGCGGCGGAGTAGCACCCGCCAGGGCTTCGGCGAACTGGCCGACACCGCCCTCGACCAACAGACGACGGGTCAGCTTCACCAGATCTTCGGCGGCGATATCGCGCACCCATTCACCCTGGCACTGTTGCGGCAGACCCTGCTGACGGCGCTCGGCCAGATATCGGTTGTAACCGGCGGCGTAACCTTCCACCAGATCACGCACTTCGACCGGCTGCGCTTGCCAGAAGGCACTGACTGCCTGCGGCGTATTGAGCCATTGGAAAAAGACGTCGCTGACACGGTTCTCGCGCTCTTCGACCGTCAATTGTTCCGGCCCGAAGTAGCGCGAACGCTCGCCGTTGACCGTGACGATCTCGTTGGCCAGCAGGCACAGATTGTCCTGCGCATAGGCGTAACCGATACCGAACCCGAGACCGCGTTCGTTTTCCGCACGGATGTGCGGTACGCCAAAACCGGTGCGACGGATATCCGCGCCGGTCTGGCCGGAAGGACTGAACGCCTGTGCCGGCAGACTCAGCCCGAGAAAGAGGCCGGCAAGGGTCAGTCCGGTGAAATGCCTGGAAATAGTCACGCTCGCTCCTGATCGAAATGCTGTAGAGCGAACCGCCCGCCACCGTGAACACGTCGGGCCCGGCTCGCTCTGAAATCACCCACGCGTCACGCGCAATGAGTCTGTCCAGAAAACGAAGCCGCGGGAAAAAAATTTAGTCGGTCACACACCCGTTTCGTGCCGCAATCACGGGGAAAAGACAAAACCACGACAAATTTTCTACATTTTCCGCTTCATGATTTGTCGAGCTGAAACGTCTTGTTTAGAGAGAGCACGAAAAACCTTTCCTGATCAGGCTCTGAAAGGAGTAATCGCATGTACAACCCACCCCTACCATCGGAAGGTAGCCAGACCCCACAAGGAGCGCACATGGGTTCACACGCCGACGTATTCGGGCAACGGGTCGAGCGTCACGGCAATGAACGCATCCGTATGCTGCTTAAAAGCTTCGGCCTGCGCACCAGCCTGATTCGCCTCAAAGTCATCGACACCCTGCTGGTCGCCGCCGAGGACGACCGTCGTCTTGGTGTGCGTGGTGTTCACAGCCAGTTGCTGGATCTGGACATTCCCTTGTCCTTTCTCAGCGTACGTGAAGTGCTCAAGCGCCTGTGCGCCGAAGGCGTGATCACGTTCAACGACGACAAGAGCTACAGCCTCCATCCCCAGGCTGCCGCCGTGCTCAACCACGATTGAAGCACGCGGCAGACGCTGTCAGGGCTTGACCTTGCGGCGCATCACGCCGTTGATTACCACAACCACCACCGCCACACCGATGGCGATGTACTGAAATGTTTGCTCGCTGAGCTTGCCGGCGTTTTGCAGCCAGGACAGGCCGAGCATGATCAGCAGTACGGCGAGGGCGATCAGAATCGAATATTTCAAGCGTTGCTTCTGGGTCATTACAGGTTCCTGAACCGTTGGAATGTATCGGGTTTGTATCGGGGTTGATGCCATGCGCATACCGTTTGACGGGGATGCGCCGCTGTAAACGGGGTCTCATGTTACAGCCGATGAAGAGCTTTGGCTTCAAACGGCATTAACCATGAGGATCCTTGAAATGCTGCGTCGAATCACCTGGCTGATTCCTGTCCTTGCACTGCTTACCCTGAGCGGCTGCATCATCTTTCCCCACGGCGGCTGGCATGGCGATCATCGCCACTATGCGCCGCAAGGTCCGGGCTACTATTACCATCGTTGATTCAACTCGCGGGAAGGATGCCAGCGTCCCTTCACTCAAATGCAACAACTGATTTAGTGTCAGCCGAAATGCCCACAGGAATGTGGGCATTTTTCTTAAGAATCTATTCATTATCTTGTCAGGCAATTCGCCCTTGCGAGTAGGCATCCCGACTTGTGCAACATCACGCAACCCCCCGTCATAGAGCGTCACAGCATTCATGTAGGAACAGTCTGACCCCGCCTCTACCCTTTGCGCTCTCTCTCGAATCTCGTGGAAGCGTATGCAAAGGACTCTCATCAATCTCTCGCCCCGGCAAGCGCTCGGGTTCTGTCTCGCCATCATGCTGTTCGAATGGCTGACCTACATGGCCAGCGACATGGTCATGCCGGCGATGCTGACCGTCACTCGGGATCTTGAAGCCGATGCCCGTCATATCCCCAACGCGTTCAATCTTTACCTGATCGGCGGTGCATGCCTGCAGTGGCTGATCGGGCCTCTGTCCGACCGGTTCGGTCGACGCCGGTTGTTGCTGGCAGGTTGCGCACTGTTCAGCGCAATGTGCGCAGCGACAGTGCTCGCGCCCGGCATTGAAACGTTCAACGCGTTACGGCTGCTGCAAGGCATGGGACTGGGCTTTGTGGTGGCTGTCAGCTATCCCGCGCTTTCAGAAGTATTCTGCGAAGCTGATGCCGTACGCCTGATGGCGCTGCTCGGCAATGTGGCGCTGCTTTCGCCGCTGATCGGTCCCCTGCTGGGCAGCCTGTTGCTGGAATGGCTCAGCTGGCGCGAACTGTTTATCGGCCTGGCCACGGTTGCGGTACTTGCATGGACCGGACTGTACGTCTGCATGCCCGAAACCATCGGCGTGGTCCGTCGTGATGGTACTCAGCAAGCGCCCATGGCCTTTTCCCTTCGCCAGATCGGTGTTCGATACCTTGCGTTGGCGTGCAACAAAAACTTTCTCGGGACCTGCGTTGCACTTGGCCTGATGAGCCTGCCGCTGATCGCCTGGATCGGTCTTGCACCGCTGTTGCTGATCCAGTCACTGGGGCTGACAACGCGGGAATATGCCCTGTGGCAGATACCGGTCTTTTCAGCCGTCATTCTCGGCAATCTGATTCTCGACCGGTTGCTGCCCACACGTGAATTGCCGCAATTGATTCGCCTGGCACTGTGGCCGTACTGCCTGGGGCTGCTGACCCTGGTGGCAGTCGCCATGACCAGCCTCCCTCTGATCGCGCTGATTGCCGGCCTCGCGCTGTACGCCGTAGGCCTGGGCATGAGCAACGCGGCTCTGTATCGGTTGGCGCTGTTTTGCAGCGATGACAGCAAAGGTCTGGTTTCGGCCGCGATCGGCATGATTTCGATTGCCGTGATGGGTGCCGGTGGATCGTTGATTGCCGCTGTCGGCGGCGGCCATCGCCTCGAATTCTTCGCGCTGTGGGCCGCACTCGGCGGCCTGCTGTCCCTGCCCTTGCTCAATCGGTTTCTGCCTGCTGCGCCAAGGCCGACCGTTCAACATAACGATAAGGACGTCTGATGTTCCATTTCCCCAACAGCGACGCGCTCTGCGCGTTGACGCAACCCTATTGCCCGGATTCCGTGCCAGACGGGCTGTTCGACCAGGCCATGACCGAGATCAGCCGTTTCCACAGCCAGCACACCCCGGGCTACGAGCACTGGCTGAAAGCCAACGGGCTGACCGTGGACGATCTGGACAGACTCGACGACTGGTCGCATCTACCGCCGATTTTCGCCAGCTTTTTCAAGCAGCACCCATTGCTCAGCCCCACCGGTACCCACGCGCTGGAGCTGACCTCCTCAGGCACCAGCGGGCAGAAAAGCCGCATGCGTTACGACGAACGCAGCCTGAGCGCCGCCCAGTACATGGTCGAACGCATCTTTCACCATTATGGCTGGAACAACCCGCAAACCCCGTGCAACTACTTGCTCTTGAGCTACGAGCCCGAGGGCACGATCAGCCTGGGAACCTCCTTTACCGACCAGTTCCTGTGCCGGTTCGCGCCCGTCAACCGGGTGACCTACGCCCTGCGCCATACCGGCAGCGGCCATGAGTTCGACAGTTTCGGCGTTATTGCAGCGCTGCAATCATTCGCCGAAGAAGGACTGCCGGTGCGGATTCTCGGCTTTCCCGCCTTTCTCTGGCAGACCCTTGAACGCATGCGAGCCACCGGCGTTCGCGAACTGCAACTGGCACCGGACTCGTTGGCGCTCTTCGGGGGTGGCTGGAAAACCCATGCCGCGCAGGAAATTCCCCGTCAACAACTGTACGAGCGCATGCACCGACAACTGGGGCTCCAAGTCACCCGCTGCCGCGACGGTTACGGCGCGGTCGAGCATCCGGTGCCTTACCTTGAATGTGCTCATCATCATTTCCATGTTCCCGTCTATTCGAAGGTCTTCGTGCGCAATCCATCCGATTTCACGGTTCTGCCGTATGGCCGTCAGGGCTTGCTGAGTTTCGTTTCGCCTTACATTTCATCGAGTCCGGCCCATGCGGTAGTCATGAGCGATCTCGCCACCCTGCATCCGGGCGCCAATTGTGGCTGTGGTCTGTCTGCAGACTGGTTCGAATTGCACGGCCGCGCCGCGACCACGGCCGGCAGAAGCTGCGCCATGGCCGCTTCCGAATTGCTGGGGAGGCACTGACATGTACCTGATCAACGGACAGCTGCATGCCGACTGCCGGCTCGCCGATGCACTGGATCAACTGAACCTGGACCTGCCACAGCGCCTGGGTACGGCACTCCGGCGTGCGACAGTCATCGATGCGGTGGCCGCTTTCGCCACACGACTGCAAGATCCGGATTTCAATCGGCACCTCGATCCCGACCACCGGCAGTCCCTGATCCAGTTCTGCCAGCCTGAGGCGTTGAACCGCAAGCTGACACGCGAGCTGGGTGAGCAACCGGATACCTTGCGCCGCATCGACTACCGCCAATCACGCTTCGAACGCTGGAGCCCGCTGGGCCTGGTGGTTCACATCACGCCAGGCAATGCGCCCCTGCTGGCGTTCTGCGCCGTGATCGAAAGCCTGCTGGCCGGCAACGTCAATTGGCTACGTCCCAGCAGCAGTGACGAAGGACTGACAGCCCGATTGCTGCATGCATTGGCGCAGTGCGACGCTACCGGTCAAATAGCCGGCCACGTCGCGGTCATCCCGGCAACGACTGCGCAAATCGGCCAACTGTGCCAATGGGCCAACGGCGTCTCCGCCTGGGGCGGGGAAGCGGCCCTGCAAGCCATCCGTCAACAACTCCCGGCAGGATGCCGCTGGATCGACTGGGGTCATCGGATCAGCTTTGTTTACCTGACGCCTCAGAGCGCGTCGCCAGAGGCGCTGGATGCGCTGGCAGACGAAGTCTGTCGTCTCGATCAACAGGCCTGCTCCAGCCCGCAATGGCTGCTGGTGGACAGCGATGACGAGGCTGATCTGCGCAGTATCGGCGATGCTCTGGCAGAGGCGTTCGACCGTCGGGCACACCAATGGCCGACCCTGACGCCTTCAATTCAGGAGGCTTCGCAAATCACCACAGTGAAGGCGATGGCGCAACTGGCTCACAGCTTTGTCGGCACCACCGGTCACGTCTGGGAGGCACCAGGCTGGCGGGTGATCTGGACGCATGACCGCCAACTCGGTCCCTCGCCGCTGTTTCGCACTGTGCTGCTCAAACCGCTGCCCCGCGCGCAAATCACCCGTACGCTGTTGCCCTGGCGAAACGCGCTGCAAAGCTGCGCCCTGATCTGCACCGAACACGAGACGGCAGAATTGACGCAAACGTTGATCTCGGCGGGCGTCACGCGAATCGCCCCCGCGGTATCGATTCACGAAGGTTACGAAGGCGAACCCCACGACGGCGTCTATGCCTTGCAGCGCCTGAGTCGACGGGTGTCGGTCAGCCTGCCAGTTGCGACGCTGTCTACCTGTGCCACGCTTGATCCGCTACCGGCACCGCCGTGCATCGCAGGTCGCCCGATCATGAACAAGGAAACGTTTGTCACCCGCCCGATCAATCCGGCGGCCCGCCTGTACTTCCGCTCCGGGGGCAGCAGCGGCGTTCCGGTGTTGTCGGGTTTCAGTTACCGCGATTTTGATCGGCAAATGCGTGCCGCCGCCGACGGGCTGTTTGCCGCAGGCCTCGACCCGGCCCACGACCGCGTGATGAACCTGTTCTTCAGTGGCGGGCTGTATGGCGGCTTCTTCAGCTTTTCCAAAGTGCTGGAGCTACTGGGTGTCACTCATCTGCCGATGGGCGCGCCCGCCGATGATGATTACCGCGAAATCGCCCGGATGATCATCGATCAACGTGTCACCACGCTGGTCGGCATGCCTAGCACCCTCCACCGTCTGTTTATCAACGAACAAGCCCGATTGCGTGCCTACGGCGGCATCGAAAAGGTCTTTCTCGGCGGTGAACATCCCGGTGAACAGAGCCGTGCATTAATGCACAGCTGCGGTGTCAGGCTTATCCGTTCGGCCATTTACGGCAGCGTCGACGCCGGGCCGCTCGGCCATGCCTGCCCGGCAACGTCTGATGGCGTATTCCATCTGATGAGCGATATTCAACACCTGGAAATCGTCGCATTTGAAGCCGATCAGCCGGTGAATGGCGATGAAATCGGCCGTCTGGTGTTCACCTCGATAGAACGACAAGGCCAGGACGTTCAGCGATACGACCTTGGCGACAGCGGCCGCTGGATACCCGGCCGGTGTCCATGCGGGCTGCTGGCTCCACGCTTCGAGCTGCTGCAACGTCACGGCCGGCTGCTGCGCATCGGCACGGACTTCATCTGTCTGGAAACACTGGCTCGGCATCTGCAGGTCGAGTTCCAGCTGGTCCTGGAGCACGCACCCGACGGGCTGGAGCGGATGCGGTTTCGCAGTTCGCTGCCCGCCCGCGAAGTTCATGACCGCCTGCTGGATTACCCGACGCTGGCGACCCTCATCCGCACGGGACTGCTGACGGTGGACGCAGAACGCTGTGCGATCGATCAGTTCGCCCGAAACAAACACAGCGGAAAGACGCCGCAGGTGATCGACAACCGCAGCGTGGTCCCGCCCACTGACTTGCAAGGAATGCAACATGAACACAAGGATTGAGTTGAACGAGCTCGTGGCGTTTGCCCGTCGCCATTCAAGCTTTTACGCAGGCCACTTCGCTGATGTGCCCGAGCACGTCACTTCGCTGGCTGAATTGCCGGTGATCGATCCCGCTGCCTACTGGGAGGGCAGCGAGGATCTCGACCACTGGCCTGCACTGACCGGTTCTCTGGAAAACGCACTGGTATTCAAGACGGGGGGAACCACCAGCGCCGGCAAATTCTCGATTTTCCGGCGTGAGGAATGGCAAACACTGGTGACGGATTTCGGTCGCAGTCTCAGCGGCCAGTTGAACGCGGGCGACCGCATCGCCAACCTGTTTTTCGCTGGCGACCTCTACGCCAGTTTCATCTTCACCCACGATGCGCTGGCGCATGTGGAAACGGATATCGTCGAATTTCCGTTCACCGGTCATGTCGACTCGGCCATCCTCGCCGATGCCGTCGTTCGGCACCGAATCAATGTGCTGGCCGGACTGCCCGCCCATTTGCTGACCTTTGCGGCCTGGCTTGAGCAGCACGGGCGGGTACTCGAGGGCGTGACCACCCTGCTCTACGCCGGGGAAAGCCTGTTCCCGGCACAGCTGCGACGATTGGGCCGTGTCTTTCCCGGTGCGCGCATTGCGTCTCTGGGCTATGCCAGTGTCGACGCCGGTTTCATCGGCGCCAGTCAACGTGACTGCGCGTTGGGCGAACATCATGCGGCTGACAACCATAGCGTGCTGGAGATTCTCGACGAAGAAACCGGAGAGGTGATTGACGGGTGCAACCGGGTGGGACGACTGGTGGTGACCAACATGACCCGTCGCTTGATGCCCTTGATTCGATATCCGGTCGGCGATCGTGCCTGTTGGCGAGAGCCCGGTAATGTTCCCCGGCGCAAATTCGCGTTGATGGGACGCTGTGCCGACAGTCAGCGGGTTCGTGTCGGCGTACTGACCCTCCTGCCTCAGGCCATCGGCCAAACCGTACAGCGGATTACCGGCAGTGAAGACTGGCAACTGGTGATCGAACAGGAAGGCACAAGGGATATTCTGCGCCTGAGCTGGGTACCGGATGCCCTGTCTGCGACGGGTGAGCAGGCAGACCGGTTACTGCACCGTGCGTTGATCGAAGCCTATCCATTGATCGAAGAATTGAGCACCGGGCATTTGCTCGAATTGCAGATCCGGCGCTGCACGATTCAGTCACTGTCACGCCATCCACGGTCAGGTAAACAGCAGCGTGTAGTCGATCTGCGGGTATACGACAATCTGCACCGGGAGGACCGTTGATGGAAACCCTGATCCTGCGCAGTTACCGTAACAGCGACGCCCGTGCCGTCAGCCAACTTTTCAGAAAGGTCTACGCCAACCAATACGCTCAGCCCCATGTTTACCTGCCGCGCATGATCACGCAGAACCATGTCGGCGGTCGCTGGCATTCATTGGTGGCGGTGTCGGAGGGGAAAATTCTGGGGCACGCGGCATTGATTCGCGACAAGGAGTCGCGCATCGCCGAACTCGCATTGAGCGTGGTGGATCCACAGAGTCGTGGCCAGAAAGTTGCCACCCGACTGAGCCGGCAATTGCTGATTCATGCCCAGGCGCTCGGATGCCACGGCGTGACGATCAAGCAGATGACCCATCATCCCTACACGCAACGGATGGCCGCCCGTCTGGGGTTTCACAACACCGGGCTGCTACCCGATCATGCCCCTTCGCCCTTTGGCGAACCGGTGCCGGAGTCGTTGGTGCTCGGCTATCTCCAGATCGACGGATACCAGCGACCGTTGCCAAGCCTCGCATGGCCGGATGGCTGTCGCGAGTTCATGCAGCAGATGGTCGACAAGTTCGGGACACGGGACAACCCATCACCCTGGGTCGGCGACCCCATACAACTGGATCAGCGCTGGGGGCGCTATGACGGCTTATTGGAATCGCTTGACGACGGATTGCTCAAGCAACTGCAGCAGTTGCCGGACCATTGGCTGATTTCGATCAGGCTCAGACTCGCGCAGGGTTTCGACAGTGCCTGGCGCCAGTTGTCGACCATGGACTTCACCTTCACCGGGCTGGCGCCCGATGAAAAAGGCTCGGGATGGCTGGCACTGTTTCATCGCGGGTTCCAGCCAGGAACGCTGACCTTGCACTGTCCGCGGATGCAACGTCTGCAGGCAGACATGCGGCGTCGGGAACTCAATGTGCCATGAACGACGAGGCCCGCTCCGTTAACCGGGCGGGCCTGCGTGATCACGCCTTGGCGCTGACACCCTTGTCGGTAGGAGGCTTGCGCTCCCCACCCTGACCATAAGTCTGCAGGTTCTGCAGCACATAAATGGCTTTCTTGTACTCGGGGATCAACGTATTGGCGTACTTGTTGCCCTTGAGATTGTTGTTCTGGATGGTATCCAGTTGCGTTGCGAAGTACTCCAGCGCATTGAACTTGGCGTCCGGATCCTTCTGAATGCCGAAGCGATCAAACTTGTCGCCGGCGTTGAGCAGAGTAATGGACGTGACTTCGGAAATCAGGCCACGGCTGCGCAGCATTGCACTGAGGCTGCCCAATTGTTTGGCCGAAACATTGGTGGGATCGAAACCCTTGATGTTCTTGTGCAGCCCCTGCTTGTCCATCTCGGCGATGCTGATTGCGTTGGGATCGTTGCCGACCATAGCCAGCATCTGCTTGACCTTCACGCTTTGGGAAACCGGTTTGCTCGAGCTTCCTGTGTCTCGAACCAGCAAACCCGCCTTGGGTTGCCAGGCACCGGTATAGCCGATAGTCATGAGCAGGCTCCTTGCGAGGAAAACATGAAAAATTCCTTGTTGGACGACTTTTGAGTTGCCCGGAGTATCGGCCGGCAAACTAATGGCACCAACTCCTTTCTGCACTTTTTTACAATTTTCGTACATTCACGATACAAACCGACAACAGCCCCGGAAATACGGGACCAGAGCGTTCATGACAATGTGATGAAAGTGGGTTTATCGCTCTAATGTTCGGGACAGTCAGTTCTCGTGTATCAGGCCGGATACGTTCCATCGGTCGGGATTGCATCTTTTAGGACGCAAGTACCTAAAGCTTCCCGACGTCGCGACGATACGTTAGGAAACCCGCGCTGTTTTTCCCCTCCCCACAATAAGAATCCCTGCTCAAGGACCGGTTTCCATGCCCGCATTCCGCACCATTCAGGCTCGCTACACGCTGTTTCTGGTTCTGTTCATTCTGTTGTTGTCGGTGCTGACCGTGGTTGGCATCAGCCAGCTGGTCGCGCCCAAGCTGCGCCATACCGAAGAACAGGTGGTGCTCAATCGCATTGCTGAAGTGGCCGAGCAGATCCAGGGCGAACTGAACAAGGTCCAGGCGCAACAGCGCAGCATCACCCAGACCATCCCGCTGCTCGACAGCGCAGCCATCGACACCGTGTTGCCGGGGCTGGTGGATCAATACGGCGAGCTCAAAGTATTCGGCGGCGGCATCTGGCCGTTGCCCGGCCAGCGTGAGGCCGGACGCAACAAGTTCAGTACGTTCTGGCACCGTGATGCCTCCGGCAAACTGGCGGTAAACACCTTCTGGAACAGCGACGCGGCGCCCAACTATTACGACCAGAGCTGGTACAAGGGCGGCATGCAGACCCCGCGCGGCCAATGCGCGTGGGCTGCTGCCTATAAAGATGACGCCAGCGCCGAACCGCGCACCAACTGCGCCATGGCCATCCAGAAAAACGGCAGCGCCTGGGGCGTCTCGACCATCGACGTGACATTGGGCTTCTTCAACGATCTGGTGGCGCGCAAGGAAAAAGACCTCAACGCCGAAATGCTGATCGTCGAGGCCGACGGCAAGATCATCAGCAACAGCTCGCGCATCAGTGGCCCGATCGTGCTGAAGAACATCAGCGAACTGGCCGGTGGCTCGACCTTCGCCAGCCAGGTCAAGGCCGGGCTGCAAAACCGCGAGCAAGCGCAGCGCGTCGAATTCGACAACAACGGTGAAGCCAGCACGTTCTTCATGCGTCCGATCGAAGGCACCCCATGGTTTCTCGCCACCGCGCTGCCGACCAAAATGCTCACCGCCCAGCGTGATGACGTGCTCAGCAGCCTGAGCCTGTTGCAGATACCGTTGGTGATCCTGCTGGTGCTGCTGCAGGTCTACGCGATTCGCCAACTGGTTTCGCGCATGAAAGCGCTGAAAGCCAACATCGATTCGCTGTCCAGCGGCGATGCCGACCTGACCCGGCGCATCACCATCCGCGCTGAAGATGAACTCGGTGCCATCGGGCACTCGGTCAATACCTTCATCGCCTACCTGCAGAACATGATCGGCGAAGTCACCCAGGCCACCGGCGCCATGGCCTCGAGCCTCGACAACCTGCAACGCACCTCGGCGCACACCAGCCAGATTCTGCTGCGCCACGCTTCGGAAACCGATCAGACGGTTACCGCGATCAACGAAATGAGTTCGACCGCCGAAAGCGTCGCGCAAAATGCTGCCGAAACCGCCGCGTTCACCCAACGCGCCAATGAAAACGCCGATCGCTCGCGCGTGGTGGTTGGCGAAGCGTCAAGCAGCGTGGTGGCGTTGATCGACGAAGTGGCCAGCGCCACCCACAAGGTCGAAAGCATGCAGCAGGACGCCCAGCGCATCACTGAAATCCTCGGCGTGATCGGCGCCATTGCCGGCCAGACCAACCTGCTGGCGCTCAACGCTGCGATTGAAGCGGCCCGCGCCGGTGAACAGGGTCGCGGTTTTGCCGTGGTAGCGGACGAAGTACGAGCCCTCGCCGCCCGCACCCAGGCCAGCACCTCCGAAATCAACGAAATGTTGACCCGTCTGACCCAGGGCGTGAGCTCGTCGGTCAGCGCCATGGAAAACACCCAGGCCAGCTGCCAGTCGGCCGCCGATGCCACGGCGCGAGTCAACAGTGGCCTCGACGAGATGGCCGGCTCCGTCAGCCACATCAACAGCCTCAGCACCCAGATCGCCACCGCCGCCGAACAGCAAAGCGCGGTCACCGAAGAGATCAACCGCAGCATGGTGCAGATCCGCCACATGGTTGATGAGCTGGTGGAAAGCGGTCAGGCCAGCGAACTCAACACCCGCCAGTTGCTGGAAGCCAACAGCCGGGTCAGTGCGATCATGGGGCGCTTCAAGGTTCGCTGACCGTTTTGTCATCTTGCGCTCAGTGGCCTGTCAGCTTTGATCTACGATCATGTTGGCAGGCCTGCCTTGTATCACTTGGAAACACTCCGTTGATGCCTGGCAGGAAAAACCGGTCAAAATGCCTTCCTTTTTTGACCGTTCCTCCTCTGAGCCGAGAGCCCTCCATGCGAAACCATCTGCGTCTGGCCGCCCTGAGCGCCCTGTTCATCTCCTCCCTGGCGCAAGCCGCCGACCTTATCCCGATCGAAGTCCACCGCGACGCCAACTGTGGCTGCTGCAAAAAGTGGATCAGCCATCTGGAAGCCAATGGCTTCAAGGTCGAAGACCACGTCGAAAGCGACATGAGCAGCTTCAAGCAGCAACACGGCGTACCGCCACGTCTGGCGTCCTGTCACACCGCCATCATCAACGGCAAATTCGTCGAGGGTCATGTACCGGCGGAACAGGTGCTGGCCCTGAGCAAGCGTGACGACCTGCTGGGCGTTGCCGCACCGGGCATGCCGATGGGCTCGCCGGGCATGGAAATGGACGGCATGAGCGATGCCTATCAAGTGATCGGCCTGAAGAAAGACGGCGCCGATGTGGTGGTGGCGGATTACCCGGCCCATTGATGACGGCGGGTTATCTCGGGCTGTTCCTGGCGGCGTTCGGTGCGGCGACGCTGTTGCCGCTGCAATCGGAAGCCGTGCTGGTCGGGCTGCTGGTCAGCGATCGTTACTGGCTTTGGGGGCTGCTGGCCGTGGCGACGCTGGGCAATGTCCTCGGTTCACTGGTGAACTGGTGGCTGGGGCGCGGGCTGGAACGCTTTCAGGACCGGCGCTGGTTTCCGGTCAGCCCCAGGCATATGGAGCGAGCCCGCGTTCACTATCAGCGTTACGGTCACTGGTCGTTGCTGCTCAGTTGGCTCCCGGTCATTGGCGATCCGCTGACGCTGATCGCCGGCGTCATGCGCGAACCCCTCGGGCGATTTCTGTTGATCGTCACCCTCGCCAAAGGCGCCCGCTACGGGGTGCTGGCGATGCTCACCCTCGGCTGGCTCGGTTGAACGATCGGGCCCGGGGATTGCCTGTGTTTAACGTCGCCCTAATCCGGCCGTTCCAGCATCGGCCGATTTCTTGTGGAGTTGTCCTATGTCCGTATCGCTGACCCGCTGGCTGCCCGGCCTGCTGCTGACCGCCGCCCTGCCCCTGCTCGCTCACGCCGAAGGCCCGCAATACGGCCCGCAATTGCAGGGTTTCGAGTATCCCTACACCCTCAAGCACTTTGCCTTTCAGTCTCAGGGCAAGTCGCTGCAGATGGGTTACATGGACGTCGCCGCCCACGGCAAGGCCAATGGGCGCACCGTGGTGCTGATGCACGGCAAGAATTTCTGCGGCGCGACCTGGGACAGTTCGATCAAGGCCCTGAGCGAAGCCGGCTACCGGGTGGTTGCCCCGGATCAGATCGGTTTCTGCACCTCCAGCAAACCCGATCACTACCAGTACACCTTCCAGCAATTGGCGGCCAACACCCAGCAATTGCTCAAGGCGCTGGGCATCCAGAAGGCCACCCTGTTCGGCCACTCCACCGGCGGCATGCTCGCCACCCGTTTCGCGCTGCAATACCCGGATCAGGTCGAGCAACTGGCATTGGTCAACCCGATCGGCCTGGAAGACTGGAAAGCCCTTGGCGTGCCTTACCGCAGCGTCGATCAGTGGTATCAGCGCGAACTGAAAGTCACCGCCCAGGGCATTCGCGACTATGAACGCACGACCTATTACGACGGCCGCTGGAAACCCGAATTCGACCGCTGGGTGGACATGCTCGCCGGCCTGAGCAACGGTCCGGGCAAGACTCAGGTCGCATGGAACTCGGCGCTGATCTACGACATGATCTTCACCCAGCCGGTGTACTACGAGTTCAAGGACCTGAAGATGCCGACCCTGCTGCTGATCGGCATTTCCGACACCACGGCCATCGGCAAGGACATTGCGCCGCCGGAAGTGAAGGCGAAAATCGGTCACTACGAGGTGCTGGGCAAGCAGGTGGCGAAACTGATTCCTCAGTCCACGCTGGTGGAATTCCCCGGCATGGGCCACGCCCCGCAGATGGAAGAGCCGGCGAAGTTCCACGAGGCGCTGCTGGGCTGGCTGGACAAAACCAATCCCGTTCGTTGAAGAGGTAACGCTGATGGCGGTGCAGATTGCGGTGATCGATGACTGGCAGGACGTCGCGCGGGGCGTAGTCGACTGGTCGGTGCTCGACAGTCTCGGCGAAGTCACCTTCGTCCATGAGTACCCGGCGGACAACGCCACGCTGGCCGAACGTCTGGGCCGGTTCGAAGTGATCTGCGTGATGCGCGAACGCACACGCTTCGACGAAGACCTGCTCAAACGCTTGCCGAACCTGAAGCTGCTGGTCACCGGCGGCATGCGTAACGCGGCGCTGGATATGCCGGCCGCGGCCCGCCTCGGGATCAAGGTCTGCGGCACCGACAGCTACAAACACGCAGCGCCGGAACTGACCTGGGCGCTGATCATGGCCGCCAGCCGCAATCTGCTGAACGAGGCCAACGCCCTGCGCGCCGGCCAGTGGCAGCAAGGTCTGGGCGGCGACCTGCACGGCAAGACCCTGGGCATCCTCGGGCTCGGCAGCATCGGCCAGCGGGTGGCGCAGTTCGGTCAGGCGTTCGGCATGCGCGTCATCGCCTGGAGCGAAAACCTCACCGCCGAACGCGCCGAACAGGCTGGCGTCACCTATGTCAGCAAGCAGCAATTGTTCGAACAGGCTGACGTGCTGTCGGTGCACCTGGTGCTCAGCGATCGCAGCCGGGGCCTGGTCGATGCCCAGGCGCTGGACTGGATGAAGCCGACCGCCCTGCTGGTCAACACGGCGCGCGGGCCGATTGTCGACGAAGCGGCGCTGATCAAGGCTTTGCAGAAACAGCGTATCGGCGGTGCGGCCCTTGACGTGTTCGATCAGGAACCGCTGCCGGCACTGCACCCGTTTCGCACCCTCGACAATGTGCTGGCCACGCCTCATGTCGGCTACGTCAGCCGCCAGAACTATGAGTTGTTCTTTTCGCAGATGATCGAAGACATTCAAGGGTGGTCAGCCGGGGAACCTATCCGCCTGCTCAACTGAGTCATCTCGTCTTCGCGGGCAATCCCTGCCCGCGAAGCAGCACCCACTGTCTGCCCGCCAACACAACTGTCCGCACCGCAACAGTGCGCCCGCACTTTCCCGGCGCCCGAAATCGTGACTGGCCGGTCACCATTTTGCGTCACCGAACCCGCCAGACATGCACTTCGTCGGGGCGCCTCCCCTCCCGAAGCCACGGATTTCGTGAGCCTGCAACAGATTGTCGAACAATTCATCCGCTAGCCCTGGCCCGCTCTAGGATCTGGCCTAGACTGGTTTTCGCGGGGTAAAACCGGCCAGTCACAAAGTCAAAAATTCGTCGAAACTTTTGCAGATCGCGGCGGGTCATCTGATAGGCAGGGCCAAAGCGACTGGTTCAAGTCTTGCAATGGCCCCCTCACCCATTCTGCTTGCACGTGTCGGGTAGCGTTTTGCTCACTCATGCGTGGCGTGTTTGCGCCCGGCCACAGGACCTGGCCATGGACATCGCATGTTCAAGACAAGAATCAGATCAAAAAGACGGGAGATTCATATGATCAGTGCGGCATTGGAAATTCAGGGAGAACGGGCTCATCAGCCGATGGGTGAATCGAGCACTTTAAGCGTTCCCGGCAGCCGATCGATCAGCGTCCCGATCACCAAGACACTGACGCCGATAGCCAGTCAGAACCCCAACAAGAAAAAAGTGTTGTTCGTGACCTCGGAAATCGCCGATCTGGTGAAAACCGGCGGTCTGGGAGACGTTTCTGCCGCCCTGCCCCGCGCGATGGCACATCTGCATGACGTGCGGGTGTTGATCCCGGGTTACCCGCAGGTCATGAACAGCGAAAATCCGATTCACATCATCGGTGAACTGGGTGGCCACGCTGCACTGCCACCCTGCAAGATCGGGCGCATGGACATGCCCGACGGTCTGGTCATTTATGTCTTGATCTGCCCTGAACTCTACGCCCGTGACGGTGGCCCGTACGGCGCCAACAATGGTCGCGACTGGCCGGACAACCACATTCGCTTCGCTCGTCTGGGTCTGGCCGCAGCCGATATCGCCGCCAACCTCGCGCAAATCCACTGGTGCCCGGATCTGGTGCACGCCCACGACTGGCCGGCCGGTCTCGCGCCTGCCTATATGCACTGGCGCGGGCAACGCACGCCGACCCTGTTCACCATTCACAACCTGGCCTATCAAGGCGTGACCAGCCTGGGCTCATGCCCCGAACTCGGGATTCCCGCCCATGCCCTGCAACAGGAAGGCATGGAGTTCTACGGCAAAATGTCGTTCCTCAAGGCCGGCATGGCCTATTCGAGCCATATCACCACGGTCAGCGCTACCTACGCGCAGGAAATCACCACACCGGATTTCGGCTGCGGTCTCGACGGTTTTCTCGCCGCCAAGACCCAGCAAGGTTTGCTCAGCGGCATCCCCAACGGCATCGATGAAAGCTGGGACGCCGCCACCGACCCGCACCTGTTCGCACCGTTCGCCATCGGCGACTGGGAAGGCAAAGCGGTCAACGCCGCCCACGTTCGCGAACTGTTTGGCCTGGAACAATCGGAAGGCCCGCTGTTTGCCGTGGTCTCGCGGCTGGTCTATCAAAAAGGCCTCGACCTGACCGAGGCGGTGTCGGAATACATCGTGCAGAACGGTGGCCAGATCGCAATCATCGGCCGTGGCGAGCCGGAAGAAGAACAAGCCATGCGCGAACTGGCGCTGCGCTTCCCCGGCCAGATCGGCGTGCGCATCGGCTTCAACGAAACCGACGCCCGGCGGATGTTCGCCGGCAGCGATTTCCTGCTGATGCCGTCGCGTTATGAGCCGTGCGGTCTGAGTCAGATGTACGCCCAGCGTTTCGGTTCGCTGCCAGTGGCGCGCAACACTGGCGGGCTGGCCGACACCATCGAAAACGGTGTTACCGGTTTCCTGTTCAACGAATCGACCGCCGACAGCTACCGCGAAGCCCTGAGCCGCGCGTTCAAGGTATTTGCCTTTCCCGAACTGCTCAACGCCATGCGCTGCCGGGCAATGGCCGCGCCATTCAACTGGTGCAAGGCGGTCGAACCCTACGCCGAACTCTACGAACAACTGGTGGCCAAGTCGCTGGGAAAAACGCACCACAAATAACCAGGGAGCTTTACAACAATGCCGTCACGGACACCTGAAAGCTGGCCCCACGGCGCGATCATGCTGGATGCCGACCACACACAATTTGCGCTGTGGGCGCCGGATGCGTTTTACGTCAGCGTCGAGCTGGGCAACGGCCAGTCGCTGCCCATGCTGCCCCAGGGCGATGGCTGGTTTGTCATCAAGACCCGCTGCCCTGCCGGCAGCCGCTACCGTTTCAACATCGACGGCGAACTGGAGGTGCCCGACCCGGCCTCCAGGGCGCAGGACGGTGATATCGACCGTCACAGCGTGGTGGTCGATCCCCACGCCTATCCATGGCAGCACGTAACGTGGCGAGGTCGGCCGTGGAATGAAGCGGTGATCTACGAGTTGCATGTGGGTGCGCTAGGCGGATTCGACGAGGTCGAAAAGGATCTGGCCCGATTGGCCGCGCTGGGCATCACCGCTATCGAACTGATGCCGATCGCACAATTCCCCGGCTATCGCAACTGGGGGTATGACGGCGTACTGCATTTTGCGCCACAAGCCTCCTATGGCACTCCGGAACAACTCAAGCATCTGATCGACAGCGCCCATGGCCACGGTCTGGCGGTGATTCTCGACGTGGTCTACAACCATTTCGGTCCGGACGGCAACTACCTGCATCGCTACGCCAAGGGCTTTTTCCGCGAAGACAAACACACCCCGTGGGGCGCGGCCATCGACTTTCGCCGTCGCGAAGTGCGGGACTTCTTCGTCGAAAACGCACTGATGTGGCTGCTGGAATACCGTTTCGACGGTTTGCGCCTGGATGCCGTTCATGCAATAGAAAGTCAGGACTTCCTGCCCGAACTGGCGCAGCGTGTCCGCCAGCAGGTCGACCCTGCCCGTCATGTATGGTTGACCGTCGAGAACGAACTCAACCAATCGAGCCTGCTGGAAGAAAATTACGACGCCCAATGGAATGACGACGGCCATAACGCTTTGCATGTGTTGTTGACGGGCGAAACCGATGCCTACTACGCCGACTACGCTCTGCAACCGACCGAACAACTGGCCCGCTGCCTGAGCCAGGGCTTCGTGTTTCAGGGGCATATCACCCGCCACGGCGAACCACGGGGCGAGCCCAGCGAGCATCTGCCGTCCACTGCCTTCGTACTGTTCCTGCAAAACCATGACCAGATCGGCAACCGTGCCTTCGGCGAGCGCCTGCATCAGTTGGCCGATCCGCGCGCGCTTGAGGCGGCGACGGTGCTGCTGTTGCTGTCGCCGATGATTCCGCTGATGTTCATGGGCGATGAATATGCCGCCGAGCAACCGTTTCTGTTCTTCACCAGCCACCACGGCGAACTGGCGAAACAGGTACGAGAAGGCCGTCGCAACGAGTTCGCTGCATTCAGTGCGTTCACCGACCCGCATAAGCGCGAACGGATACCCGACCCCAACGCCGAATCGACCTTCCACGCCTCGCGGCCAACGCGGTCCGGTAATGGCACACCGCGCCAGCAGGCAACGAATGAGCTCTATCGTCACCTGCTGCAATTGCGTCACCGCTACATCATCCCGAACCTGTCCGGCACCCAGGCCCTTGGCGCGCAGATGTTAGGCCGTGGTGCGGTCAGCGCACGCTGGCGACTGGGCGATGGCAGTGAGTTGCGAATCGACCTGAACCTCAGCGGGACGGCGGTGGTCAACCCTCCACGGACCGGCGCGGTGTGGCTGTTTCAACAGCCCCCCGCTGCCGAGATGTCGGATAAGGGCCTTCTGCCCCCGTATTGCGCGCTCGTCAGCCTCACGGCCGCAACCCCTTTGCCCCCCTTGGATGGAGAGCGCCTATGAGCGATGCGCAACTGGAAATTCTCGCCAGCCGAGCCGGCCTTGCCGTCGACTGGATCGACGCCAACGGGCGAGCCCAAAAAGTCGCCCCGGCCGTGCTTCGCAATGTGCTGATCGGTCTCGGCCACCCCGCCAGCACCGCCCAGGAAATCGACGCCAGCCTGCTTGAACTGCAACAGGCACAGGAAAATCGCCAACTGCCGCCATTGCTCACTGCCGATGTCGGCGTGGGCGTGGATCTGGCCCGCTATTTCGAACCAGAAACCCCTTGTGAGATTCACCTTGAGGATGGCTCGCGCTTGAGCCTGCGGCTTGATGCGGAGTCGATACTGCCCGGAGAGATTCCGGTCGGCTATCAGCAAGTGCACATCGCCGATCAGCAATTCACCCTGGCCGTGGCACCGGAACGCTGCTTCAGCGTGGGTGACGCGGTGGACAGCCCGATCCCGCGCGCGTGGGGCCTGAGCGTGCAGCTTTATGGCCTGCGCCGCCCCGGCGATGGCGGTTTCGGCGACACCCAGGCTTTGGAAGAACTGGCCCGGGTGGCCGGCGAACGCGGCGCCGATGCCTTGGCGATCAGCCCGCTGCACGCGATGTTCAGCGCCGACACCGGGCGCTACAGCCCTTACTCGCCGTCCAGTCGGCTGTTTCTCAATCCGCTGTATGCCGCACCGGGGGCCATACTCGGCGAGCGCGCGCTGCGCGATGCGATTGACGCCGCCGGCCTGACCGATCAGTTCAAGCAACTGGAAAACCTGAAACTGATCGACTGGCCGAAAGCCGCCGTGGCCAAACTGAAACTGCTGCAAGCCTTGTACGACGGTTTCATCAGCGGCGAACACCCGTTGCACGCCGACTTCTCCAGCTTCCGCGATGCGGGCGGCGAAGCGCTGGAAAACCACTGCCGCTTCGAAGCCATCCAGGAAATGCGCGCCGCCCGTGGCGAGAGCCTCGACTGGCGCGAATGGCCGGAACACTGGCACGACCCGCGCGGCGCAGCGCTCGGCGCGTTTGCCGAGGAATACGCCGAGCGCATCAGTTACTTCGCGTTCTGCCAATGGTTGATTCACCGCTGCCTGGAACGTGCCCAGACCGCCGCCCGCAGCGCCGGCATGGGCATCGGCCTGATCGCCGACCTGGCGGTGGGTGCCGACGGCGCCGGCAGCCAGGCCTGGAGTTTTCAGGACGAACTGCTCGCCTCGCTGACCGTCGGTGCGCCTCCGGACATTCTCAATCGCTCCGGACAGGGCTGGGGGATTTCCGCGTTTTCCCCGGAAGGCCTGGTGCGCAACGGTTTTCGCGCGTTTATCGAGATGCTGCGCGCCAACTTCGCCCACGCCGGCGGGCTGCGCATCGACCATGTCATGGGCCTGCAACGGTTATGGGTCATCCCCAACGGTTCCGCCCCGGCAGACGGTGCGTACCTGTATTACCCGGTGGACGACTTGCTGCGTCTGCTGACCCTCGAATCCCATCGTCATCAAGCGATCGTGCTCGGTGAAGACCTCGGCACCGTGCCTGATGGCCTGCGGGAAAAACTGATCGCCCGCGCCATGCTCGGCATGCGCGTGCTGTTGTTCGAACAGGACAACACCCATTTCAAACCGATCCTCGACTGGCCGGACAACGCCCTCGCCACCACCAGCACCCACGATCTGCCGACGCTCAACGGCTGGTGGCATGGCCGCGACATCGACTGGAACGCGCGGCTCGGGCTGGTCGATGCCAACGGCGAAATCGACTGGCGCCGTTACCGCGAACGCGAGCGTGAAGGCCTGCGCAGTGCCTTGAGCCAGGACCCGCAGAACTTTCGCGAGGAATCCCACGAGGCCGATCAGGTGGTCGACGCCGCTGTGCGTTTCCTCGGCCACACCCGCGCGCCGCTTGTATTGCTGCCGCTGGAAGATGCGCTGGGGCTCGACGAACAGGCCAACCTGCCCGGCACCATCGACACCCACCCGAACTGGTCACGCCGCTTGCCGGCCACCAGTGAGACGCTGCTCGACGGTGTCGACGCCGCAAGACGCCTGGAACTATTGGCGTGTGCCCGCCTTCAGGCAGCCGAGCGTGACCAATGAGTGCATTGCCTATCCCGACACTGCGCGCCACGGTCCGCCTGCAATTTCATCGCGGTTTTACCCTCGATCAGGCGGTACCGCTGGTGCCGTATTTCGCCCGACTCGGCATCAGCCACATTTATGCCTCGCCGCTGCTGGCCGCGCGCGCCGGCTCCATGCATGGTTACGACGTGGTCGACCCGACCCGGGTCAATCCGGAACTTGGCGGCGAGCCAGCCTTGCGTCGTCTGGTCGCCAGCCTGCGCGAGCACGGTATGGGGCTGATCCTCGACATCGTCTCCAATCACATGGCAGTCGGTGGCGGGGACAACCCGTGGTGGCTAGACCTGCTCGAATGGGGACGGCTCAGCCCCTACGGCGAGTTCTTCGACATTCAGTGGCACTCGCCCGACCCATTGATGGAAGGCCAGTTGCTGTTGCCGTTTCTCGGCAGTGACTATGGCGTCGCGTTGCAGGACGCGACCCTGCCGCTGGTGTTCAGCGCCGAGAGCGGCACCTTCCACGTCGAGCATTACGAGCATCACTTCCCGATCTGCCCCGGCGATTACGGCGAACTGCTCAAAGCCGATGACACCTCGAACGAAGCGCTCAAAGCCCTCGCCGACCGCTTCAGCGCGCTCAGTTATCAGACCGACGCCCGCTCGCTGGCCCTCCCGCTCAAGGAAGAACTTCAGCAACTGGCCAGCGACCCCGACGTTCTACAAGCAATTGAGCGCAACCTGACGCACTACGATTCGAAGACCGAAGAAGGTTTTCAGCGCCTGCATCAATTGCTGGAGCGGCAAAGCTATCGCCTGGCGAGCTGGCGCACCGCGGCGGATGACATCAACTGGCGGCGTTTCTTCGACATCAACGAACTCGGCGGTTTGCGGGTCGAGCGTCCGGCGGTGTTTGAAGCGACCCACGGCAAGATCTTCCAGTTGATCGGCGAAGGCCTGATCGACGGCCTGCGCATCGACCACATCGACGGCCTCGCCGACCCGCGCAGTTACTGCCGCAAACTGCGCCGCCGCCTCAACCACCTGGCACCGGGCCGACACTTGCCGATCTACGTCGAGAAGATTCTCGGCGACGGCGAAACCCTGCCCACCGACTGGGCCGTGGACGGCAGCACCGGTTACGAATTCATGAACCAGCTGTCACTGCTGCAACACGACCCGGACGGCGAACATGTGCTCGGTGACTTGTGGCAACGCCGTACCGAGCGCCCCGCCGCGTTCATCGAAGAAGCCCAACTGGCGCGCCAGCAGATCCTCAACGGCTCGCTGGCCAGCGATTGCGAAAGCGTCGCCCAGGCCCTGCTGCAAGTGGCACGCGACGACCTGATGACCCGCGACCTTACGCTCGGCTCGATCCGCCGGGTGTTGCAGGCGCTGATCGTGCACTTCCCGGTCTATCGCACCTACATCACCCCGATGGGCCGCTCGGCCCGGGACGAGGTGTTTTTCCAGCAGGCCATGGACGGTGCACGGCAGACATTGAGCGAAGCCGATTGGCCAGTGCTGGACTCCGTAGCCGGTTGGCTCGGTGGTCAGCCATGGCGGCGCAAACCCCGTGGGCGCTCGCGCAAAATCCTGCGCCATGCCTGCGTGCGCTTTCAACAGCTCACTTCGCCGGCCGCCGCCAAAGCGGTGGAAGACACCGCGCTGTATCGCTCGGCGGTGCTGCTGTCGCGCAATGACGTCGGCTACAACACCGAACAGTTCAGTGCGCCGGTCAGCGACTTTCACGCGGTGAACCTGCAACGTCTGGAGAGTTTTCCCGACAATCTGTTGGCCACCGCCACCCACGACCACAAACGCGGGGAAGACACCCGCGCGCGGCTGGCCGTGCTCAGCGAGCGCAGCAATTGGTACGCCGAACAGATCGAGCTGTGGCGCGCCCTCGCCCGTCCGCTGCGCAATGACGATCAGCTGCCGTCGTCTGCGGACGAACTGATCCTTTATCAGGCGCTGCTCGGCAGTTGGCCGCTGGAATTGCGTGACGACGATCAGGCCGGTTTCGCCGACTACGCCAAACGTGTCTGGCAGTGGCAGCAGAAAGCCCTGCGCGAAGCCAAGCTGCAAAGCAGCTGGAGCGCGCCGAACGAAGCCTACGAAAACGCAGCCCAGGCGTTCACCGAACAACTGCTGCTGGCTCCTGAAGGCGAACTGCTGCGCGGAGCGCTGGCCAAGACCGTCAACAACATCGCCGCCGCCGGCGCCCTCAACGGTCTGGCGCAAACCTTGCTGCGCATGACGGTGCCGGGAGTGCCGGACTTGTATCAAGGCAACGAGTTCTGGGACTTCAGCATGGTCGACCCGGACAACCGCCGGCCAGTGGACTACGTCGCCAGGCAACAGGCGCTGGAGGCACCGGGACCGGTCCAGGAACTGTTGGTGAACTGGCGCGACGGGCGAATCAAGCAAGCTTTGATCGCCGAGGTGCTGCGCCTGCGCGCCGACCACACCGAGTTGTTTCGCCAGGGTTCGTACCAGGCCCTCGAGGTGCTGGGCAGCCAGGCGCACAACGTGCTCGCGTTTGCCCGCGAGCATGGGGAGCGACGGATCATCGTGATCGTGCCGATCCGTTGCGCAACACTGCTGGAAAACAGTGCCCTACCCATGGTCGATGCGCTGCGCTGGGGCGATACACGGGTGGTTTTACCGTTCGACGCCTCTGACGAAAATCCGAAGGGACTTTTTTCGAGCACCGCAGTCACAAAAAACAGGGAGCTGCAGGTCAGCGCCGCGCTGGGGGATTTCCCGGTCAATCTGCTTATCCAACACGTCTAGCAGCATGAGTTCAGTTCAGGAGCATTGCGATGAGTACCGACGATAAACGCATCCGCGAATTCGCCTATCAGATCTGGGAATCCGAAGGAAAACCCGAGGGCCAGGAAGCCCGCCACTGGGAGATGGCGCGCAAGCTCGCCGAAGCCGAGGCGCTGGCACCGAAAAAATCGCCCAAGGCTGCCGGCAGTAAAACCGCCGGCAAGACCGCCACCAGCAAAGCAGTCGATGGCAAGGCACCCGCTGCCAAACCCAAGGCCACGACGGCCAAGGCCAAGCCTGCCAGTGCCGCGAAAGTGATTCCCCCGGGCGAAAAAGCCACCGAGAAAAAGCCCCGCGCGCCGCGCAAGCCGCCTGCGGTCTGACACGTCCAAAACCATTGATTTGAATAACCGTGTGGCGGGTTCGCCCGCCACCGAGGGCGCACTCGTCCTCGAAAAATGCCCATCCCCGATTTTATTGCAGGAGCACCTATGACCCGTCCAAAGAAAGCCGAGCCCGCCGCGCACGCCGAACCCTCGCGCATCCGTGAAGGCCTGCCCTTCCCGCTCGGCGCGACCTGGGATGGTCTGGGGGTGAATTTTGCGCTGTTTTCCGCCAACGCCACCCGGGTCGAGCTGTGCATTTTCGACGATGCCGGCGAAGTTGAGCTCGAACGCATCGAGCTACCGGAGTACACCGACGAGATCTACCACGGCTACCTGCCCGATGCGCATCCGGGACTGATTTACGGTTACCGGGTCTACGGACCGTACGACCCGGCCAACGGCCACCGCTTCAACCACAACAAGTTGCTGATCGACCCCTATGCCAAGCAATTGGTGGGCGAGTTGAAATGGTCCGAGGCGCTGTTCGGCTACACCATCGGCCACCCGGACGCCGACCTCAGTTTCGACGAGCGCGACAGCGCGCCTTTCGTTCCCAAGTGCAAGGTCATCGACCCGGCCCACACCTGGGGCCACGACCAGCGCGTCAGCGTGCCGTGGGACAAGACCATCATTTACGAGACCCACGTGCGCGGTATCAGCATGCGCCACCCTTCGGTGCCGGAGAATGTGCGCGGCACGTTTGCCGGGTTGATGGTCGACGATGTGCTGGAGCACATCCGCAAACTCGGGGTGTCGACCGTCGAACTGTTGCCGATCCATGCCTTCGTCAATGACCAGCACTTGCTGCACAAGGGCATGACCAATTACTGGGGCTACAACAGCATCGCGTTCTTCGCCCCGGATCCGCGCTATCTGGCCAGCGGCAAGATTGCCGAGTTCAAGGAAATGGTCGCGCACCTGCACGACGCCAATCTCGAAGTGATTCTCGACGTGGTCTACAACCACACCGCCGAAGGCAACGAGCAAGGCCCGACCCTGTCGATGCGCGGGATCGACAACGCCTCGTACTACCGTTTGATGCCGGACGACAAGCGCTTCTACATCAACGATTCCGGCACCGGCAACACCCTGGATCTGAGCCATCCGTGCGTGCTGCAAATGGTCACCGACTCGCTGCGCTACTGGGCCAGTGAAATGCACGTCGACGGCTTCCGCTTCGACCTGGCGACCATCCTCGGTCGCTATCACGACGGTTTCGACGAACGCCACAGTTTCCTCGTGGCCTGCCGCCAGGATCCGGTGCTGCGTCAGGTGAAAATGATCGCCGAGCCCTGGGACTGTGGCCCCGGCGGTTATCAGGTCGGCAATTTCCCGCCGGGCTGGGTCGAGTGGAACGACAAGTTCCGCGACACCGTGCGTGCCTTCTGGAAAGGCGACGACGGCCAACTCGCCGACTTCGCCAGCCGCATGACCGCCTCCGGGGAAATGTTCAACCAGCGCGGTCGCCGGCCTTATTCGTCGGTCAACTTTGTCACTGCTCACGACGGTTTTACCCTCAACGATCTGGTGTCGTACAACGACAAACACAACGAGGCCAACGACGAAAACAATCAGGACGGCAGCAACAACAACCTGTCCTGGAACCACGGCGTCGAAGGGCCCACCGACGATCCGGAAATCAATGCGCTGCGCCACCGGCAGATGCGCAATTTCTTCGCCACCCTGCTGCTGTCCCAAGGCACGCCGATGCTGGTGGCCGGTGACGAATTCGCTCGTACCCAGGACGGCAACAACAATGCCTACTGCCAGGACAGCGAGATCGGCTGGGTCAACTGGGACCTGAGCGAGGACGGCAAGGCGCTGCTTAAATTCGTCAAACGCCTGATCAAGTTGCGCCTGGCGTATCCGATCCTGCGCCGCGGGCGGTTCCTGGTCGGCGAATACAACGAGGACATCGGCGTCAAGGACGTGACCTGGCTTGCGCCGGACGCCACGGAAATGACCACCGAACACTGGCATGACGCGCAGAATCGCTGCATGGGCATGTTGCTTGACGGTCGCGCCCAGGAAACCGGGATCCGCCGCAAGGGTGGCGACGCCACGTTGCTGCTGGTGGTCAACGCCCATCACGACATCGTCAACTTCACCTTGCCGGAAGTGCCTGAAGGCAGTTTCTGGACGTGCATGATCGATACCAACCAGCCATCAATCCGTGGCCAGGAGCGTTTTGAGTTCGGTCACGAGTACTCGGTCACCGGACGCTCGCTGCTGCTGTTTGAACTGCAACGCGAAGAAGAGGACTGACATGGACTTGCCCGTCTATCTCTCACGGCACGCGCCGGACTACCGCGACACTGCCGCCCTCGGCCTGTGTCTGCGGCAACTGGTCGAGGCCGGCCTTGATCGCCTGCCGCTACCCGGCAGCGGTCGTACGCTGGAGCGCTGGCAACGGCTGTCCGAGGTCGGTGGGCATGATCTGGGGCTGTGCAAACTCTACGAAGGCCATACCGATGCGTTGGCAATCATCGAGCAGCTCGGTGGCTCGCCGACGCCCGGGAGCACGTGGGGCATGTGGGCCGCCGAACCACCGCAGGCGCGGGTTCGGGTCAGCCGTTCCGGGCAAATGGTGCGGCTGAATGGACGCAAGGCCTGGTGTTCCGGGGCGGCGGTGCTCAGTCATGCCCTGCTGACAGCGTGGGATAAGGACGAGCGTCAGCAACTGGTGGCCGTGGCCCTCGACCAACCGGGGGTGACCGTCACCGATCAAGGCTGGCAAGCGGTCGGCATGGCCGCCACCGGCAGCGTCGAGGTGCTGTTCGATGAGGTCGAGGCCCAGGCGATCGGCGATCCTGGCGACTACCTGCAACGTCCGGGTTTCTGGCATGGCGGGATCGGGATCGCCGCGTGCTGGTACGGCGCCGCGAGGGAAATCGGTGAACAGCTGCGCCAGCAATGTGCCCGACGTGAAGAACCTCATTCGCTGGCCAGTCTCGGTGCCGTCGACAGCGCCTTGCACGCCGCAGCTCAAGCGCTGCGCGTCAGTGCGCTGGACATCGACAGCAATCCCCACGCCAACGCCGAGTTGCTGGCCCGCCGTGTACGCGCCGTGGTCGAAGATGCCGCCGAACAGGTCATTCGCGAGACAGGTCGGGCGCTCGGTGCCGGGCCGTTCTGCAAGGATCCGCACTTTGCCCGCCTGGCGGCCGACCTGCCGGTGTATCTGCGCCAGAGCCACGCCGAACGGGATCTGGCAGTACTGGGCCAACTGGCTGCGCAGCAACCACGCGAGGGTTGGGCCCTATGAAGCGCAATCCGATCATCGGTGAAGGAACCTCTTTGCATGAGTGGCAGGGCTCGCGTCATCTGGCAGCGGTGGAGAGCATCGACATTCTCGACCTGGTTCCGCCGGGATCCCGGGCCGTGGTGATCGCACCGCACCCGGATGATGAAGTGCTCGGTTGCGGCGGGCTGTTGCAACAGCTCGCAGCGGCGGGCCGCACCCTGCAACTGATTTCGGTCACCGATGGCAGCGCCAGTCACCCTGGCTCGGAGCGCTGGCCGGTGGAGCGCCTGAGCGTGGTGCGCCCGCAGGAGTCCGCCGAGGCCCTGCGTCGCCTTGGCCTGCCCATGCATCAGGTGCAATGGCTGCGCGGCGGATTCCCCGACACTCAGGTCGCCGCGCGCGAGTCGATGCTGTGTGACTACTTGACCCGCTACCTGCAACCCGACGACGTGATCTTCACCACCTGGCGCGAAGACGGCCACAGCGACCATGAGGCCGTCGGCCGCGCCAGCGTCGAAGCAGCGTACCGCGTGGGTGCGATTTGCCACGAGCTGCCGGTCTGGACCTGGCACTGGGCGACGCCGGAAGACGCCATCGTGCCCTGGGAGCGGGCGCGCAAAATCCTGCTCAGCCCGGCGCAGGTCGCGCGCAAGCGTCACGCGGTGCACGCCTTCGCCAGTCAGCTGGAAGGCGATCCCGACGCAGGCCTGCCACCGGTGCTCGCGCCCTATGTCATCGACCGTTTGCTGCAACCGTTCGAGGTGGTCTTTCTATGAGTGTCGAGGATCGCTATTTCGAAGGCCTGTTCGCCGGTAATAACGACCCCTGGGGCTTCCGCCAGCGCTGGTACGAGCAGCGCAAACGCCTTGTCACCCTGGCGGCCCTGTCCCGCCCGCATTACAAGGCGATCTTCGAGCCCGGTTGTGCCAACGGCGAACTGAGTGCCGCGCTGGCCGAGCGCTGCGATCGGCTGTTGTGCTGCGACACCAGCGCCGCCGCAGCCAATCTGGCGCGTACCCGGCTGAGCCTGTTCGACCACGCCGAGGTGCGGCAGGGTCGCCTCCCTGTTGACTGGCCTGAGGAAAAATTCGACCTGATCGTCTTCAGCGAAATCGGCTACTACCTGGACCGGCAGGATCTGACAGAGGTCATCCATCGCATCAGCGATTCATTGGCCGCGGACGGTCAATTGCTGGCCTGTCACTGGCGCCCGCCCATCGATGGCTGCCCGCTCAATGCTCGCCAGGTCCATGACCTGATTCACGAACAGCTGCACATGCCACGACTGGTCCTGCATCAGGAGGCAGATTTCCTGCTGGAAGTCTGGAGCCGCGAACCGCGTTCGGTGGCCGCGCTGGAGGGGTTGCGATGATTGGCATCCTGATCCCTGCGCACAACGAAGAAGAATGGCTCGATGACTGCCTGCACGCCGCACTGCGGGCTGGCGGACATCCCATGCTGGCGGGTGAGCCGGTGGAAATTCTGGTGGTTCTGGACAGTTGCACCGATCGTTCGGCGCACATCGTCAGCCAATACCCGGTGCAAGCTTTGAGCATCAAAGCGCGCAATGTCGGCCAGGCGCGGGCCATCGGTGCGCAGCAATTGCTTGAGCGCGGTGCGCGCTGGATTTCCTGCTCCGACGCCGACAGCCGCGTAGCGGAGGATTGGCTGGTGGCGCAACTGGGGCTGGGCACCGATGCCGTGTGCGGCACGGTGACGGTCGAGCGCTGGCATGACGGGTTCGATGAAGCAGCGCAGATTCGTTATCACGGTCATTACCAGCCCTGTGAGGGTCACCGGCACATCCATGGCGCCAATCTGGGTGTCAGCGCACAAGCCTACGTCCGCGCCGGCGGCTTCGAGCCGTTGTCCTGCGATGAAGACGTGCAGCTGGTGCGACAACTGGAGCGTTCAGGGGCCAGCATCGCCTGGAGTCATCGCCCGCAAGTCATCACGAGCGCCCGTCTGGACAGCCGCGCACGCGGCGGTTTTGGCGACTATCTGCGACAGTTGGCACAGACTGAATAAAAAAAAGCGGATCAGATTGATCTGTGACGCGACGAACCGCCCGTCTTGAGCAATACTCTGCTGCGCAGCAATCCAGGGTTCGGAGCGCTGCAGGGCTATCCACCAGCCTTCACGGGTCGTACACGCCTGGCAGCATCACGGCGCGGACGACTGAGGGCGTGACACAACAAGGACGTATCACTCATGAAACCGTTATCCCTCAGCGAAAACGGCCTGCCGGCGCAGATCTGGAACAGCGCCCCGCAGCTCGACAACATTCCCGTCATCAATACCCACACCTTGGTGCCACCCGGCGCCCGTGCCGTGGTCATCGCCCCGCACCCCGGTGATGAAGTGGTGACCTGCGGCGGTTTGCTGCAACTGCTTTCCAGCCTCGGTCATCCCTTGCAACTGCTGTCGATCACCGATGGCAGCGCCAGTCATCCGGGCTCGCGCCAGTGGTCGGAAAAACGCCTGAGCGTGTTCCGTCCGCAGGAAAGCGTCGAAGCCCTGCGCCGCCTCGGTTTGCCGATGCACAGCCTGAAATGGGTGCGCGGTGGTTTCACTGACAACGCCCTGCACGATCAGGAATCTCAATTGACCGAATTCATCGCCCGCTATCTGCGCCCCGGTGATGTGGTCTTCAGCACCTGGTGCGAAGATGGCACCGCTGATCATGAAGTGGTCGGTCGGGCCAGCGCGAAGGCTGCACAACTGGCCGGTGCAACCTACCATGATGTCCCGGTCTGGGCCTGGCACTGGCCGGAACGCGATCAGGGACAGATTCCGTGGCATCGCGCACGCAAGCTGCGCCTCGACACCTGGACCGTTGCGCGCAAGAGCCACGCCACCCACGCCTACGCCAGCCAGCTCAATGGCGAACCGGCGATCGGTATCGCGCCGCTGCTGCCCAAGTCAATTCTGGAGCGTATGCGCCTGCCCTACGAGATCGTCTTCGTCGATTGACTGTCCATCGGGCGCGGGCAGCCAGTCAAAGTGAACTGCCCGCGCCCGGATCAGTCGCATGAACAGGCAGTCATGATTCAGAGGAGTGAACGTGTCCAGCGATCCCAAGCGTCATGTCGTCGACGCGCAGATTTCCACCCCGTCCTCCATCCATCGCCTGCGGGTGCTGACGGTCAACACGCACAAGGGTTTCACCGCGCTCAATCGACGTTTCATCCTTCCGGAACTGCGTGAAGCGGTGCGCAGCACCTCAGCCGATCTGGTGTTTCTGCAGGAAGTGGTGGGCGAACACGAGCGGCATTCCAGCCGCTACCACGAATGGCCGCAGACCTCGCAGTACGAATTCCTCGCCGACAGCATGTGGAGTGACTTTGCCTACGGCCGCAATGCGGTCTATCCCGATGGCCATCACGGCAACGCCCTGTTGTCGAAATACCCGATCCGCGAATATCGCAACCTCGACGTCTCGATCACCGGCCCGGAACGGCGCGGGCTGTTGCACTGCGTACTGGATGTGCCGGGGCATGCCGAAGTGCATGCCATCTGCGTACACCTGAGCCTGCTCGAAAGCCATCGGCAATTGCAGTTGCAGTTGCTTTGTCAGTTGCTCGAATCCCTGCCCGACGACGCGCCAGTGATCATCGCCGGCGACTTCAATGACTGGCAGTTGCAGGGCAACGTCGCCCTCGCCCGCCGCGACTACCTGCACGAAGCCTTCGAACGCCATCACGGCCGCCCGGCCAAGACTTATCCCGCGCGTTTCCCGCTGCTGCGACTGGATCGGATCTACCTGCGCAATGCCAGCAGCCACGACCCGCAGATCCTCGGCAACAAACCGTGGACGCATCTTTCGGATCATTTGCCGCTGGCGGTTGAAGTGCATTTATAGCGCGATACTGACAGCTGTCCTTACATACGCAACGATGCGAAATTGGTCGCCAGGCCCGGTTTCGCAGACCGACTGTCGGTTGCGAAAGATCTCTGCCTCACGGCTTCCACAGCGTTTAGCTCTACAAACAAGAACTTAGATAAGTGCGGAAAAACAAAAACTTGCATCACCCGTTTTGACCCGACCGCTCATCGTCCAATTTCTTGACGCAAGGGCTGGGGTCTTCTTAGCTCTACCTTACTACCCCCGGAAATACTACTCGGGGCGAACCCCAGGTTACTCGTCAAAACGGGCGGCCACGGGTTCGCCACGCTCCATTCGGTCGCCCCTCGTTCGGGGTAGGAGAGACGCCAAGGCGAGATACCACATGCGCTAGCAAGGTAGAACTCCATGAAAACCTCACTCACCTCACAAGAGATCAAAGTTACGTTCTGCACTGTTTCAAGTTCTATCTTGCTGTGCTCGTCCATGGAGGCGCAGGCGGGTCCTGTGGCGGACGAGGCGACGCCCTGGTATCGCCAGGACATTCCCGTCATGACCCTCCCCGCCACGGTCGTGACTCCGGGCCCGCAACGGCTCAGCCCACAGCCGGACCTGCGCGGTACAAAGCTGATTACCGAAGACCTCGCCCCCTCGGCCTGGGAGCAGCTTTACGGTCCGACGTCCCGTCAGGCGCAAACCGACGTCCTCAGCCCGGGCTTCGCCATACCCGGCACCGGTGACTTCAAGGGACCCGCCGTGCTGACCTTGAAAAGCAGCAGCGGCCACACCCAGCAAGTCGGCCTGATCGGCGGTGTGAATCAGATCAGGGGCAATGGCAACGGCCTGATCACCAGCCGCGCCCTCGCCGACCCGACCACCGACACCCTCAACCTGCAAGGCCAGAGCCTGGGCGCTTACTACAGCCTGATTGGCCCACAAGGCTGGCACGTCGATCTGTCGGCCAGTGGCGGCCGGGTCAGCGGTTTCAGCCGTAACGAGCAAGGCGCACGCCTGGCCACCGAAGGCAGCGCGATGACGCTTTCGGTGGAAGGCGGATTCCCGATCGGTCTGGGGGAAAACTGGGTCGTTGAACCGCAGGCGCAATTGATCAATCAGCGCATCACCCTCGACACGCCCTATGCGGGCTCGGGCAATGCGTCTTCCAGCGACATTTCATCGTGGAGCGGTCGGGTCGGTGCGCGTTTGAAAGGTAGCTATGACCTGAACGGTTTGCCCGTCGAGCCCTACGTGCGCACGAACTTGTGGCACACGGTGTATACCGGCAACACGGTGACGCTGGATCAGGTGGACAAGATCAGCAGCAGCCGCAAGTCCTCGACGGTGGAAGTCGGCCTGGGGCTGGTGGCGAGAATGACGCCGACGGTGAGCCTGTACGTCAGCGCCGATTACAGCAGCGACGTGGACGACAACGACTTGAACGGGTTGATTGGCAGCCTGGGGATCCGGATGCGCTGGTAACTTCTTCTGCATGATCGTTCCCACGCTCTGCGTGGGAATGCAGCCCGGGACGCTCCGCGTCCCTTCCAGAGCTGGAACGCGGAGCGTCC
>NZ_JBWKZE010000012.1:0-187467 GCF_059424205.1 Pseudomonas sp. GW456-12-1-14-TSB6
AGGCCCACAGTTGGTTTGGTGGGGATTTCCAACATGGCTACCGCAACGGTGACAGGGACAGCCCCGGTCAATCTGAAGCCGCCAACACTGGTGGCACCGGCGACCAACCCCATTGATGTGCTGGCCTACGAAAACGGAGTCACCGTGCGCGTCGAGCACCTGTCAGCATTGCCGGGTGACCAGGCTCGGTTGCTGGAAGTTAACCCGTTACCTGGCGCACAACCCTTTCCAATACTGACACTCAACCAGAACAAGCGCGCCAACTTCAAACTTGACCCAGCGTTTCTCGTGGCACGGCGCGGGACAGCCATCAAGTTACGCTGGGAATTGATTCGAGGAGGAAAACCCGAAGACGAGTCGACTGATTTGGCGCTGACCATCCATCCTATCGCCGAGGATGATCCGCGCTTGCCGACACCCAATATCGCCAGCAATACGAGTTCAGAACTGAAGGTTCAAGAACTCACAACAGATGCGCGGATTCTCGCAGCAAAATGGCCGCTGTTCGAGGCTAGGCAACCGATCTGGGTGTCCTGTTCAGGCTTTGACAAGAATGGGGATCCCGTCAACAAAGACGTCAGGTCGGGAGAGCCCAATGATTCACCGGATGGATTGTCGGTGCTCGCGCCGGTTGAGTGGTTGAAAACACTAAAAGATGGAAGTGAGCTGACGATTGCCTGTGCAGTCAATCTGGACGGATCTGCAACTGAAGCTGAAGCGGTGAGTTTTCCGCAACGCTCTTACATAATAAAAAGTACCGTTTCAATATATGAAAACTTTGAAAGCGCTCCGAAACAGGTATTCTATGAAAATAAACCTGTGACACTTTATAGCGGCCTGACTATAAATGTATTAAAAGATGCACACGGTATTCATCATAACCAAACAATTGAGGACCCATCCCCTCCAAGACTTCAGACCCTGCGCGTTACTGCCGGCTCGATAGTCAAATTTAGTTGGGCGGGCCTTGCGACCACAATAAAACTCGAGGTTCGTCAAGCTCACAGACCGCACACTATTATTTTCTTTGACCCCAGCGGTAACACAATAGAAACCAAGCAACTTCCTTATCGCTCCAGTGGCGACCTAATCCCACTTGATTTTGAATATAAAGCGCCTGCAGGACGATATATTTCGCACTTTCAGATCAATGCAGCGCAAGACCCCGGGACCGGCCATCTACGCTGGTTCTATCTAGATGACCTTACGATAAACTAAAAAAAGGGGACGTAAAAAAGGGGACGTATTTATTTACCAGCAAATTCGCTCCCACAGAGAAATGCATTCCAGATGTGGGAGCGACGGTTCGACCTGCTCGCGAAAGCGACCTCACAAACAACACAGCTCATCGGGCATAAAAAAACCGCCACCGGATTCAACCGGATGGCGGTTTTTTTACTTCATCAGCATCAGGAATCGCGCCGTAGATCCGGCGGGATCGGCAGGTCGTCCTTGAGCGGTTCCGGGAACTTGCCCTTGCCCGCGCGGTGCTGGCGGATCTGGTAGACGTAGGCCAGCACCTGGGCGACTGCCAGGTACAGGCCGCCGGGGATTTCTTCTTCCAGCTCCGTGGAGTAGTAGATCGAACGCGCCAGCGCTGGCGATTCGAGGAGCATGACGTTGTTGGCCACGGCGATTTCGCGGATCTTCAGCGCCAGGAAGTCGCTGCCCTTGGCCAGCAGCATCGGTGCCCCGCCCTTCTCGGCGTCGTACTTGAGCGCCACGGCGTAGTGGGTCGGGTTGGTGATGACCACGTCGGCATCCGGGATCGCCGCCATCATCCGCCGCTGCGACATCTCGCGCTGGAGCTGGCGAATGCGCTGCTTGACCTCCGGCCGCCCCTCTTGATCCTTGTGTTCGTCGCGCACTTCCTGCTTGGTCATCTTGAGCTTCTTGATGCTCTCCCAGATCTGCACGGGCACGTCGACGGCGGCGATGATGATCAATCCGCACGCCAGCCACAGCGAGCTCCAGCCCACCAGTTGCAAGCTGTGAATGATCGCCCGGTCCAGCGGCTCGTGGGCGATGCGCAGCAGATCGTCGATGTCCGCATTGAGTACCACCAGCGCTACACCCAGCGTGATGAGAAACTTGGCCAGCGCCTTGAGCAACTCGACCACGGCCTTCATCGAGAACATCCGCTTGAGGCCCGCCGCCGGGTTCATCCGGCTGAACTTGGGTGCCAGCGAACCGGCGGCGAACAACCAGCCGCCCAGCGCGATCGGCCCGAGGAAAGCCGCCAGCAACAGGGTGATCATGATCGGCTGAATCGCCAGCAATGCCTGCAATCCGGAGCTCATCAGAAACGTCGCCATGGAGCGCTCATCCATGATCACTTCCCGCGACAGCGTGAAGTTCTGGCGCATCAGGTCCATCAAATCCTGCGCCAGCATCCCGCCAAAAATCAGCAGCGCGGCAGAGCCGGCGAGCATGATCGCCAGGGTGTTGAGCTCCTTGGAACGCGCAATCTCACCCTTTTCCCGGGAGTCCTTTTTGCGCTTCTCCGTGGGGTCTTCTGTTTTGTCCTGACCGCTTTCGCTCTCAGCCATGACTCAGCGCGCCTTTGCCAGTTCGCGTAAAAACTGCAAGGCCTCGGTGGCCAGCGGTTGATACTGATTGAGAATGTCCGCCAGCCCGACCCAGACGATGAACAGGCCGAGTACGAGGGTCAGCGGAAAGCCGATGGAGAAAATGTTGAGCTGCGGTGCGGCCCGGGTCATCACGCCAAAGGCGATGTTGACCACCAGCAGCGCGGTGACCGCCGGCAGCACCAGCAACAAGGCGGCGCCCAGCACCCAGCCGAGCTTGCCGGCCAGCTCCCAGTAATGCGTGGTCATCAGCCCGCCGCCGACCGGCAGCGTGGTGAAGCTTTCCGTGAGCACTTCGAACACCACCAGGTGCCCGTTCATCGACAGGAACAGCAAGGTCACCAGCATCGTGAAGAACTGCCCGATCACCGCCACCGACACGCCGTTGGTAGGGTCGATCATCGACGCGAAGCCCATGCCCATCTGGATCGCGACGATCTGCCCCGCCACCACGAAGGCCTGAAAGAACAATTGCAGAGAGAAGCCCAACACCGCACCGACCAGAATCTGCTCGGCAATCAACAGCAGACCGCTGAGGTCCAGAGGGCTGACCGCCGGCATCGGCGGCAGGTTGGGCGTGATCACCACGGTGATCGCGAAGGCGAAGTACAGACGGATCCGCCGGGGCACCAGCGTGGTTCCGAAGACCGGCATCACCATCAACATCGAGGCGACGCGAAACAGCGGCAGCATGAACGTCGCCACCCAGGTACTGATCTGGGTATCGGTCAGCTGAAGCAGCGATTGCATGGCTTAGCCGATGACCATCGGAATGTTTTTGTACAACTGGGTGATGTATTCCATGAACGTCTGCACCAGCCACGGGCCGGCGACGATCAGCGTCACCAGCATCACCAGCAGACGCGGCAGGAAGCTCAGGGTCTGTTCGTTGATCTGGGTGGCGGCCTGGAACATCGACACCAGCAGGCCCACCAGCAGACTCGGGACCACCAGGATCGCCACCATCATGGTGGTCAGCCACAGGGCCTCGCGAAAGATGTCGACCGCTACTTCTGGCGTCATGGCGATACACCTCCGAAACTGCTGGCCAAGGTGCCGATGATCAGCGCCCAGCCATCCACCAGCACGAACAGCATGATCTTGAACGGCAGCGAGATGATCAGCGGCGACAGCATCATCATACCCATCGCCATCAGCACGCTCGCGACCACCAGGTCGATGATCAGGAACGGGATGAAGATCATGAAGCCGATCTGGAACGCAGTCTTCAGTTCAGACGTCACGAATGCCGGCACCAGAATCGTCAGCGGCGCCTGATCCGGCGTCGCGATGTCGGTGCGCTTGGACAGGCGCATGAACAGCTCCAGGTCGCTGGAGCGGGTCTGGGCGAGCATGAAGTCCTTGATCGGCACCTGGGCCTTTTCCACTGCCTGCTGGGCCGTCAGCTTTTCCGCAAGGTACGGCTGCAAGGCATCGTTGTTCACGCGATCGAACACCGGCGCCATGATGAACAGCGTCAGGAACAGCGCCATGCCGGTGAGGATCTGGTTCGACGGCGTCTGCTGCAGGCCGAGGGCCTGACGCAGGATCGAGAAGACGATGATGATCCGGGTGAAACTGGTCATCAGGATGACGGCCGCCGGAATGAAGCTCAGCGCCGTCATGATCAGCAGGATCTGCAGGCTGACCGAGTACTCCTGCGCGCCCTCGGCGTTGGTGCCCAGGGTGATCGCCGGGATCGACAACGGATCGGCGGCGAATGCCAGCGGCGCGGCCAACATCAAGGCCAGGGTCAAGACGATGCGCAACGCACCCATTACTTCTTATCCTTCTGATCCTTGCCGAGGATCTTCAACAGATGCTGGGCAAATTCCGGAGTCGCTTTGTCGGCGGTGCTCGGCACCTCGACCGGCTCTTTGAGCACGTGCAGCGCAGTGATGGTTCCGGGGCTGAGGCCGAGCAGGATCTGCTCGTTGCCGACCTGCACCAGCATCAGACGGTCACGCGGCCCGAGCGCGCGGGAACCGATCAACTCGATCACCTGGCCCTTGCCGGCGGGACCTGCCTGCTGCACCCGGCGCAACAGCCAGGCGAGGAAGAAAATCAACCCCAGCACCAGCAACAGACCCAGCACCAGTTGCGTCAGCTGACCCGCCACGCCGCTGTTGACGGCCGGTGCAGCCGCCGCTGCCGTGGTCGCCACCGGCTCGGCCGCCAGCACGCTGAACGGCAACGCCAGTGCCAGGCCGAACAAAGCCCCCAGAAGCTTTTTCACTCAGCGCAGCTTCTTGATGCGTTCGCTCGGGCTGATCACGTCGGTCAGACGGATGCCGAACTTTTCGTTGACCACCACCACTTCACCGTGAGCGATCAGGGTGCCGTTGACCAACACGTCCAGCGGCTCGCCGGCCAGACGATCGAGCTCGATCACCGAACCCTGGTTGAGTTGCAGCAGGTTGCGGATGTTGATGTCGGTGCTGCCCACTTCCATCGAGATCGACACCGGGATGTCGAGAATCACGTCCAGGTTCGGACCGTCGAGGGTCACTGGATCGTTGTTCTTCGGCACGCTGCCGAACTCTTCCATCGGCAGACGGTTGGAGCTCGAAGCACCTGCATCGGCGGCCAGCAGCGCGTCGATGTCGGCCTGCCCGGCTTCACCGGTTTCTTCCAGGGCGGCAGCCCATTCATCGGCCAGTGCCTGATCGTCCTGGGTGTTCATATCGTCGTTCATCATTTGTCCTCGGCGGGCAAAAAACCGGTAAAAGAATCAGGGAGTGAGGGCGCCGCTTCAGCGGCGCTCGATCGGCTCGATAACCTGCAACGCGAGGTTGCCTTTGTGCGAGCCCATCTTGACCTTGAAGGCCGGCACACCGTTGGCGCGCATGATCATGTCTTCCGGCATCTCGACCGGAATCACGTCACCCGGCTGCATGTGCAGGATGTCGCGCAGCTTCAACTGGCGGCGGGCCACGGTGGCACCGATCGGCACGTCGACGTCGAGCACGTCCTGGCGCAGGGCATTGACCCAGCGTTCGTCCTGGTCGTCGAGGTCCGACTGGAAACCGGCGTCGAGCATTTCGCGCACCGGCTCGATCATCGAGTACGGCATGGTCACGTGCAGATCGCCGCCACCGCCGTCGAGTTCGATGTGGAACGTGGAGACCACAATCGCTTCGCTCGGGCCGACGATGTTGGCCATCGCCGGGTTCACTTCCGAGTTGATGTACTCGAAGTTGACTTCCATGATCGCCTGCCAGGCTTCCTTCAAATCGACGAACGCCTGCTCCAGCACCATGCGCACCACGCGCAGTTCGGTCGGGGTGAATTCACGCCCTTCGATCTTGGCGTGACGGCCGTCGCCGCCGAAGAAGTTGTCCACCAGTTTGAACACCAGTTTGGCGTCGAGGATGAACAGCGCGGTGCCGCGCAGGGGTTTGATCTTGACCAGGTTGAGGCTGGTCGGCACGTACAGCGAGTGCACGTATTCGCCGAACTTCATCACCTGTACGCCACCGACGGCAACGTCCGCCGAGCGGCGCAGCATGTTGAACATGCTGATGCGGGTGTAGCGGGCAAAACGCTCGTTGATCATTTCCAGAGTCGGCATGCGTCCACGGACGATGCGATCCTGGCTGGTCAGGTCGTAGCTTTTGACACTGCCGGGTTCGGCAGCGTTATCGGTCTGTACCAGACCATCGTCGACACCATGCAACAGCGCGTCGATTTCATCCTGGGACAGCAGATCCTGCACGGCCATGTCGTGTTCCTACTGCAGTACGAAATTAGTGAAAAGCAACTGTTCGATCACCACTTTGCCCAGCTCTTTCTGCGCCACTTCCTGGACGCTGGCTGTGGCCTTCTGGCGCAGCATCTCCTGACCGACCGGGGTCGCCAGCGTGGCGAAATCCTGACCGGAGAAGAGCATCACCAGGTTGTTGCGAATCACCGGCATGTGCACTTTGAGCGCTTCCAGATCCGCCTGATTGCGCGCCAGCATGGTGATGCTCACCTGCATGTAGCGCTGACGGCCGTTCTGGTTGTAGTTGGCCACGAAGGCCGGCGCCATCGGCTCGAAAATCGCCGGCTGCTTGCCGACCGGGGCCGCTTCGGCCGCCGCCTCGGGCTTGCTCTGGGCACTGTGCATGAAGAACCAGGTCGCCCCCACAGATGCGCCGATGGCCAGCAGCAACCCGAGCACGATCGCAATGATCATCTTGAGTTTGCCTTTGGTTGCGGGGTCTTTTACTGCTGCAGCTTCGCTCTTCGCCATGCCAATAATCCGTCACTAATCGGGTTTTCACAGTCGCACGGCAAGGCAAGAGCAAGTGTTATGCCAGAAGTGTAGGTAGTAGCGGAGACAACGCTGAAGTCAAAAGCAACCCTCACCCCAGCCCTCTCCCGGAGGGAGAGGGAGCCGATCGAGTTGTCTTGTTGTGATATATCGACCTGAGGCACCGAGTCGACTTGGATTCAGCCCAAACAATAAGGTTAGCGAGCATCTCAAGCATCCCCCAATCAGTTCCCTCTCCCTCCGGGCGGTCCGACGTTTCGGGAGGGCTAGGGTGAGGGGCTTTTGATTTGATCAGGCGTAGTAGTCGACGGCGCTGGAGCCGATCACGTGAGTGGCAGTAGCTGCCGCTTCAGCCACGGCCGTCGGGGTCAACTCTTCTTCAGCCGAATCCAGGCGACCGCCGGCAGCGCTGGTGCGACGACTCTGCCCCTGCTGCGCCTGTTCCTGGCCCTGGCCCTGCCAACCACGATTCTGGTCGGACACGTTGACGTCGACCTGCCCCATGCCTTGCTGGTTGAACATGTCGCGCAGGCGGTGCATCTGACCGTCGAGGGCTTCACGCACGCTCGGATGCGCGCTCATGAAGGTCACTTGGGTCTGCTGGTCCGGCACCATGTTCACCCGGATATCCAGACGCCCAAGCTCCGCAGGCTGCAATTGGATGTCGGCGGCCTTCAGGTTGTTGCTCGACAGGTACATGACCCGGTTGACCACTTCTTCGGTCCAGCCGTTCTGGTGCATGGCAATCGGTTGGTTCACCGGCACCGCGTTGGCGGTTTTCGGTGTGGCTGCCTGAGTCAGCGCCGCCAGACGGTTGGCGAAATCATCCACGCGGGTGTCGCTGGTGGCAGTCTTCAGGTCTTTCAGGCCGTCATCGATCAGACCGCTGAACGCCTTCTCGCCGCCCTGACTGGTGCTGTCCTTGTCAGCCTGCACATCCAGCATGCTGGCCATACCGGCAGCGAAGCTCTGCGCCGAGGTCAATTCGCCGTCGGCCTGACCCTGGGCAGGAGTAGCCTTGGGCTGGGACTGGCTGGAAGCGGAAATGTGACCACTCTGCTCCATGGCCATGCGCACGGCGGGCAGCGAATCCAGCGGATCCGCTTCGGGGTCGAAAGCCGGGTCAGCGGCCGGCGCCGGATCCTTGACCATACCCGGCAATGCCGCCACGACTGGCTTGTCGGTTTCAGGCTTCGCGGCGGTATCGACGACTGGAGTGGCGACTACCGGCGCCGTGACGACCGGTTCTACCGCCGCCATTAGCGCCGGGTCCACCGGAGCAGCATCAGCGACCGGGGTGGGCAGCGTTTCAACCGCTTCGTCATCGGTAGTGCTGTCGTCCGTTGCCGCCGTCGCCGGTTTGTCGGCGGGCAAGGCTTTGCCGCTATCGGCAACCGTCGGCGTCGGGGCGGCAGACTGATCCTTGCCGAGGTCTTTCTTGCCGCTGTTGTCGGCAACCTTGTCACGGGCAGGTTTGAGCGAATTGTCGACGGTCACCGAGGGCTTGTTCGCGCCCTGGTCGGCGAACACCTGAGCGAAGCTGGAGGCCTTGTCCCCGGGCTCTGCGGCCACTGCCGATGATTTGGCCGAGGCAGCTTGCGCCTTGGCCTGGGCGGCGGTCTGAAGAAGAATGTTGGGGCTTGCAGGCATGGCACGGTCTCCGCTGCACTGGGATCGTAGGTACAGTTGGGATAGATGACTGCAAGTGCCGGGCCAGTTTCGCCAGGAAACCTGCAAAACCGCCCGACGGCAGAATCAGTGCGTCAGCGAGCGCTGTCGCTCGGCGACATAAACGGGCCGCACATCGGCGAATTCGCTATGGATGTCGGCAACCAGTTTGATGATTTCAGAAGGGCTTTTGTCTTTGGCATGCTGTTCCAACTCCTGACACAGAACGGCAAGACGGGTCGCGCCCATGTTGCTGCTGCTGCCCTTGAAGCTGTGCGCAACGGAAGACAATGCGTCAGCATCGGCAGTCTGCTGCAACTCCCGCAGGCGATTTTCGGAATCGGCGAGGAAGGTATCCAGCAGTTCCGGATAGCTGTCTTCCATCACTTCCCGCAGCGCGCTCAGCGCTTCGTGGTCCACATGTGTATCAGCCACTTGTTCACTCCTTGATCAAGAATGCGCGGATTATGCCAGAGCCTCCCAGAAAAACTCCACGCGGGCACTGCGACCATCGTCTGACCAGCTGGCATTTCGGGCCAATTGCCGGATCAGACTGACACCGCGCCCCGACAGACGGACATCGTCGAGCGGCCGCTCCATCACGCGCGCGACATCGAATCCCTGGCCGCTGTCTTCGACTCGCACCACTAGACAACCACCCTCGCCTTCCGGCCGCACCTGCAAATGCACCCGCACGTAACCGTCCTGCAGGGCCTCGAGGCGCGCATTGCGCTGCTCGTAATAATGGGCGAAACCCGAAGCATCGCGCTTGAGGCTCGAGTCCAGGCCCAGTACACCATGCTCCAGCGCATTGGAATAAAGCTCGGCCAGCACGCTGTACAACGCGCCACTCTGCGCCCGCAATCCATGCACTTCCAGCAGCAACTGCAACAGGTAAGGCAACGGATTGAAGCGCTTGAGCGTGGCACCGCGAAATTCGAAGCTCACTGACCAGTCCAGCGGACAGGACTGGCCGCTGTCGGAATACACCGGCGCCGATGGATTGATCTGCTCGGCCTCCAGCAGGCTGACTTCGACCATGCTCACATCGTCCCGGGCCTCACCGCGAAAGTCCTGCAACGCCTGCTCGATGTCCTCGAACAGCCGATCCGGCTGGCGATTGGCAGCGAACACCTGGTGCAGGCGCTCGACACCAAACAACTGATCGTTGGCATCGCAGGTGTCGATGACCCCGTCCGAGAGCAAGAACACCCGATCACCCACCGCCATCGGGTGAACCTCGGTGCGGTCATCGAAAGTCTGCGGGCTGAGCACCCCCAGCGGCAGGTGGCGTGCCGCCAGCGGCGTGCGCTCCCCGGTGGCGAGACAATGCAGATAGCCGTCGGGCATGCCGCCGTTCCAGACCTCCACCGAGCGCCGCTGAAAACTCAGGCACAACAGCGTCGCGCAGCAGAACATGTCCACCGGCAGGATGCGCTTGAGCTTGGCGTTCATTTCCCGCAGGGTCTCGGCCAGGCCGTAACCCTTGGCCGTCATGCCATAGAACACCTCGGCAAGCGGCATGGCGCCGACCGCCGCCGGCAAACCGTGACCGGTGAAATCACCGAGCAACACATGCATGTCGCCGGCCGGGGTGTACGCGGCCAACAGCAGATCGCCGTTGAACAGCGCATAGGGTGATTGCAGGTAACGGATGTTCGGTGCACTCAGGCAACCGGAATGCGCGACTTTGTCGAACACGGCCTTGGCGACCCGCTGCTCGTTGAGCAGATAATCGTGGTGTTTTGCGATCAGGTCGCGCTGTTGAAGAACCGTGGCCTGCAAACGTCGCAAGCGATCCATCGCCTTGATTTTGGCGGCGAGGATCACCTGGTTGTACGGCTTCGCCAGAAAGTCGTCACCGCCGGCCTCAAGACAACGGGCCAGCGCTTCACTTTCCGTCAGCGAAGTGAGGAAGATGATCGGCACCAGGCTTTCACCCGCCAGCTTCTTGATCTGGCGTGCAGCTTCGAACCCGTCCATCACCGGCATCATGGCGTCCATCAATACCAGATGCGGTTTTTGCCGGATAAAGGCTTCAACCGCCTCCGCACCGTGAGTGGCCGTCAGCACTTCATGCCCCTGACGACGGACGATGGTCGACAACAACAGCCGGTCGGCGGCGCTGTCTTCGGCGATCAGGATCGTCAGCGGCTCTAGCGGCTGCATGGCCGTCAACTGATGTCGAACAATTTGTCGAAGTTGGAGATGGCGAGGATCTTGCGCACATCCGAATTGCTGTTGACCACCCGCACATCCGAGTCGTCACCGCCGGCGTGATCACGTAAGAGAAGCAACATGCCCAGGGCCGAACTGTCGAGATAGGTGGCATCCTTGAGATCCACCACAATGGAGTCAGGCTTTTTAGTGAGCCGCTCGTAGGACTCGCGAAATTCCTGATGGCGACCGAAGTCGAATCGGCCCTTGACGGAAATCGTCAACTTTTGCCCATCCGCAGACACTTCTGTAACGACTGACATGTACTGGCTTCCTTGTCATTGACGAACCTGTACAAGGTGTAGCACTTGGAGGGGTCATGGGCAAGGCGCGATAGCGTCGGGATCTGTCAGAGATCGGCTCGTCAAAACGCCTCATGACGCGGCAAACGCTGGGACAACTCGTCCAGCAGCTTCTGTTCGCGCTTGTCTTCGGCGCGCTGCGCCTCATCACGATAACGTTGTACAAGTTTGCGCAGGCCCTCGACCCGGGCGAATGCCTGTTGCCAGGCGTCACGGGCCTTGTCCAGGTTGTTCTGGTGCCATTGCAGGCTCTGGCGCTGCTGATCGACGGCGGTGTCGAGTTGCGCCAGGAAGCCCTGAAAACCCAGCAGCCATTGGCCGGTCACGCCGGTGCTGCCGCGCACGATCCACTGCTGCGAATAATCCAGACGAAAGGCGTTGAGGTCGGCGAGTTTGCTCTCGGCGACTTTCACCTGCCCCTGAAAGTAGCCCAGGCGTTGCACGGCGGTTTTCTCGGCCTTCTCGGCCATGTCCACCACCGGCGCCAGACGCGCGGCTCGACTCAGAGCCATGACCGGTTACCCGCCGGCCGCCGGGGCGAAAATCGTTTCGAGGTACGCCTCGCTTTCACCCAGGCTGATTTTGTCGTTGAGCCCCTGACGCAGGTATCTGACCAGTTGCGGTTGCAGATTGATGGCGAGGTCCGTCTCGCGGTCACCGCCAGCGACATAGGCGCCGACGCTGATCAGGTCGCGGCTCTGTTGATAGCGCGACCACAGCTGCTTGAAGTATTGCGCGCGCTGCATGTGTTCCGGCGCCACGACTGCGGGCATCACCCGGCTGATCGAGGCTTCGATATCGATGGCCGGGTAATGCCCTTCCTCGGCCAGCCGCCGGGACAGCACGATGTGCCCGTCGAGTACCCCCCGCGCGGAGTCGGCAATCGGGTCCTGCTGGTCATCGCCCTCGGACAGCACGGTATAGAACGCTGTGATCGAACCACCGCCCTTCTCCGCGTTACCGGCGCGTTCCACCAGTTTCGGCAGTTTGGCGAATACCGACGGCGGATAACCCTTGGTCGCCGGCGGCTCACCGATGGCCAGGGCGATTTCCCGCTGGGCCTGGGCGAAACGGGTCAGGGAATCCATCAGCAACAGGACGTTCTTGCCCTTATCGCGGAAATATTCGGCGATCCGCGTGCAGTACATCGCCGCGCGCAAACGCATCAGCGGCGCATCGTCCGCCGGCGACGCCACCACCACGGAGCGCTTGAGGCCTTCTTCACCGAGGATGTGCTCGATGAACTCTTTAACTTCTCGACCCCGCTCACCGATCAGGCCGACGACGATAATGTCGGCCTCGGTAAAGCGGGTCATCATGCCCAGCAGCACGGATTTACCGACACCGGTACCGGCGAACAGACCCAGACGCTGACCGCGACCGACCGTCAACAATCCGTTGATGCTACGGATGCCGACGTCCAGCGGTTCGCTGATCGGGTCTCGGTTGAGCGGGTTGATCGTCGGGCCGTCCATCGGCACCCAGTCTTCGGCCTTCATGCCGCCCTTGCCGTCCAGCGCCCGTCCGGCGCCGTCCAGCACGCGACCGAGCATGCTCATGCCCATAGGCAAGCGACCGGTGTCGGCCAGCGGCACCACGCGGGCGCCCGGGGCAATGCCGGCCACGCTGCCGACCGGCATCAGGAACACCTTGCTGCCGGAGAAGCCCATGACTTCGGCCTCAACCTGGGACGGGTGATAGGTGTCGTCGTTGATCACCATGCAGCGGGTGCCCATGGCGGCGCGCAGGCCTTCGGCTTCGAGCGTCAGGCCGACCATGCGCAGCAGGCGACCTTCGAGAATCGGCGCACCGGCGATTTCGGTGGCCTCGGCGTAGGTGCTCAGGCGCTTGGCGAAACTGGTGCGTTCAAGGCGCATCGGGGGCGTCCGCGAGCGGCTCTTCTGCGACCGGTGCCGGTTTCGGCGTTTCCGGCAAGTCCAGGCTCAGGTCCGGCGCGGCCGGGTGCAGGGCCTGCTCATGCAACTGGTCGAACAGCTTGGACATGACCTGGCTGACGCGGGTTTCGATACTGGCGTCGATCCGGCTGTGGTCGGTCTCGACCCGGCAACCGCCCGGCAGCAGGGTTTCGTCCTCGACGATGCGCCAGGTTTCCTCATGACGTTCGCGCAGGGCTTTGACCTGCTCGAAATCCTGCGGATTGACGTACAGCCGCACATTGCCCACGCCCAGCGGCAACAGCTTGAGCGCGTCGCGCATGACGTGTTCGATCTGCGTCGAGTCGATGGCCAGTTCGCGCTGAATCACCTGTTTGGCGATGTGCTGCACGAGGTCGACCAGCGATTTTTCGATCTGGGTGTCTTGCTCGGCAATAGGCTCGAACAGATGCGCCATCAGTTGCTCAAGGCTGTCGACCTTGGCCGTCAGGACCACTTCGGCTTCCTGACGCACCTTGAGGGTGGCGCTGTGAAAGCCTTCCTTTTCGCCGATGGCGAAGCCCTCGTTGTAGGCCTCCTGACGGATGCTTTCGAGCTCTTCGAGGGTCAGTGGCTGGACTTCCTCCAGCGGCACTTCTTCCATTTCCGGCGGTTCGGGCTCCGGTTCCGGCTCGGGCTCAGGCGCCGGCGGATCGAAGCTGGGCAAGGCCCAGGTATCGAAACCGCGGACGTCCCGGGCACGGATCAGGTCCGTCACATCGTCGTCATGCTTGTCCATGGGCTTAGATCATTTCCTCGCCGCCCTTGCCACCGAGCACGATTTCTCCGGCTTCGGCCATACGGCGGGCGATGGTGAGGATTTCCTTCTGCGCGGTCTCCACATCGCTGACGCGCACCGGGCCCTTGGCCTCGAGGTCGTCGCGCAGCAGTTCGGCGGCACGCTTGGACATGTTCTTGAAAATCTTCTCCTTGACGCCTTCGTCCGAACCCTTGAGGGCCAGCACCAGCACGTCGGAAGAGACTTCGCGCAACAGTGCCTGGATCCCGCGGTCGTCGACATCGGCCAGGTTGTTGAACACGAACATGAGGTCTTCGATCTGACCGGACAGGTCTTCGTCGACTTCGCGGATCGAGTCCATGAGCTGGCCTTCGATCGAGCTGTCGAGGAAGTTCATGATGTCCGCCGCCCGCTTGATGCCACCCAGGGTGGTGCGCGAAGCGTTCGAGTTGCCGGAGAACTGCTTCTCGAGGATCTGGTTCAATTCTTTCAGCGCGGCCGGCTGCACGGTGTTCAACGACGAGACGCGCAGGATAATGTCCAGACGCACCTTGTGGTCGAAGTTGCCCAGCACTTCACCGGCCTGATCCGGATCGAGGTACGCGACCACGATCGCCTGGATCTGCGGGTGTTCGTAACGGATCACGTCGGCAACGGCGCGCGGCTCCATCCATTTCAGGCTGTCGAGGCCACTGGTGTTGCCGCCCAGCAGAATGCGGTCGATCAGGCCGTTGGCCTTGTCTTCACCCAGGGCCTGGGTGAGCATTTTGCGCACGTAGTCGTCGGAGCCGACGCCCAGGCTGGTCTGGTCGCCGACGATGTCGACGAACTCGCTCATGACCTGCTCGACCTGCTCACGGTGGACGTTGCCCATCTGGGCCATGGCCACGCCGACTCGCTGGACCTCTTTGGGGCCCATGTGGCGCAGCACTTGTGCGGCATCGGTCGAACCCAGGGACAGCAGCAGAATCGCGGCTTTATCGACCCGGGACAGTTTGGCGACGGCGGCTCGGTTATCACTCATCTGCGTTAATCCACTCTTTCACGACCTGGGCCACACGACCCGGGTCTTCTGCCACCAGACTCTTGATTGCGTTCAACTGAGCGTCATAACCCTCGCTCGGGCTCGGCAGCAGGATGCTGGTCGGGCCGCCGAGGCTGACGCGATCGTTGGACAGTTCACCGTCCAGACCGCCCATGCCACCGAGTTCCATGTCGCCGCCCAGACCGGCCAGCTCCTTGCTTTTGCCGCCACCGGTGATGTTGTTGAGCACCGGACGCAGCACGCCGAACACCAGCACCAGGATGAACAACACGCCCAGCACTTGCTTGACGATGTCCCAGAACCATGGCTGGGAGTAGAACGGAATGTCGGCGATCACTTCGCCGCGCTCGGCGGAGAACGGCATGTTGATCACGCTGACGCTGTCGCCACGGCTGGCGTCGAAGCCGACGGCGTCCTGTACCAGACGGGTGAAGCGCGCCAATTCGTCGGCGCTCCACGGCGCGCGAGTTGTTTCGCCGTTGGCCGGGTTGATCTTGACCTGATCGTCCACCACCACCGACACCGACAGGCGATTCAGGCGACCCTGCTGCTGTTTGGTGTGGCTGATGGAACGGTCGAGTTCGAAGTTCTTGGTGGATTGTTGACGCTTGTCCGCCGGGTACGGCGCGAGCATCGGCTGGCCGGTGGCCGGGTCCATGATCTGCTGACCGTTGGCATCAACCAGTGGCTGGCCTGGCTGCACCATGCTCGCCGGGGCGGCTGCGCCACCGGTGGTCTGCGGCGCCGAAGCCGGCGAAGGTGGCTGGTTGCTCAAGGCACCCGGCACACCTTGCGGGCCATTGCTGGCAGTGCGTTGTTCGTTGACCGACTGTTCGCTGCGCAGGGCCGGTTGATCCGGGTTGAACTGTTCGGCGGTCGATTCGACGGCACTGAAATCGACATCAGCCGAGACTTCAGCCTTGTAGCGATCGTTGCCCAGTACCGGTTGCAGAATGTTGTGCACGCGCTGGGTGAGCATGCTTTCCATGCGGCGGCTGTAGTCGAACTGCTTGCCGGCCATGGTCATTTCGGAGTTTTCCGCCTGATCCGACAGCAGGTTGCCCTTCTGGTCGACGACGGTGATCTGCGATTTGCTCAGCTCGGGAACGGAGGTGGCCACCAGGTTGATGATGGCGACGACCTGGCCTGGCTCCAGCGAACGACCGGAGTACAGCTCGACCAGTACCGAAGCGCTTGGCTTGCGTTCATCACGCACGAACACCGAACTTTTCGGGATCGCCAGGTGAACGCGCGCGCCCTTGACGTTGTTCAGGCTGGAAATGGTGCGGGCCAGTTCGCCTTCCAGGCCGCGACGATAACGGGTCGCTTCCATGAACTGGCTGGTGCCCAGACCCTGTTCCTTGTCGAGAATTTCGAAACCGATGTTGCCGTCGCTGGGAGTGACACCAGCGGCCGCGAGCTTGAGCCGCGCACGGGACAGGTCATCGGCCTTGACCAGCAAGGCGCCGGAATTCGGTTCGACGGTGTAGGGAATGTCGGCGGAGGCCAGGGTGTCCATGACCTGCTTGGCGTCCATGCCGGCAAGGCTGCCGTACAGAGGCCGGTAGTCCGGTTGCTGCGACCACAGCACCACGGCAAAGCCAATCGCCACGCTCGCGGCCAGGCCGACCAACAGGCCCACCTGACGCAGCACGGTCATCTCGGAGAGGTTTTCCAGGAAGGACAGGCCGAACAACGGCGGTTTGCCGTCTATCGGGGTGGCCTTGGCCGGAACGTTATCGGCGACTGCTTCTGCCATGACTCAATCTCGTCCTTAAACCGGCATCTGCATGATGTCTTGATAAGCCTGAACCAGCTTGTTGCGCACCTGGGTCAGAGCCTGGAACGACACGCTGGCCTTTTGCGAGGCAATCATCACGTCCGTCAGATCGACGCCGCTCTTGCCGATCTCGAACGCGTTGGCCAATTGGCTCGACGCCTGCTGGGTATCGTTCACTTTGTTGATGGCTTGACCGAGCATGTCGGAAAAGTTGCTGCCTGCCACTTCCGGGACAGCGGAAGTCGATTTCGGCTTCGACATGGCGTCCATTTGCATGGCCTTCATGTCCATCATCAACCGATTAAATTCAATACCTTGGCTCATGGTCTACTCTCTTGGGCGGCCCGCAATTTTTTGACACTCACTCGGCGGGTACTCAGGTGTTAGCAACAACGGTGCCAGCTCATGGCACCGCTTTCAGAAAAGCCGTTTCAAACGTTTGCGCAACCGGTCAGGTGGCGAACAGGTAGCCTTCGACATCCATGCCCGCATCGCGCATTTGCGCCAGTTTGTAACGCAGGGTGCGCGGGCTGATGCCGAGTTTTTCCGCGGCCTCCTTGCGCCGACCGCGCTCGGTACGCAGGGTGTCGATGATCATCTGGAACTCGCGCCGACGCAGGTCATCGCCCAGCGCACCGGCCGAATCGGCCTCGATTTCGACTTCACGAATGACCGGCGTTGCCGGAACGGCCGCCGGCAATGGAGCGAATAACGCAGGCCCGGAGAGACAGAAATCCTGCGGCTGGATCAAGCCGCCCTGCTGCAGAATCAAGGCCCGCTGGACCGCGTTATCCAGCTCGCGCACGTTGCCCGGCCACGGATAACCGATCAGGCACGCTTGCGCCTCGGGCGAGAACTTCGCCGTCGCATGCTTCATTTTATTGACGTGTTTGGCCAACAGACGCTCGGCCAGCGGCAGGATATCGGCGGTGCGCTCGCGCAACGGACGCCAGGCCAACGGAAATACCGAAAGACGGTAATAGAGATCCTCACGGAACCGCCCCGCCGCCACTTCACCGGCCAGATCACGGTTGGTGGTCGCCACCACGCGAATATCGAGGGTGATCGGCTTGCGTGCACCGACCCGCTCCACTTCCCGCTCTTGCAACACGCGCAGCAGTTTGGCTTGCAGACCCAGGGGCATTTCGGAAATTTCATCGAGCAGAATGGTGCCGCCGTCCGCCTGTTCGAACTTCCCGGCCTGGGCCGCGATGGCGCCAGTGAACGAGCCCTTTTCGTGACCGAACAGGGTGGCTTCGAGCATGTTGTCGGGGATCGCCGCGCAGTTGATCGCAATGAACGGCTGACTGGCACGATGGGATTGCTGGTGAATGTAGCGCGCCAGCACTTCCTTGCCGGTGCCGGACTCGCCGGAAATCAGCACAGTGGAATCGCTGCGCGCGACTCGCGCCGCCAGATCCAGCAATTGAGCACTGGCGGGCTCGACCGCGACCGGGCCTTCGGTATCACTGACGCCAAGGCTGCCCAAGGCGTGACGCGCCACCAGATCCAGCAGAGCCTTGGGTTCGAACGGCTTGACCAGATAATCCGCCGCGCCTTGACGCATCGCATCGACTGCGCGCTCGACCGCACCATGGGCGGTCATCAGCAGCACCGGCAATTGCGGTTGTCGCGCGCGCAGCAGGCCGAGCAATTGATGGCCGTCCATACCCGGCATGTTGACGTCGCTGACCACCAGACTGAACGCTTCGCGCTCGACGGCGCTCAGCGCCTCTTCGGCCGAACCCACTGCGTGATAGTCGTGACCGGCCAGCAGCAGCGTATCGGCCAGCGCTTCGCGCAACGAGCGGTCGTCTTCGACCAGCAGAACCTTGATGCCCATGACCTTCACTCAGCTCCCTGAACAGCAGAAAACAACGGCAGGATGACCTGCGCGCACGTACCGCGCCCGACCCGCGAACGCAGCTGCAATTCTCCCTGATGCGCACGCGCCACGGCCTTGACCACGGTCAGGCCCAGGCCGGTCCCGGTGACTTTGGTGGTGAAAAACGGCTCGCCCAGCCGCGCCAGCACTGCCGCATCAATACCGCTGCCGCTGTCGCTGACACACAAACGCAAGGTGTTGTCGCGGGTATAGCAATGCACCTTCAGACGCACCTCACCGGCACTCGCCTGAATCGCGTTTTCAATCAGATTGAGCAGCGCCCCGACCAGCGTGTCGCGATTGCAAAGCAACTCGCCGGCATGGCTGTCGCATTGCCAGCGGATCGGCAGATCCTGCACATGGGTCAGCGCCGCGGCCTGCAACGACTGCATCAAGGCATTCGGTGTGACACGATCGGTCAGCGGCAGCTCGCCACGGGCGAAGACCAGCATGTCGCGCACCTGATGCTCCAGCTCGTGCAGACGCTCCTTGAGGCGACCGGCAAAACGCTGCTGAGTGGCGACCGGCAATTCCTGCTCGGTCAAGTGACTGGCGTACAGCAAGGCGGCGGACAACGGTGTGCGGATCTGATGAGCCAGCGACGCGACCATCCGCCCCAGGGACGACAATCGCTCGTGGCGCGCCAGCTGATCCTGCAAGTGACGGGTTTCAGTCAGGTCGTTGAGCAGCACCAACTGCCCCGGCTCGGCATCCAGCGAGCGGGTGGCAATCGACAGGCGTCGACCGTTTTTCAAGGAAATTTCGTGACCGTCATCTTCACGGGGCGCGAAGCAACGGGTGATAACGTGGCGCCACAGCTCGCCTTCCAGCGGCAGACCGAGCAATTCGATGGCGGCAGGATTGGCCTCGCACACAATGCCATGGCCGTCGATGACGATGACGCCACCGGGCAACAGGTCGAGGAGGTTTTGCAGACGGTTGGCCAGGCGTTCTTTTTCCGCCAGTTCCTGCATGCGCTGGGCACTGACCACGGCCAGCTCGCCCTTGAGCTCGGTGACCCGGGCTTCGAGCATGCTGTAGGAGTCGGTCAACTGGCTGGACATCTGGTTGAACAGGGCGAATGCCTGCTCAAGCCCCTGGCGGCTCGCCTGCTCTACGGACGGCAGTTGCCCCGAGGACTCGGGAACAGAAGACATCTGGGAGGCTTGGGGCATTGTGCTTTCTCGCTTGGCTGACCGTCAGTGAAACGGAACGTTGCGAGGGATGTAGCAATACCCGTGCCTAAAAAAAACCACTTATAAATGAAGCAGTTGAAAAACAGGCGTCAATCATCCGCCTGTTCATCACCTTCACGACGGCTCATGCCGTACTTGCGCATCTTCTCCACCAGCGTGGTGCGGCGAATGCGCAGACGCTCGGCCGCACGCGCCACGATGCCGTTGGCATCGTCCAGCGCCTGCTGGATCAGGCCCTGCTCCAGACCACCGAGGTAGTCCTTCAGGTCGAGACCTTCCGGCGGCAACAGGGCGTTGGCGCTGAAGTCCGGCGTATGGCCGTTGATCGCCACGCGCTCTTCCAGATCGCTGCGCAGGCTGTCGACCATCTGCTCGTCTTCGTCGTCGACGTAGCGGAATTTCTTCGGCAACTCGACCACGCCGATCACCCCGTACGGGTGCATGATCGCCATGCGCTCCACCAGGTTGGCCAGTTCGCGGACGTTGCCTGGCCAGCCATGGCGGCACAAGGACATGATTGCGGCGGAGTTGAAGCGGATCGAACCGCGCTTCTCGTGCTCCATGCGCGAGATCAGCTCGTTCATCAGCAACGGAATGTCTTCGACGCGCTCACGCAGCGGCGCCATCTCGATCGGGAACACGTTCAGGCGATAGTAGAGGTCTTCGCGGAAGGTGCCGATCTCGATCATGCTTTCGAGATTCTTGTGGGTCGCGGCGATGATGCGCACGTCGACGCTCTGGGTCTTGTTGCTGCCCACGCGCTCGAAGGTGCGCTCCTGCAGCACGCGCAGCAGCTTGACCTGCATCGGCAGCGGCATGTCGCCGATTTCGTCGAGGAACAGCGTACCGCCGTTGGCCAGCTCGAAGCGGCCGGCACGGCTGGTGATCGCGCCGGTGAAGGCGCCCTTCTCGTGACCGAACAATTCGCTTTCCAGCAACTCGGCCGGGATCGCCCCGCAGTTGACCGGTACGAACGGCGCGTCGCGGCGCTTGGAGTGGTAATGCAGGTTGCGTGCAACCACTTCCTTGCCAGTACCGGACTCGCCGAGGATCAGAACGCTGGCGTCGGTGTCGGCGACTTGCTGCATCATCTGACGCACATGCTGGATCGCGCGGCTGGTGCCGACCAGGCTGCGGAACAGGTTGGGTTCGCGATGACGGCCGCGCTCGCGGGCCTGGTCGTACATCTCGCGATAGACCTGGGCACGGTGCAGGGAGTCCAGCAGTTTGCTGTAGCTCGGTGGCATTTCGAGGGTCGAAAGCACCCGGCGGCGCTGGTCTTCGGGCAGGTCCACCGAAGAATTATCGCCCATCAGCAAAACCGGAAGGAACTCATCCCAGGTTGAGAGTGTCTTTAGCAAGCCCAAAAGCGCACCAGGAGCATTGACCGTCCCGATCAGTACGCAAATGACCTCACGACTAGACGACAAAGAGCCGACTGCCTGCTGCCAGTCATGGCTTCCGCAGGGTAAATTTTCTTCGCCAAGAAAATTTAAGATCACCGCCAGGTCGCGGCGGCGGACGCTATCGTCATCGATCAGCAGAATTTTGGTTTCACGCCACATGCAATAGCAACTTCCCTAGTCAACTCAATGCCCAAAATGAGGGGCAAGCGAGACGCTTGCAGGACACCTTGTGCCTGTAGACGCCTGAAATCTGAAAACAGCCACTAGTTAAGTCAAAAAACCGTGCACAGTCAAATTTATGGCGCACATGTCTGGATTAACTGAGGGTTAATTAACCAAACAGATGGTAAACCTTTGCCGCGTTCTGCGCTTGGGTGATCTGCGACATCTCGTCGACTATCGCCTGACGCTCACCCATCGCCACTTCCAGAAGCTGCTTGTAGACATGCAGCAACTCCTCAAGATTATCGCGCAGCGCGACCTCGTCCACCGAAGCTTCACTCAAGACATCTTCCATGCAGGAACGGCAATCGAGGTCCAGTTGACCGATCGCCTCCCAATTGCGCTCGGCCAGGGCTCCGACCAAGGCTGCTCGGGTTTCTTCAATTCGCTGCAAAACAAGACTCATGGTGATCTCCTCAGAACTGCGGAGCGGGCGCAGGTGCGATCGCATCCCAGCCTTCCTTGACGGTGCTCAGCAAGCCGGCAACCTCATCAAGAATGCGCGGATCGCTGCTGATGTTCGCCTCGGCGAGACGCTTCATCATGTAGATGTAAAGACCGTCCAGATCAGCCAGCGTATCCGCGGAATTTTCCAGATCCAGGCCTTCGCGCAGTCCGCTGACGATGCCGATGGCCTTGCTGATCGACGTGCACTTGGCAGGAATATCCTTGCGCTCGATCGCACCTTTGGCCTGAGCGATACGGTCCAGGCCGCCTTCCATCAGCATTTGCACCAGGCGATGAGGGCTCGCTTCAGATGTCTGAGCGTGCGCGCCTACTTTCTGGTATTGCCGAAGGGCTAACATCGGATTCATGTTCTACCTCATTTGCCACAATGACTCGTATGAACAGTGTATCGCCAGCGAGTCGAAAAACTTTAGACCACAAGACAAAAACCCGGCGCACGCTCGAAAGCGTAGCCGGGTTTTTGTCGCTCTTGCATGTTACTTCGCGGATTGCTGAGCGTTGAGCGAGGCGAAGAACGACGTGATGTTGCTCGCCGTAGACTTCATCTGGCCTACCAGCAAGTCCATGGCGTTGTATTTTGCAGTCAACGTCTTGGTCAGGTTGGCAACACGCAGATCGAGCGCCAGTTGCTGACTGGTCAGGCTCTTGGTGTTGTTGTTCAGGATCGCCATGCGCTGATCAAGCAAGCCCGCGGCGGTAGGGAGACTACCGGCAGGAGGCTTCAGGTACGGATCCACCGCCTTGCTCATGCGCGCCAACAAACCGTTGGTGTCGTTGGTACCCGTAAACATCTGCTGGACCTGACCGGTCATGCCCGGCGTGGACATGGTCTTGTTGAATGCAACGGTGTCGAATGTCAGGTTACCGGTGAGCTTGTCAGTCATCACGCCCAATTGCGACAGGTAGGCCATCGGACCGGTGCTGGTCCCGCTCGGCATGGTCAATTGGCTACGGATATCGGCAATCAGCGAACGCGGCAGGGAGTCACCGGTAAAAGCCGCCTGAACAGTCAGCTTGCCATCTTCATCCGGCGTCGCCTTGGACAGGGTGTCGATGGTGGTCTTCAACGTGTTGTAGGCATCGACGAAAGCCTGGACAGACGTCTGCAGACCTTTGGTGTTCGTGTCGACGCTCACCACAACAGGCGTGCCTTGCGGATTCGGGACAGTCAGCAGGTTCAACGACAAACCACTGATGGCGCCGGTCACCGTGTTGCTCTTGCTGGTCACTGTCAGCCCATCGATGGTCAGCGATGCATCTTTGGCGAGCCCGTTGACCGCTCCGGAATCACCCGCCGCCGGAGTGGCACCCATTGTTTTGGTGCCATCGATTTCCAGACCGGCAATGCCGCTCACACTCAAGTCAGAGCCTGCGCCAGTCTTGCTCGAACTGATCACCAGGCGCGAGGCACCGGTGCTGTCCGTCACGATGTTGGCAGAGATACCATTGACACCCTGAGCCGTGTTGATGGCATCACGAGTGCTCTGCAGGGTCGCATTGGCCGGGATCGTGACATTGTAATCAGTGCCATTCTGACTGATTTTCAGGGTACCACTCGGAATGGCACTGGCAGCACCGCCGGCAAAGGATGCACTGGCTACTTTCGAGCCGGTGGCCAGATTATTCACAACAACACTGTAAGTACCCGAGACCGCGGTGTTATCCGAAGTAGCGCCCAGAACAGTTGGATTACCCGAAGTCGCCGTGTAACCGGCAAACGCTGGGTTGGTCTTGCTGCCCAGATTGGTCATCGCGGTCTGGAATGCCGTCAGCGCACTCTTCAGCGTACCTACACCGGAAATCTTCAGCGTGTTGGTTTTCGTCGCATTGTCGATCTGCGTCTGCTTCGGCGACTTGTCGGCGTTGACCAGCGCAGTAACGATCGCACCGATGTCCAGGCCGGAACCCAGGCCAGAACCCGGTAAAATTGGACTTGCCATGTGCATCTCCCTTGGGTTGTTGCCAGTCTTTTGACCAATACCTGCGTCTAAAGAACTTCAAACACTATTCATGCCAGCTATCAGACTTTGGCGTCGAACAACACGTGACTTGCGTTGGCGAGGCTGTCTGCCAGCTTGAGGGCTTCTGCGGAAGGGATCTGTCGTACGACCTCGCCCGTCTCGCTTGCGATCACCTTGACGATGACCTTGCCGGAATGCTCGTCGATCGAGAACTCCAGATTGCGCTTGATCGACTGAACGAACTTCTCGATCTCCTGCACCGCCAGCTTCAGCTTGGTCTCATCTGACTCCTGACTCTTTTTCGAGGCAGGAACAGCATCAACGGTCTGAGGCTTGGTTTCCGACGGCTTGTCGGCAACGGTATTGACTGGCTTGGGAGCCGGATAAGACACGTTAAGCTTGACGCTCATGTCCATGCTCATCACCTCATAACGTAAAAAGCGAGAGAGCACGCAAGCGCACTCCCCCGCTAAAACTCATTCCGAAATTACTGAAGCAGCTTCAGTACAGCGGAAGGCAGTTGGTTGGCTTGAGCCAGAACAGAGGTCGAAGCCTGTTGCAGGGTTTGCTGCTTGGTCAGGTTAGCAGTCTCTGCGGCGAAGTCGGTATCTTGTACGCGACCTTGTGCAGCAGTGGTGTTCTCGGTGATGTTCTGCAAGTTCTGGATGGTGCTGGTCAGACGGTTTTGCGAAGCACCCAGGCTGGCACGAGTTGCACCGATTGCAGCGATAGCGGCGTCGATTGCAGTGATCGCGTTGTCGATGTTCTGCGAAGCAGAACCAGCGCCAGTACCGGTAGTACCGGTCAGAACTACAGTACCGCTGCCTACGGACAGGCTGACGGCGTCGAACTTGGAGCTCAGTACCAGGTCGATGTGGTTAGCCGAACCGGTGTTTGCGCCCACTTGCAGGGTCACAGTACCAGCCGAACCGTCCAGCAGGTTTTTGCCGTTCAGGTTGGTAGCAGCCGAGATACGGGTGATCTCGTCGGACATCTGAGCGAATTCAGCGTTGGTAGCGGTCTGGTCAGCAGTGCCGTTGGTACCGTTACGTGCTTTAACAGCCAGTTCACGCATACGCTGCAGAATGTCGGTTGAAGCTTGCAGAGCGCCTTCAGCGGTCTGGGCAACGGAGATACCGTCGTTGGCGTTCTGGATTGCCTGGGTGTTACCGCGGATCTGGGAAGACATACGGTTGGAGATCTGCAGGCCAGCGGCGTCGTCTTTAGCGCTGTTGATTTTCAGGCCGGAAGACAGGCGCTGCATCGAAGTCGACAGAGCGTCGGAAGCGCGGTTCAGGTTTTTCTGAACGTTCAACGACGTGGTGTTGGTGTTTACTGTTAAAGCCATGACGAATTCCTCGTTGGTTGGGTACTGCGGCTTCCGGCCCTGGCAACCGCCGGGTATGGCCTAGAGAACCTTCGTAATAGTTATCGTCGGGTTTGCAGGTTGCTTGAGGGCTTTTTTGAAAAAATTTGCCATCACCCTGCCACCCCCTAGAAAACAAAGACTTAGCAGCACTTTACCCTCGAAAAAATGACGTCATAAAACCGTCCATGGCGCAAACCGGCGGGCCAGCGCCTTCGCCCCTCGTCAGGCGGACGATTCTTCCAGCAATCGAATCAACTCGTACTCCATGAAATCGGCAAGTCCCAACCAGTCCTGACGCTCCTGGCACTCGAGCATCTGCGTGAGCAACTGCGCCCAGGCGTGCTGCTTCTGTACACCGGCCGACTGCAATGACCGCTGCGCGCCCTCGAATACATCGACCATGGTCAACGCGGCCTCGACGTCACGTCCCAAGCGGAACAGCCCGGCACACTGGTGGCACTCGTCTACCCAGCCTTTCAGCGCAGTCATTGCACAAACTCCTGATTGAACGCTGTACCGGCAATCTGCGCCCCCGCGCGGCTGCTGTTGAAGAACGCCACCTGCGGCTGACTGGCGATGTATCGCTCCAGCACGCACAGGTAACCGCGAAAATTGAGCTGGGTACTGACACGCTGGCCATATCCGTCACGCACCCAGTGCCGCGCCTGATTCACCGACGGCCCGAGGTCACCGTCATTCCAGCCGGCATGGGTTTTGTTCATCGGGAAGGCAAAATCGGCGCCGAACAGGGTGATGCGTGCAGCGCCCATCTTCACAGCCAGGTCCACGGCCGGGTGAATCACGCTGCCACCCACATGCAGCAGCGCCCTCGGGTGCTGCTCACGCAATGCCGCATAGACCGGACTGGCCGAGTAAGCGCCATAACGCCTGCCCTTCCAGGCCCTCAACACCTGCGGGTCACTCATCGGCAGATACACCAGCGGGATGCCGTCGGATTCCTCGAAGGGCAAATGCCGGAAGCTGATGCGCTGATCGATGCTCACCACATAGTCGGGCACGATCCCGTGCTCGCGCAGCGGCCGGTACGCGGTATCGACACAAATGAACAACGGACGCCCGGCCCGCTCGCGGATCGCGGCCAGACGTTCGAAATGCTGTTCCAGCGTCGGCCCGGTGCCGATCACATAGATCTCCCGACCGGCACAGGTGCCGAACAAGATCGCCACATCATCATCGGCGAGCAACACAGGCAAGCAGTCGCGCAGACGCTGTTGTATGAACGGTGACTGCGGATCGAACTCACGATTGTTGAAGCTCAGGTGCACTTCGCTGACCAGCCGATCACGAATCTTCGCGTTGAAGTCATCGGCCAGCAGCATCTCGGCGGGCAAGGCGAAAAACGGCGTGCAGATGTCGGACAGGTCGCCGGCGTAGAGCAATTCAACCCGCGGGTCCTGCAACCACTCCCGTTGATCGATCAATTGCAGCACCAGGGCAAACAGCGCGCCGTTGAGGATGTGCACATACAGGCGTTCGAGCCCGGTGCGCTCCAGCAGCACCGTGGGCAAGTCCCCGAGGCCGGTGCCGTAGACATGCAGTTGCGGCTTGTCCGCCGGCAGGGTGGCAGCCTGAATCTGTGCCTCGCGGACACGGTCATGCCGGCTGGTGAGCTGAATGCCGCCAATGCTCAGCGTCGAGCCCAGCCCCTGCGTCAGCTCAGCCTCGATCGCCGAACTGTCTTCGCCGAGCAATCGTGCGAACAGCGCCGGCCAGCGTCGCTCGACGACTTCAGCATTGGCCTGGAAAAACTCACTCATGGCGCCTCGCGCTCCCTTCAGGCAAAAAAATAGCGTTCAAGGTTAACCCTTGAACGCTATTTTTGTATCCGCCGTTTTTAACCGATTCAAGGACGATAAATAATCGCCGAACCCCACGACAGACCGACGCCGAAACCACTGATCGCGATGCGGTTCCAGTCGGAATCCATCACGTGTTTTTCCAGCAGCAGCGGCACACTGGACGACACGGTGTTGCCGGTCTCGACCATGTCCTTGATGAACTTCTCCGGCTCGCCTTCGAACCGCCGCGCCACGGCGTCGACAATCGCCGCACTGCCCTGGTGAATGCAGAAGGCATCGATGTCATCGGCCTTCAGACCGGAATCGTCGAGCAGTTCGTGCAGATGCGCAGGCACCTTGAGCAGTGCGAAGTTGAACACCTGACGGCCGTTCATGAAGAACACGCCATCGGTGACTTTCAAGTGCGGTGCGCCGGAACCGTCAGTGCCGAACTTGGCCTTGCCCAGCGCCCAGACCGGGTCTTCGCCCATCCAGGTGGCAGTGGCGGCATCGCCGAACAGCATGGTGGTGTTGCGGTCTTCCGGATCGACGATCTTCGAATACGGGTCGGCGGTGATCAACAGCCCATTCTTCAGGCCGGCGGCTTCCATGAAGCCTTTGATCGCGTAGATGCCGTAGACGTAACCGGAGCAGCCGAGGGAAATATCGAACGCCGCGACATGGGTCGGCAGACCGAGTTTGTCCTGGACGATGGCAGCGGTGTGCGGCAGGCCTTCTTCGTCACCGTTCTGTGTGACGACGATCAGCGCATCGATGGATTCACGCTTCAGTTCAGGGTTGTTGGCAAACAGCGCATTGGCCGCTTCAACGCACAGATCGGAGGTTTCCTGTTCCGCGTCTTTGCGTGGGAGGAAGGCCGAACCGATCTTGCCGAGGATGAATTCTTCATCCTTCTCGAATTTTGCACCTTGTGCGTAATTGTCCACGCCGGCTACAGGAACGTAGCTCGCAATGCTTTTTATGCCAATCATTACGGCTTCCCAATAATAAACAGCCCAATACCACCGCTCGCAAGGATTCGAGGGGCGCCGACAAACAGAAAACGGCCGCCACAACGGGCAGCCACGGGGAGCGCAAAGGGCTATCACTGGAACCGAAAACGGGCCAGGCGCCATCTCCCCGGTCATTACAATACAGTGAAGATGCGCGTTATGACTCGCAGGTCACGCTATTTTGCCGAATCGATGACAGATCGGGTCATTCGACCAATGACCAGTCCAGCGGCGTACCACGTTTGATCGGCTGGCGCGCACGACGCCCGAGGACGGCATCGGTGTGCTTGGGCGGCAAGCCGAGACCGGGACGAATGGCGCGCACATTAGCCACCGTGAAGGGTTCACCGGTCGCCATATCGGTCGTGACGTACAGCGACCGGCGGTAGACCAGCGACTTTTGCTCAGCCTCGGTCACGCCGTAATGCACCTGGCCCATGGCCTGCCAGGCGCGCTCGGTCTCGACCACCAGACTGGCCAGTTCCGCCGGTTCCAGCGAGAAACTGGCGTCAACCCCGCCGGCCGCACGGTCGAGGGTGAAGTGTTTTTCTACCACCGTCGCGCCCAGCGCCACCGCCGCCACCGATACGCCAACGCCCATCGAATGGTCTGACAGCCCGACCTCACAACCGAACAACTCACGCAGATGCGGGATCGTGCGCACGTTGCTGTTGGTCGGGGTCGCCGGGTAGGTGCTGGTGCACTTGAGCAGCACCAGATCCTTGCATCCCGCCTCACGGGCGGCGCGCACGGTTTCATCGAGTTCGGCGAGGCTGGCCATGCCGGTGGAAATGATCAGCGGTTTGCCGGTCGCTGCGACACGGCGGATCAACGGCAGATCGGTGTTCTCGAAACTGGCGATCTTGTAGGCCGGCACATCAAGGCTTTCGAGAAAGTCCACGGCGCTGTCATCGAACGGTGTCGAAAACGCGAGCATGCCCAATTCCCTGGCCCGGGCGAAGATCGGCACATGCCATTCCCAGGGTGTGTGGGCCTTTTCATACAGGTCATAGAGCGAGGTGCCGGCCCACAGGCTGTTCGGATCCTTGATGAAGAATTCGCCTTCCGCCAGATCCAGGGTCATGGTTTCGGCGGTGTAGGTTTGCAGCTTCAAGGCATGGGCACCGGCCTTGGCCGCCGCTTCGACAATCTGCAAGGCGACGTCCAGCGACTGGTTATGGTTGCCGCTCATTTCAGCGATGATGAACGGCGGCGCATCGGCACCGATCCGGCGGCTGCCGATCTTGAAACTGCTCATTGACGGGATTCCTTCAAAACCTTGGTGAACGCGCAGGCACTCTGGGTGAACCCGGCGTCACGGAAAACATTCATCGAGGGCTGATTGGCCGGCAAGACCTGGGCGGTAATGGCGGTCATTTGCGGCCAGTGCGCTGCCACAAAGGCTTCGCCCTGTGCCAGCAGCGCCCTGCCCCAGCCGAGGCAGAAACGCCCCTCGAGCAGATACAGCGAAACCTCTGCCTCAAAGCCGCGCAAATCGTAGCGCAGGACACCGACCGGGCCGTCATCCGCCTCGGCCACCAGCAGCAACCGCTGAGGATTGCGCAGGCTCGCGCCCAGCCAGTTCACATGTTGCGTCCAGTCAATCGCAGCGCTGTCCAGCGACCAGCGGCGCACCGCCTCGGCATTGCGTCCGTCGAACAGCAACTGCGCGTCATCCGGCGTCGCCGGACGCAACTTGAGCACCGCGCCGGCCAGTGCCGTCGCCACCCGCAGCGCACCGCGTCCGTCGACCAGTTGCCGCGAACGCTCGGCCAGGCTCTGGCGCAGATAAAAGTTGCCCACGACAAAGCCGATGGCATCGCGCAGTTGCTCGACGCTGACCTGCTCGCGCGCGCCCATGAACACATGCGCCCCGGCCGCCGCCATCACCTCGCCGTTGGCCTGTTGGTTGTTCGACACCGCAATGCAGATCGTCGGCAGGCCCAGGGCCGCGCGTTCCCAACTGGTGCCGCCGCCGGCACCGATAAACAGGTCGGCCTCGGTCATGCGCCGATGAAAATCGCTGACAAAACTGTGCAGGCGCCAGTGCGGCCGCGTTTCGGCCAGCGCCTGCATCTCTGCCCAGGCCGGGTTGTCAGCGCCGGCGACGAAATCCACTTCAAGCGCCGAAAAATCCGCCAGCGCCAGCATCGCGTGATGAGTCTGGCGTGCCGCATCAAAGCCGCCGAAATTCACCAGCACCCGGCGCGCCACCGGTTTGATCTCGATGGCCGGAGCACTGAACTCTTCGCGCAACATGGCGAAGCGCGGACCGAGTAGCGTTCGGCACCCGGCCGGCAGCAGCGGCTGATAATTTTCGCTGAGCCCGGAGAGGTTCTGATTGAGCAACAGGTCCACGCTGTAGCGGCGGGTCGCCAGATCATCGACGGCGGCGACCCGTGGTGCGAAGCGACGAGCTGCAGTCTGCCAGTGATGGTCGAGGCCGTAATGGTCGGCGACGACCCAGTCAAATCCGGGCTGCCCTTCCAGTTGCGCCGCCAGTGCATCGATATCCGCCTGCCACGGCAGCATCGATTCGATGGCCTGCTCCGGGTCTTCACCGGCATAGCGATCCGGCAACGCGAAGGTCTCGAAACCCTCGCGCTGCAACGCATCAAGCCGATGCCCCGGCAAACGACGACAGGCGAACGCGACATGACTGCCTTGCGTGCGCAGTACTCGCGCCAGTGTCAGGCACCGGGCGATGTGGCCACTGCCGATGGTCGGCGAGGCGTCGGCGCGGATCAGCACTCTCATTGCAACTCTCCACCAGCCTTGAGGGCGGCGTAGAGGTACTCGGCGCGCTTCCAGTCTTCGGCGGTATCGATGTCCTGCACCAGATGCCGGGGCAGGATCACCGGCAGACTGGCCGGCGAATACAACACCTCGCTACCCAGCCACGCCTCGCGGCGACCCCAATAGAACTGGCCGGCATCCTGAAAGGCAGCCGGCAGATCCTGCGAACGGGTATTGCGAAACTCGGGGTACAACGCCGTCAGTGCGCCCTGCCCGTCCAGGGTCAGGGCGCGCTGCACCGGAAAGCCGAAATCGGTGACTGAAAAAGCAAAGGACTTGTCCGGATGCTGCGCCAGCAACTCCAGGCCCTGACGTAGAAACCGCGCCTGCAACAGCGGCGCCGTAGCGTACACACAGCAGGCGTATTCGAAGGCCGGCAGTTGCAGCAGGGCATGCGCGATCACCGCCGCAGTAGCGGTGAAATCATCGGCCAGTTCCGCCGGACGCATGAACGGCACCTGAGCACCGTTGGCTCGCGCCATGTCGGCGATCTCTGCGTCGTCGGTGCTGACCACCACCTGCTCGAACAAGCCTGAATCGAGGGCCGTACGAATCGAACGGACAATCATCGGCACACCGTCGAACGGCTTGAGATTCTTGCGCGGGATGCGTTTGCTGCCCCCGCGGGCCGGGATGATTGCGACGTTGTTCAAGGACGTTTTTCCAGCAGGAACCAGGTGATGTCGTCCACCGGAAATTGCGGATCGCGGTGATAACCGAAGCCGTAATCCAGCAGTTGCAGATCGGGATAGCGATCAAGCATTTCCCCGGCGAAATCACGCTTGAACAGCTTGCCGCTGTTGCCGCGATAGGACACTTCCACCGGCGACGGATTGTAGTACTCGGCGATCAAGATGTAGCGCGAACTCAACGCATACAACTGCGCATACGCCGTCGCCAGTAGCTCCGGCGCCAGATGGATCAGCACGCCTTTGCTCAGGGTCAGGTCGTATTGGCGTTCACGGGGAAAGTCGAACAGCGAACCGTGCCAGATGTTCGCAATCTCCAGCGCACGCGCCTGGGCACAGGCACTGGCATTGATTTCGACCCCGAACAGCTCGCAGCGGGGCAACAGCTGACGCAGCGCCTGCAAGTTGTTGCCGGCGTTGGTGCCCAGCTCCAGCAGGCTGTCGATCCGCCCGGCCCGGGTCAGCGCCTTGGCGAACAACGCCAGATTGGCCGCCACCAGTGGCTGGCCGACGTTGCGGTCAACGTACTGGTTACCGAATTCGCCCTGCCAGAATTGTTCCTGCTCGCTCAGATCACGCATTACCGTTTTCCATCCACCGCCACGGCGGCAATCATTCAGTCAACCGACGCAATTGCTCGACCACGTAGTCCTGCTGCTGATCGCTCAGCAACGGGAACAGCGGCAGGCTGATCGCTTCGGCGTAATAACGCTCGGCTTCGGGAAAGTCTCCCTCGGCAAAACCCAGATCACGATAGTACGGCTGCAAATGCAGCGGAATGTAGTGCAGGTTCACGCCGATGCCGGCGGCACGCAAGCCTTCGAACACCTGACGGTGACTGAGGCTGATGCGCTCGGTCTGCAAACGCACCACATAAAGATGCCAGGCCGATTTGGCTTCCGGCTGGAGGCTCGGCACGGTGACAGGCAAGTACGCCAGCAGACGGTCGTAACGCGCGGCCAGCTCCCGACGACGGGCAATGAACTCGTCCAGTTTGTTCAGCTGCGACAGGCCCAGCGCAGCTTGCAGATCGGTGATCCGGTAATTGAACCCGAGCTCGACCTGCTGGTAGTACCACGGGCCGTGGCTGGGTTCGGTCATCTGCTGCGGATCGCGGGTCATGCCGTGGCTGCGCAGGCGTTGCAGACGCTCGGCCAGTTCCGGGCGATTGGTCAGCACCATGCCGCCCTCGCCGCTGGTGATGATCTTCACCGGATGAAAACTGAACACGGTCATCGCGGCAAATTCACCGCAGCCCACCGGGCGCCCGGCGTAACGGGCGCCGACCGCGTGGGAGGCATCTTCAATGACGGTGAAGTTGTAGCGCACGGCCAGTTCGGCAATCCGCCGCATGTCGCAGCTCTGCCCGGAGAACGCGACCGCCACCAGTACTTTGGGCAAGGTGCCGTCGCGCTCGGCAGCATCAAGTTTGCTCGCCAGAACTTCAGCATCGAGGTTCCAGGTCAGCGGGTCGATGTCCACGAAGTCAACGTCGGCACCGCAATAACGGCCGCAATTGGCCGACGCGAGAAAGGTATTCGGCGTGGTCCACAAGCGGTCGCCAGGTCCCAGCTCCGCGGCCATGCAGGCAATGTGCAGCGCCGCCGTGGCGTTGCACACCGCCACGGCGAAATCGGCCTGACAACGCTCGGCCATCGCCTGCTCGAAGCGTTCGATGGTCGGCCCCTGGGTCAACCAGTCGGACTGCAACACCTCGACGACCGCGTCGATGTCCGCCTGATCGAGGCTTTGCCGGCCGTAGGGAATCATACCGACAGCTTCGCGTGCAGGTCGGCGATCTGCCCCACCGAAAGGAAGTGCGGGTTGGTGTCGGAGCGGTACTCGAAGTCTTCGCCGACCGGCACCCCACGCTCACCGAGTTTGTCCTCGGCAAAATCCACGTCGACGCTGGTGAAACGAATCGACGGCTGGATGGTGTAGTGATCGGCAAATTCCAGGGTCATCCGCGCATCGTCCAGCGGCACCATCAACTCGTGCAGCTTCTCGCCCGGACGAATGCCGACGTTCTTGTGCGGCAGGTGCTCGGCCATTCCCCGCGCGAGATCGACCACGCGGATCGACGGGATCTTCGGCACGAACACTTCGCCGCCGTGCATCCGCGCAAAGCTGTCGAGCACGAACTGCACGCCGTGATCGAGGGTGATCCAGAAGCGGGTCATGCGCTCGTCAGTGATCGGCAGCTCTGTCGCACCGTCGGCGATCAGTTTGCTGAAAAACGGCACCACTGACCCGCGTGAACCGGCGACGTTGCCGTAGCGCACCACGGCAAAACGCGTCTGCTGTTCACCGGCAATGTTGTTGGCCGCCACGAACAACTTGTCCGACAGCAACTTGGTGGCGCCGTACAGGTTGATCGGGCTGGCGGCCTTGTCGGTGGACAGCGCGACGACTTTCTTCACGCCGTTGTCGATGGCGGCGGCGATGATGTTTTCCGCGCCGTTGACGTTGGTGCGGATGCATTCGGTCGGGTTGTATTCCGCCGCCGGCACTTGCTTCAAAGCTGCGGCATGCACCACGTAATCGATGCCGCGCATGGCCTGACGCAGGCGATCAGCGTCGCGCACGTCACCGAGGAAGTAACGCATGCACGGCGCGTTGAACGCCTGCTGCATTTCGTATTGCTTGAGCTCATCCCGGGAGAACACCACCACGCGCTTGGGCTGGTATTGCTCGAGCAGGCGCGCGATGAACTTGCGCCCGAACGAGCCGGTGCCACCGGAGATGAAAATCGATTTACCGTTGAACATGTCTTGAGTTCCGTTCCTTGTACGCCAGGCCTAGGCGATCAATTGCGCCCAGTTCAGCGAAGCGCTGTCGTTCAGCACAAAGCCTTTGCCAGTCAGGCTCAGGTTGGCGTTGTACGCCTGATCCTGAGCGAACGCCGCCGCCCATTTTTCCTGCAATGCAGCCAGTGCCTGATCAGCCTGGGCGATATCGCCCTGATGGATGACTTGCACCGATGGCGTCCAGACAGTCAGGTAGCCGGCCTGACCGGCCTTCAGGCACAGGTCGACATCGCTGAAGCCGGCAGCGAACGTGCTGTCGTCCAGACCGCCCAGAGCCTCGAACAATTCTTTGCGCACCATCAGGCAAACGCTGGAAACCGCCGAGTAGTTCTGGTCCACGGACAACCGGTACAGATAGCCTTCGGCGTCGTGTTTCTCGCCGACGAATGCCGAGCCGACACCACCGTTCATGCCCAGGATCAGACCGGCCTGGCTGACCTTGCCGTCGCGGTCGACCAGTTTGGGACCGACCACCCCGATTTCCGGACGCAGCGCATGGTTGAGCAGCGAGTCGAGCCAGTTCGGATTGACCACTTCCGCGTCCGCCGCCAACAGCACCAGAAACTCGCCTTGAGCCTGCTGGCTGGCCGCGTTGCACCGCGCGGCCGTGCTGAGCGATTGATCGGCGCGCAGCACGCTGACTTTCGGATGCTGATAAGTCCCGAGCCAGTCATTGACCTCGGCCGATTGCGAAGCCGTGGTTGCAATCAGGATTTCGTACTTGTGATAGCGGGTGCGCAACAGCACGCCTTCCAGGCAGCGTTGCAGAGCAGACAGATCGTCCCCGGCCGGGATAACGATCGAAACCAGAGGGCGATCACTATGGTGATAATCGATCTGGTAGACCCCCGGCACCGCCGACGTGACCTTGGCCTTGTAACCGCGATTGCCCAGATGACGCAGCAATGCCAGACGCTCATGCGGATTCTCTTCAAGCTCCGGCGCCTGAGTGATCAGCAGCGGCTCATCGAGGTGCGCCAGGCTGTTCAGGCCACCCTGTTCAATGATGCGCAGCAGCAGATCGAACTCCAGCGCCTTGCTGAAATCGGCCCGGTAGCCGTCAACTTCCAACAACACCTCACGCCGTATCAGCCAGTGCCGCGCCATCAGGCCCGGCAGGCTCAACAACAGGTCGAGATTGAAGCCCGGACGGAACACATCCATCAGCGCACCGTTTTCCCGGCGCTGAATCTCGTCCGTGGAAACGGCGCTGATACCGCCAGCGTTCATCAGCTCCAGGCTGGCGCGCAACAGGCCGCCGGCAGTGAACTCATCCCCCGCCTCAGCCAGAAGCAACCAGTCGCAAGGCGACTGACGAGCACTCTGGTTGAGCTTGTCGACCAGATTGTCGGGAGTCACGCGGACAAAGTGCAGCGTGTTCTGCGCAGTGGTCGCCGCCGGTGCTTCACCGGTGGTGAACACGACAATGCGAAATGCCTTGCATTGACCTTCGAGCAGGCTGTCGAGGCTGACCTGCAACTTGTCGATGTCGTCATCCATATCCAGCAGGAAAATGCCGAATTGCGGACCACCACCGTTCACGGCCAGATGTTCGGCAATCGACCCGATCTGCACCGCATCAGCTTGACGCGACTCCAGCCACTTGAGCAGACGCCCGGATTGCATCTGGTCGAACACCTGATGGTGATCGGCGACGGTCAGCGTTTCCAGACGTGCGATCCAGTCACGCATCTTCAGCGCTTCCTCACTTTCGCCAGACAGCTCCAGTTGCTCGGCCAAGCGCTTGGCTACGGTGCGGTTGAACGCATTGAGATCATGGGCCTGCCACAGACGGTCAAGCACGCTGGCCGGGGTATCGTTGTTGCGCGCCTGGATCAGGTGCGCCTGACGCGTCCACACACCCTCGAGTTTTTCCAGTTGAATGCGCCCGGCCGGCATCGCGTGCAGCATGAATTCGAACTGTTCGAGGCGATCGAAGAATGCCTGGTTGTAGAACGGCATTTCGACGTACTGCAGGGGGCCGAAGCGGCGGTCCGGCCGCTTGAGCTCCTGGTTCCACGTCGACTGGATAATCAGCTCCGCCGTCAGGGCGCGGCCGCTTTGCAGACTGTCGACCATCGCCTCGAAACTTTGCAGGGCAAACGCCTTGCCCTGCTCTGCGTTCAAGTCTTTGATACCGGTTGGCAGACCCGCGAGGAACTCGGCGAAGGCTTCGCGTTCGGCCACGGATTTCGCATCGATATAGGTCAGCGAGTGGTAGACCTCTGTGCTGTGCTCAGAGTTGCCATAGTTGATCTCACGAACCACATACGGGATCGGCAGGATTCGCGCCTTGGCACTGGCCAGCAGGAAATATACATGGCCGATTTCCTGCCACTGGAAACTGGTGCCCGGCGGCAATGCCGAATGCCAGGTTTTCATCAGGTCGGTACGGGTGACCGCGTAGAACGGCGGGATGTACTGACTCATGTAGTCGACGACGCGGTCCTGCGCCCGTTCGGACGCATAGTCTTCCTGCACTTTCTTGTCGCGGCGGTAGTAGCTCACGCCACCGCCCAGCGTCAGGTACATCATGCAGTAACCGTGGCACATGCCGTAATCCGGATTCGCCTGCAGGAAGCCCACCGACTCGGCCAGCGAATCGTGCAGGATGAAGTCGTCGTCGGCCGCCAGCACCATGTACGGCGTGGTCAGTTGCTCCACGCCATAGGCCAGCTTGGCCTGCATGCCCCAGTAAGCGAACTGCGGCACGTGGTGGTAATCAACTGCGGAGAAGTCGCCTTCCGGCCGCTCGGCCGTGGAGTCCAGCACCATGATTCTGCAGGGCAGGCTGCTGTAATACTTCACCGCCCGACGCAGGAACGCCGGACGATTGTGCGTAATCAGCACTACGGTCAACAGCTCGTTGAGCGGTAGCGTCAGTTCAGAACTGTACTTGCCTTGCATAACTTCTCTCCACAACCGGCGACTCGCCGAGACAACGCTTTGGTGATGTTGCGAATTAACGAACGCGACGCAGATAGCCGTCCGGCGCCACGGTGATCAGCAGCTTGTTCTGCAGCTGAACGTCGATCTCGAAATCCTTGCTCTCTTCCAGGTATTTCCACACGGCAGTCTTCGGGTTATCGCCCGGCCCCCATGGACGATCCGGGAAGAAATCGGCCGGCATGTCTTCAACCACGGTGTCCATCACCACGCAGTAGCTGTCGACCGAAACCAGTGGCGCGTAGAGGCGCAGCTCTTCGAGCACGTGGTCGTGGGTGTGGTTGGAATCGAGCACCAGAATGACTTTCTTGCCCTCGGCGGCAGCGCGAACCTGAGCGGCGATGGCCGGGTCGATGCTCGAACCTTCGATCATCTTGATGCGCTTGCTCATCGGGTGGCTTTCGATGGCTTCGCGGTTGTGCGCACGGATGTCCAGATCGATGCCCAGCACCTCGCCGTGACCTTGCAGTTCCAGCAGGGAGGCGTAGTAGATGATCGAACCGCCGTGGGCGATACCGCACTCGATGACCAGATCCGGCTTCACCTGCCAGATGATTTCCTGCATGGCCATCATGTCTTGCGGCAGCTGGATGATCGGACGGCCCATCCACGAGAAGTGGTAGCTGTACTTGTGCTTGGCCGATTCGTTGAAGAAATCGCGGGCCAGGCCGGTGAGTTTCTGGTCGTCACCCTGTTGGGCGATCTGCTCGCGGCATTCGGCTTCGAAAGCTTTGTTGATGCTGTTGTCGGTCATTTTCAAAATCTCAAGGGTCACTGGAACGAAGCGCTGTCGACGGCGTGATAGACGTAACGTCCACCGGTCATCCGCTTGATCTCTTCGAGGTAATTGGAATTCATCACAAACAGGTTGGCGCCCTCGGGCAAGGCATCCATTGCCTCTTGCGGCGAGGACACCCGGGCGCCGCTCAGGGGCAGGTAACGCCCCTGCTTGGCCGGGTTGATATCGACCACGCGATCCACCGCCACGCCGGCGCGTTGCAGGAACAGCGAATAGATCACGCCTTTGGACGAGGCGCCCCAGATCGCCGAACCCTGCTCGGGTGCGCCCTGGATAATCTGCACCGCGCGCTCGAGGCTGGCGGTGAAATCGTCCGGCAAGGCCAGGCGTGGCACCGGTTGTTCCGGGGTCAGGCGCAACGTGGCAAGGTCAGCGACGATGTACAGGTATTGGCCACCGAACAGGTGACCGGCCTCGTGCACGGTGCCGAACATCCGGCGCAGGTCATCGAGGCGGAAGTAATTGACGTGCTCGTAGAACAGGTCGAACCAGGCGCGGTGTTCGAGGATCCAGTCGAAGCACGGCACTTCGATGTAGATCTGCCCGCCGCCCTGGTTGGCTTCGGCGATCACCGCCAGAAAGCCCAGCGGATCCTGGATATGTTCCAGCACATGACGCAGCACGATGGCGTCCGCCTCAAGGCCCAGACCTTGGGTGAACGGGGCCTTGATCACGTCGGCGTTATCGCCTTCATAGGCCGGGTCGATGCCGGTGATGCGATAACCCAGGCCCTTGAGCAGCTCCAGGAAATAGCCTTTGCCGCAGCCGACTTCGATCAGTTCCTGACCCTTGAAGTGCCGGGCAATGATGCCTTCGACATCGCTCAAGTGCTTCTGGAACTGACCGGAATGCGCCTGCTCGTTCTGGTAGTCGGCGTCGTAGCTAAGCTTGTCGGCGTCGAACGCCGCATTGAAGATCAGACCGCTGCGTTCATCCTGCACCAGCAACATGTCGGCGCTGGCCGATGCCTTCGCCGATTCGGGATCGGCAAAGGTGCGGTTCTGCAGCACCGGCAGGTCGGTGACCCGATACAACTCGTGCCTCATTGCGGCTCTCCCAATAACTGTTGCAAGCGCTCGGTCACCGCCCAGAACGCCAGCGGTTCGTGGGTCGGATACGGGTAATGGCCGAGGTTCAGGCCGATGGTCGCGCCGCGTTCACGCACGTGCTGTTCGACCAGCGACCGCACCGAAACCGGCTGGCCGCTGGCGCAGTTGATCGTGCCGTCGAAGTCGCGTTTGTGCAGGATCGCGGCGAGATGAGCGGCAGCGGTTTCAATCGGCAGAAAATCGCGCAGCTGTTCACCGGCCGACATGTTGAACGTCGCATCGCCGGCATCGATTGCCCGGTCCAGCGCGGCCAACAGACTGTTGGGGTTCTGCCCTTCACCGTGCAGGTAGAACAGCCGTGCCCATTGCAGGGTGAACGGATGCTCCTGCTGCAGATGTTGCAAAAACAGGTGCAGCGTGTGTTTGGCCAAACCGTAAGGATTGGCCGGCTGCGAGTCGTTCTGCTCGCTCAGCGGGCCGCTCTGCATGCCGTACTCGAAGCAGGTGCCGGTGACCAGCACCTGCTTCACGCCCGCCTCTACCGCGCCTTTGATGAAGCGATAGTCGGCCATCAGGTTGTGCTCGAAATGGAACAGCGCCCGATAGTTCGGCAACCCCGGCCAGGCCAGGTGGGCGAGTGCATCGACCCCCTCGGTGAGCGCCGCGACATTCAGATCCGCCGCGTGAATATCCGCGCTCACGAACTCGACGTCCTTGATCCACGGCATGTCCGCAGCTTTCTGCACATCGCGCGCCACCGCCCGCACCGTGTAACCACGGGTCAGCAACGCTGCGACCAGATGACGACCGACGAAGCCCGTGGCCCCGGTGACCAGCACCTTCACAGCACGCTCAACTCAGGCACGGCGATCACGAAGCGACCGTCCCACTGACGCACCTGAGCCAGCTGCTGGCTGACTTCATGCAACAGGTTCCATGGCAGCACCAGCACGTAATCCGGCTTCTCGATATCGATCTGCGCCGGCGCGACAATCGGGATGCGGCTGCCCGGCAAGAACTTGCCCTGCTTGTGCGGGTTGGCATCGGCGACCCAGGCCAGCAGATCCGGTTTGACCCCGGCGTAGTTGAGCAAGGTGTTGCCCTTGGCAGCAGCGCCGTAACCGACCACACGCTTGCCATCGGCCTTGGCCTGCAACAGGAAACGCAGCAGATCATGCTTGATACGTTCGGCAGCCGGCGCCAGCGTCGCGTAGTACTCGGAGGTTTTCACCCCAGCGTCGAGCTCGGCCTGCAACTGCTGTTGCACGGTCGGCTGCACGGCGCGGCGTTCGCCATCCTTGCGCTGGACGAACACCCGCAGCGATCCGCCATGGGTGGTCAGCTGGCTGACGTCGAACACTTCCAGGCCGTTGCGCTCGCACAGGGTCTGCACGGCGGTCAACGACAGGTACGAATAGTGTTCGTGATACAGCGTGTCGAACTGCGCGCCGGCCATCAGCGTCAGCAGTTGCGGGAATTCGAAGGTGGCGACGCCGGTCGGTTTGAGCAGCGCAGCGAAACCACCGAGGAAATCGTTGATGTCCGGCACGTGGGCGAGCACGTTGTTGGCGGCCATCAGATCGGCGGCCCAGCCTTCGCTTTTCAGCTGGGTGGCGGTATCGCGACCGAAGAACAGTTCACGAATCTCCAGGCCTTTTTCCCGCGCCGCTTGCGCGGTACTGCGGGTCGGCTCGACGCCCAGGCACTGGATGCCGCGACCGGCCACGTATTGCAGCAGGTAGCCGTCGTTGGCCGCGACTTCCACCACGCGGCTGTCAGCGGTCAGGCCAAAGCGCTCGACCATCTGGGCCACATAACGCTCGGCGTGGGCCAGCCAGGTGCTGGAGAACGAACTGAAGTAGGCATACTCGGCGTCGAACAGGCTGTCGGCGGAGGTGTAATCCTCGGTCTGCACCAGCCAGCATTGCTCGCACACGGCGACCTTCAGCGGCACCCATTGTTCGGCCTGCTCCAGCCGATCGGTGTGGACGTAGGCATTGGACGGTGGCGAGGTGCCGAGGTCGATCAGCGGCAGGCTCAGCGGTGCAGCGCACCCACGGCAGTTCATAGACGCACTCCAGCAAAGTGTTGATCGAGCGCGGGATGGCTGGAATCACGCGCTGACAAATTATTGACAGGCAACGGCCAGGCAATCGCCAGCCGTGGATCGTTCACCGACAGGCCGCCCTCGTGCTCCGGCGCGTAATCGGCGCTGTGCAGATAAAGCAGTTCGGCGTCTTCGGTAAGGGTCTGGAAACCGTGGGCGAAACCGGCCGGAATCAACAGGCTACGACCGTCGCCGGCCTTCAGGTGCTCGGCGTGCCAGTGCAGGAAGGTTTCCGAGTCCGGGCGCAGGTCTACCGCCACGTCCCACACCTCACCGCGCAGGCAGGTGATCAACTTGGCTTCCGGCGCGTTGGCATTCTGGTAATGCAGACCGCGCACGCTGCCCTTCTCGCGGGTGCAGGAATGGTTGATCTGGCGGATGTGAAATTCACTGCCGAACGCCTTCAAACTGCCCTCGCAGAACAGCCGGGCGAAGTGCCCGCGCTGGTCTTGGAAGCGTTTGTGCTGAACGCTGAACAATCCGGCCAGCGGTAGCTGTTTCAAGGAAAACTCGCTCACAGCGCGCCCCGGTACAGGTTCAGTTGGCCGAGGGTCACGGTGCGCATGTCGTCGCCGTTCTGCCACGCCAGATGCCAGTCGAGGGTCTGGGTCAGGCATTGCTGCAACGACCAGCGCGGTTGCCAGCCCAGCACCTGACGAGCGCGGCTGCTGTCCAGACGCAACAGGCCGGCTTCGTGCAGGTCACTCTTTTCGAGGCGCAGGCCACGGGCCTGAGGCCAGCGGTTGGAGAGCAGTTCAACCACTTCGCCGACGCTGCACATGTCTGCTTCGCCCGGGCCGAAGTTCCACGCCCCGGCGTATTCCGGGCCTTGTTCGTAGAGCCCGGCGGCCAGTTGCAGGTAGCCGGCCAGCGGCTCCAGCGCGTGCTGCCACGGGCGCACGGCTTGCGGGTAACGCAGGGTCACCGGCTCGTCGGCCGACCAGGCTTTCAGTACATCGGGAATCAGCCGTTCTGGGGCGAAATCGCCGCCGCCCAGCACATTGCCGGCGCGCGCAGTGGCCAGGGCCAGACCGTGCTCGGCGTACTTGTCGGCCGGGAAAAACGATGCCGCGTAAGACTGCGCCAGCAACTCGCAACAGGCTTTGCTGCTGCTGTAAGGGTCGTGGCCACCGAGGGCTTCGTCCTCGCGGTACGGCCACAGCCATTCCTTGTTGGCGTAGACCTTGTCGGTGGTCACCAGCACGCAGGCCCGCACGCAACCGACCTGACGAATCGCTTCGAGCAGGTTGAGGGTGCCCATGACGTTGCTGGAATAAGTGCCGAGCGGATCGCGATAGCCTTCGCGCACCAGCGGCTGGGCCGCCAGGTGCAGGACGATCTCCGGTTCGGTGTCGGCGATGATCTCGAGCAAGGCGCCCAGATCACGCAGGTCGCCGCGCTGATCGTTGATGCCTTCGTGCACGCGCGCCAGTTCAAACAGACTCGGCTCGGTCGACGGATCGAGGGAAAAACCGCTGACCTGCGCGCCGAGGCTTTGCAGCCACAGGGTCAGCCAGCTGCCCTTGAAACCGGTATGCCCGGTGACCAGAACCCGCTTGCCGCGCCAGAACTCAGAACTCAGGCCCATTGCTTCCATGGGGCCTCCCCGCTCTGCCACAGCGCTTCGAGATGGTTCTTGTCGCGCAGGGTGTCCATCGGATGCCAGAAGCCTTCGTGCTCGAAGGCTTTCAGTTGTTCGTCCTGGGCCAGTCGAGCCAATGGCTCCGCTTCCCAGGTAGTTTCGTCGCCAGCGATATACGACAGCACTTTTGGCGACAGCACGAAGAAGCCGCCATTGATCCAGCCGCCGTCGCCGCGCGGTTTTTCGGTGAAGCCGAGGACCTGATCACCCTGCCGCTCAAGGGCGCCGTAGCGGCCCGGCGGCTGCACGGCGGTGACGGTCGCCAGACGGCCGTGCCCTTTGTGGTAGTCGACCAGTTGCGCAATGTTGATGTCGGAGACGCCGTCGCCGTAGGTGAAGCAGAACGCTTCTTCGTCCTTGAGGTAACGGCCGGCGCGCAGCAGACGGCCGCCGGTCATGGTTTCCTCGCCGGTGTCGATCAGGGTGACGCTCCACGGCTCGCTGTAGTTCTGGTGAACGTCCATGCGGTTGTTGCGCATGTCGAACGTGACGTCGGAGGTGTGCAGGAAGTAGTTGGCGAAGAAGTCCTTGATCGCGTAGCCCTTGTAGCCGAGGCAGATCACGAAGTCGTGGATTCCGTGGGCGGAATACTGCTTCATGATGTGCCAGAGAATTGGCTTGCCGCCGATCTCGATCATCGGCTTGGGCTTGAGGTGCGACTCTTCACTGATGCGCGTGCCGAGGCCACCCGCCAAAATAACTGCCTTCATCGTCTCCCCTCTTCTACGTCACAGGGCTTGGCCTCACTGTTGCAGGCCTTTGCAGCTGAACCTTTGCCAGTCCGGGCGCAGGTGAATGACCGCGAGCGCTCGTTTTATGGCGATTTGAGGGGGACTTGCAGGAAACGCGCCAGCTCCACAGGCCCGGCGTCGGCGGGAAGTCCGGGCATGAAAAAAGGGATGAATCCGTTGCCGGATTCATCCCTCTCATCAAGCTACTTCAGTGAATCGAACGGATCAGCCAAACATCGCGAATCCATCGATCGTGGCCGGCAGGTCGTAGACCTGGCCGTCAGCGGTCTGCAGATGCTCGATTTTGTTGTACCCGGCATACCCGGGATACCCGGCAGACTCGGCGTACCAGCCTTGCAGTTTCACGCCGCTGTCGGGAACGCCGACGCTGCCGTCGTTGGCGCCATGCAGATAGGCGTCATCACCGATGCGAGTGACGTTCAGCTGGCTGAGATTGGCGACAGTATTCAGGATCAGCGTGTCATTGAGGTCCCAGCCTTCGTCCTGAATCGTTACCAGCCCGGTGGTGTTCACGACATAGGTGTCATCACCCGTACCGCCGAACGCGAAGCCGCCAGTGCCGGACTGGCCCGCAAGGTTGAGAACCAGCACGTCATTACCGCTGTCACCGAACAGCATGTAGTTGCTGCCGGTCCCGGTCAGCACGTCATTGCCTTCATCACCGTAGGCACCGCCGCGGTTGACCGTGACGGTGTCATCGCCCTCGTCTCCATGGGCCAATGTACCCAGGTCATTCACGACACTGACGATGACGTCATCGCCCGAACCGCCAGACAGCAAGTCGGCCTGCGCGACATTTGTGTCGAGACCGGATTTCAGTCCGCCATAGAGATAGTCATTGCCATCGCCACCCACAATCTGGTCACTACCAGACCCGCCTTCGAGGACGTTGTCACCCGAGTCGCCTCGCAGGAAGTCATCGAACCGGCTACCGCGCAGCCCTTCAATATCGACGTAGGTATCGTAGAGCGCGATACCGCTTTGCGGCCCCCAGCCCAGCGAGGCGCTCAACCCTTCGTTGCTGTCGTCGTAGCTGACGATGTCGATACCGGCTCCGCCCTCAAAGCGATCACCGCCCGCGCCACCCGACAGGACGTCATTGCCGGCACCGGAGATGATTCTGTTGGATTCGTCATTACCGTATCCAGTGAAGTCCGCAGTGCCGGTGTAGGTCATGTTCTCGATGAACGCAGCCATGTGCATCGACGACAGGCTGGTGTTCAGTTGATCGATGCCACCGGGGAAATTCTGCTCGACGATGGTCACGCCCTCGCTGTTGATCGTGTACACATCATCACCCGCGCCGCCCTCCAGGGTCAGGCCGCCGACGTTGGCGGTGAAGTGGTCAGCGAACGGCGTACCGATGACTTTCTCCACGTTCACCAACGTGACATCCGGAGCACCTGCCTGCTGACCAATGCCGATATTGACGCCGTCCCAGGAGAGGCGGTAGCTCACGGTGTCGTAACCATCAGCGCCATCCACGATCATGGCGTTATCGAGCAGATACACCACGTCATCGAAATTCGATCCCTGAATCGCCTCGATGCCGGTGAAGGTGTCGCCAGCGGCGATGGTCAATGCGTCGTAGTTCTCGAAGTCGTGGACTCTCACACCTTCAAGGCTGTCGCTATAGCTGACGGTATCGAAGCCTTCGCCACCCACGAAGTGATCAGCGCCGGCGCCGCCCCACAGCCAGTCGTTGCCGGTGCCACCGATGATCTCGTTGTCGCTGGCATTGCCGTAACCCTTGAAGTCGCCCGTGCCGGTAAAGGTCAGCTTCTCGATGAACGGGTCCATCTTGATGGTATTGAGACTGGTGCGCAGCTCGTCGTAGCCGATATAGTTTTCCTCGATGATCGTTACACCTTCGCTGCCGACGATATACACATCGTCACCGGCACTGCCTTCCAGCGTCACGCCGGCCACATTGCTGGTGAAGGTGTCATTTTGAAAAGTGCCGAAGACCTTCTCCACGCCGATCAGCGTATCGACCTTGCCGTCAGCGGCAGTGACGGTCGTCGAGGTATCGTTGAACTCGACGCTCACCCCCGAGGACAAGGCGTAATAATTCGCCGTATCAAACCCTTCACCGCCATCCAGCAGATCATTGCCGGCACTTGCCAGCAACACATCGTCCGACTCCATTCCATAGAGTTCGTCATTGCCATCGGTGCCCGACAGGACATCTGCCTCACTCGTTCCATTCACTACTGACATTTGCGTCTTCCTTGCGTTGTTGTTGAATCGGGAAACCGGCCTCCCGGGCACAAGCCGATCACGCCAGCAGCAACCGTCCGAGGTCAGCGAATAGAGAAGTATCGACAGGAAAATTCCGACTCTTGAGGCTCTGCGGTGAAAAAAATATCGATACCGATACAAACAGAATCTTGAAGACGCAAAAAAGGCGACTCGAAAGTCGCCTTTTTTCAGCAGTGCCGGTCAGTCGGCCAGCCAGCCGTTTTCCCAGTACCGCAGGTTGTCGCCGCGCAGCACGTAGTCGCGCAGTACGACTTCACGCAGCTGATCACCCATGCGGTAACTGGCATCCGGATCAGCCAGGTGCATGCGGATCGCTTGCAGCCACTCCTGCGTGGAGTTGGTCTTGACCCGGGTGCACGGCAGGTAACCCTGATAGGCCTCGGTATCGGTGCAGACCACCGGGTAGCCGCACGCGCCGTACTCCAGCAGGCGCAGGTTGCTCTTGCAGTCGTTGAAGATGTGGAACTCCAGCGGTGCCAGGGCCAGGTCAAGGTTGAGGCTGGCCAGTTTCGCCGGATACACATCCAGCGGGATCACGCCGTGGAACTCGTGCATGTACGGACGCAAGTCATCCGGGCACATGCCGAAGAACACCCAGTCGACCTCGTTTGCCAGTTCACGGACCACATCGGCAATCACCGCCAGATCACCGTGGTGGCTGGTGCCGCCGCCCCAGCCGACCCGCGGCTTTTTCGAGGTGCGACGCTGGCTGCGCAAGTCGGTCCACAAGTGCCGCGACAACATGTTCGGTACGACCCGGATGTCGTGATGCATGTCCGACAGAACGTTGGCCAGCGGTTGGGTAGACACCACCACCCGATCGCACAGACCGATCGCCCGCCGCACCAGCCGCTCCATTTCCTGCTTGTTCGGCATGTTGCGAATGTGCGCGTTGCGATGAGGGACATCGATGACATAGTCATCGAGCTCGTAGATCCGCCGGGCGTTGAAAAAGTTTTTCAGCGGTGGAATTTCATCGATGGCACTTTCCGAATAGCGCCCCTGCAATACGATCACATCGGGAGCCTGCCGCTCGATGTCGATGATCGAAGGCAAACCGTAGCAGATCCGCCCCTCGGCACGGTTGGCCGCCTCCAGTTCGATCATCGGTTGGCTGATGCGATAGTGACCAATGGCGGAAGCGTTGATGGGCACCGCCAGCACATTCGGCAACTGTTTGCGCGAAAACGGACTCCAGCCGGTACGCAGGCCCGGCTCCAGACTGAAGCTGGTCGCACCGACACCCTGCACCGCCAGATTGACGTTGAACGCAGGATCGCGCGCAATCAGTGGCAACCAGCGCTTGTAGAACGTTTCGTGTTCCTGAATCTGCAGTTGCTCTTCTTCTGCCGTGGCCTCGGCCGTCGGCCGCGCGCCCAGGGCCAGCATGGCATAAGGAGTCCAGACCACCAGGTAACCTTCCCGGCCGACGCGCAGACACAGATCCGCCACATTGAGGGCCTGCGCCAGATCCTGTTCGTCGAGCCCGTCGACAGCATCAAAGACAGCCTTGCGAATCATCAGGCAATCACCGCCGACCGCACTCAGGTCATGCACCGCCTGCAAGCGGAACATGTACCCGTCCGCCTGCAGCGACTGACCATAGAAGGGCAATCCCACGGCGCCCTGCATACCCAGAATCAGGCCGGCATGCAGCACACAACCGTCCGGATTGTACAACTTGGCGCCGACGACCCCGACTTCCGGGCGCTGCGCATGATTGAGCAGTTCGTCCAGCCAGTCGGACTGGGTGATCACCGCAAAGGTATTGAGCATCAGCACGTATTCGCCGCGGGCCTGCCCTACCGCAAAGTTGTGCGTGGCGGCTGCATTGCCCTGTTGCGCGAAGCTCAGCACGCGAACCCGGTCGCTGCCCAGTTGCGCCATGCCGTCCAGCCAGGCCAGCGCCTCGGCACTGGTGCTGCCGTTATCGACCAGCAGCAGCTCGTACTCGGTGTAGGCGGTTTTTTCCAGCAGCGTCTCGACGCAACGCTGCAAGGCGGCGGTCTGGTCCCGGGTCACAATGATGACCGACACCAGCGGACGCCGGGCGTGATGATAGTCGATACGATTGAGCAGCTCGCAGCTGCCACGGCGAATGTCGTGGGCCAGACCCAGACGCTGCAGATGCGCTTCGAGCACGCGCGGATTCTGTTCGAGGACGCCCGGGGCCGCCAGCCACTTCGACAGGTCGAAAGGCGACTCCAGCATGACCTCGGCAATGTGGCCGACAACCTGTGTGCCATCGCTCTCGACCAGACGCCACAACACATCGTGCGGCGCGAGCTGAGCGAAGTCAGGTGCAAAACCACCGAGCGCCAGAAAACGCTCACGCTCGAACGCCAGTGCCCGGCCCACATAAGGGTAGCTGCGCATCAGGTCGAGGTTGAAATCCGGCTTGAACGCAGGTTCTGCCGACTCCCCGTCACGCAAGCTGCCCTCGTCGCTGTACAGACATTTCAGTGACGGGGAATGCACGATGCGCTCGGCCATGACCAGCAACGCCGGCGCCACCAGCCGATCACCCGCCTGCAGCAGGTAGAACCAGTCGGCTCCCGCCAGTTGCGGCAGCAGCGTATTGATCTGCTCCATGCCGTCGTCTTGCAAAGGCATGCGGAACACCCGCCCGTCCAGCTCGGTTTCGGTACACGAGGCGGACAGGACAAGGATCAGCTCCGGCGGATAATCCTGAGCGGCGAGCGACGCCAGTGTGCGTTCGACACTGTCACGACTGCCCTGCCCGTCGATGACGATCGGCACGATCCGGGGTTGATGCGACCAGCCGGCCAGGGTTTCCGGCAGCAACGTGCGCTGACCTTCGGTCAGTACCCTGCAGTTGAGCCACTGCGCGTAGAGCTCGGCAAAACTCCAGCTGTCGATGCCGACACTCCACTCCTGACGGCTCTGTTTGGAGCCCAGGGTGCGACTCAGCGGCAGCTCTTCCCAGACCCGCGGAGACTCATCGGCCTTGCTCAGCGGAACATAGCGAACCCATCCCGGCGCCGGCGCGGCTTCGCCGCTGCGCGATTTGAGCATCTGCAGCATCCACTCACGCTCGACCTCGAGCGCGTCTTTCATCGGCTGTTGCGCACTCAGACGTTCCGGGTAGAGCCGCTCGGCGCTGAGCACGTTGTTGGAGACGGCCAGATTGCCGCGCCGCAGCAGGCAGACGTACAGGGCAAAATCCAGCGACGCGACGAAGCAGTGACCTTCCTGAGTCAGCGCCGGCAACAGCTCTTCAACGTCGGCACGCCGGAACAGTGCGTTGGTGAATCCACCGAGGACGTTGACCGGGAATTTCTCGAAGATGCCCAGCAGATCGTCGCCCTTGAACAGACCGCTGTGCGGCGACAACGACGTGTTTTCCAGGCGAGCGGGCAGGATGATGTCCTGCGCATCCCAGAACAGTCGCTGGGCCAGTACCAGCCTGACCTCTTCACGCATCATCTCCTGGGCCTGCTGCCGGATGCAGTCGGCATACAAGTGATCGTCGTCGCACAGGAACTTGATGAACTCGCCCTGCGCCTGACTCAGGCACGCCTTGAGGTTGCCGATCATTCCCAGGGTGCGCGGATTGCGCACGTAGCGCACCTCGACGCCGGACTGCTCGATGACCGACGCGACGATGCGTTCGATCTCGGAACCCCGACTGTCATCGCAGACGATGATTTCCAGAGGGCTGTAAGTCTGGCTGACAGCACTGTTCAATGTCCGCTCGAAGAAGCGCGGATTGAAGGCAGGAATGACGAGGCTGACAAGAGGAAGTGAATTCACGGCGGACTCGCAAGCGGCGGGAACCCGCCCGGAACAGCGAGCCCTTTGAAACCGCAGAAAAAGACAAATGATACAGAGCGAACGGAGCAAGCGGGCGCTTGCGCGCCCGCTCAGGCTTCAGATCTTGTTGAACAGGCCCAACTGAGAGATTTTGCTGAACGCCAGCTGCGAGGCCTGCAGCATGGTCTGCTGCAAGGTCAGGCGGGTCATCACTTCGGCCGGATCCGAATCACGGATCGTGCCCTGGGTGGTGGCGTTCGCCAGTTGCAGGCTCTGGTTGGTGGTGCTCTGGTCATCCAGCGACTGCCCGCGGGCACCGATGGACGTCACCGCACTGCCGATCTGGTTGGCGGCACTGTCGATGTTGCCCAGTGCCGACTCCATTGCCCCCTGGAATTTCTGCTTGGCCACCGGATCACCGTCGATCGGGGTGTTCAGCGCCGCGACCATCTGGCCCAGGGTGTCGAGCACGTTCTGGGTCTGGTGGTTGTTGGACTGGATCGAGAACTGGTCACCGGCCGCGGGCGTGCCACCGAGAGCGAAGGTCACACCGGCCGCCGTCGCGTTGCCGCCAGCCACGGTGCCCGACGAGATCGGCTTGCTGTCAGCGGTGACAGGCGCCGCATACAAGTCGAACGCGGTGGCGCTGGTGAATTTCAAGACTGCACCGCCGCCCGACGGGAAGGCCGCGTTGTAGGCTGCCTGGTTGGTCACGCTGGAACCGGTGATAACCGCAGTCGACGGGTTGCCCGGGCTGCGTGCGGTATTGAAAGTGTCCGGCGTGGCCGACAGCTGGAAGCTGTGGCCGGCAATCACCGCATCCGGGTTGGTATCACCAGCCTTGAGATTGATGTTCAGCTTCAGATCGACACCGCGGAAGCTGACCGTCTGGTTGGCGCCGTTGCTGTTGCTGATCAGACCGTTCTGGCTGGCTTCGGCCGTCACATCGTTGCCCAAGGCATCGGTAATCTTCAGCTGAGTGCTGCTGATGAAGTCCACGGTGTACGGCTGGCCGGCCGTGAACTTGGAGTTGTACGTCGCCGCGTTGCCAACGACACCGTTGGTCAGCACAACGCGACCGTCATCAACGGCCGGAGCCGTCATGTTGGTCTGGGTGCGCGCAGTATTGATGGTCTGCTGGAAAGCATCCCAACCGGTGGTGTTAGTGGCCACCGACAAACCATCGCCAATGCCCAGGTTGATCTGGGTCTGGTCACCGTTGTAGGTGTAGGTGCCATCGGCGTTCTGCGAGTACGGCGCGGTATCGGTCTTCGAGCCGGAGAACAGGTAGTTGCCGTTGGCGTCCTTGGAGTTCATCAGGCCCAGCACTTGTTGCTGGATCTGGCTCAGTTCGGCGGCGTAAGCCTGGCGGTCCTTGTCGGTGGCGATGCCGTTATTGGCTGCCAGCCCGATTTCCTTGGCGCGCTGCAAAGCGTCGGTGATGGCCGTCAGCGTAGATTCCTGAACAGTCAGCGAGCTCTTGGTGGTGTCGATGTTGCCTTTGTACTGATCGAGCATCGCGGCCTGCTGACCCAGGCGCAGCAAACGACCAGCCCCGATCGGATCGTCGGCGGCGGTGTTGATGCGCTGCAGGCTGCTGGCTTCGTTGGCGGTCGCGACCGTCTTGCTGTAGTTGCGCTGATATTGGGCAGCTTGTGTCGCGTAATACTGGGCGGTGGAAATGCGCATGAATTACGGCTCCTTAAAGGCTGTTGATCAGCGTGGCGAAAGTTTCCTGCGCAGCCTTGATGATCTGCGAAGACGCTGTGTAGTACTGCTGATACTTGACCAGGTTGCCGGTCTCTTCATCCAGGTTGACCTGGGACAGCGAGTCCCGCGCACCCTGGGCCTGATCCAGGATCACCGTGGTGGCCGCACCGTCGGACTTGCTCTGGGCGGCCTGGGTACCGACGTTGGTCACCAGTTTGTTGTAGGCGTCGGTCAGGCTGATGCCCTTGCTCGCCGTGCCGGTGTCGACGGTCTGCTTGGTCTGCAGACCGACCAGTGCCTGGGCGTTGCGGTTGTCCGAAGACGCTGCGCCGGTCAGGTTGATGGTGAAGGTTTCGCCGGACTTCGGCGTCGCGCCCACGGTGGTCTGCACGGTGAAGGTCTTTTGCACGTTCGGGATGACGGTGGTGTCCATCACCGGAGCCCCGGTGGAGTCGACCATGCCGATCTTCAGGTTCAGGGTGTTCGCCTGACCGGGAACGATGACGCCGGAACCGATCGTGGCACCCTTGGCATCAACCATGTTGTAAGTCTGGCTGCCGCTGGTGGTGGCGCCGAATACCAGTTTGACCGGGGTCGAATACTTGAGCGCGTTCTGCAGCTCCGCCTGGGACGCCGGGTTGTAGATATCGACGACGTCTGTCAGCGTCGGCTGGGTGTAGGTGCCTGAGTTGTTGGCACTGGCCACGCCGGTCAACGGTGCGGCTGCCGCGATTTTCTTCGGATCGGTGAGCACGGTCTGGATGCTGGCCGCCGCGTTGCGGGTCGGGGTGACCTTGAACGTGTCGCCGGCACTCAGGGCACCACCGTTAAGGGCCAGGGTAAAGCCGTCGATTACCGGAGGCGGCGTGGTCGTGGTGCTGAACGAACCCATGTCGGTGCCGTCGGAGCGCTTGACCGTGTAGTTGGTCGCGCTGGTGAAGGTGACCTGGTAGTCGCTGGTGGTCAGCTTGCCGGTGTCCTTGATGGTGACATCAAGGTTGCCCGAACCTGCGCTGTTGCCGGACTGGGCAATACTGCGCTGGCTGATCAGGGCGGCACTGTTGATGTTGTTGAAAATCGCTGCGCCGAAGTCACCGTTCTTGTCGATGCCCTGGGCTTGCTGGCGGTTGATCTGGTCGGCAACGACCAGTGCCACACGGCCCAGCTCGTTGAGTGCAGGATCGAGCACTTCCTTGCGATAAGTCAGCAGACCGCCGATTTCACCGCCGGTCATCGCCGAGGTGATGTCGATGGTGCTCGAACCACGATCCATCTGGATGCCCATGCGCGATGGGTCACCCTTGAGCGGCACGGTGCTCAGGGTATTGGTGGTATTGCCGATGACCAACGGCTGGCCGCTGCCGATGTAGATGTCGAAGCTGGTGCCACGCTCAACGACTTGCGCGCCGGTCAGCTCGGAGAGCTGACGCACGGCTTCGTTACGGCTGTCGAGCAGATCGTTCGGCTGGCCGCCGCTGGTGGAGATCTCGCCGATCTTCTGGTTCAGCGTGGCAATCGAGGTTGCCAGCTTGTTCACCTGGGACGCCATGTCGGACAGGTTGCCATTGAGCGTGGCGTTCTGATCGTTCATCTGCTTGGCCAGTGCATTGAAGCGACTGGTCAGGGCCTGCGCGCCGGTCAGTACCGACTGACGGGAAGTGTCGTCGGTGGCCGAGGTCGATACGCCTTGCATCGAGGTGAAGAATTTCTGCAGCACGCCGGTCAGGCCGGTGTTGGTGTCGGACAGCGAGCCGTCCAGTGCGGTCGCCTGCGCACCGAAAGCGGCGGCTTCGCTATTGAGCGACGTGGCGGTACGCAGCTGAGATTCGAGGTAGGAGTTGTACACCCGGCGCACGTCGGCCAGGGTCGTACCGGTACCGATGAACACGTTACCGTATTGAATCGAGGACTTGGTGCCCTGCACGGTTTGCTGGCGTGAATAACCGGCGGTGTCGACGTTGGCAATGTTGTTACCCGTCACAGCCAGAGAGGATGAACTCGCGGCCAACCCCGACATCCCGATATTGAGCAAACTCATGATTCAAACCTTACCTTGTGTTTATAAGGGCGTTGTTGAAACGCCGGCCGCAGCGTAGTTCTGATTGACCGTCATCTGCCTGGCAATCTGCGAAATCTTCGTCGCGTAGTTCGGGTCGGTCGCGTAACCGGCCTTTTGCAATTCGCGCACAAACTGTTCTGGGTTATCGGCCGACTTCAGCACATCTTGATAGCGATTATTGCTCTGCAGCAAAGTCACCAGATCGTGGAAGCTGTCCTTGTACGAGGCGTAGGAACGGAACTCGGCCGTCTCCTTGACCATCTGCCCGTTGCGGAATTCGCTGGTGATCGCCCGGGCCGAATCGCCCTTCCAGTTGCTGCTCGCCTTGATGCCGAACAGGTTGTGACTGCTGCTGCCGTCCTGGGCGCGCATGACCGATTTGCCCCAGCCGGTTTCCAGCGCAGCCTGAGCCACCAGATAACGCGGATCGACGCCGATGCGTGCCGCAGCTTCCTGCGCCATCGGCAGCATGGTGTTGACGAATTCGTCGGCGTTGCCGAACGCTTTCTTCGCCGGTGCCAGCGGGATCTGCGCCATGGCGCGGCCGTAAATCTGCATCTGCCCGCCCGAGGCTTTATCTGCCTCGGCGCGGTCCAGCCAGTCGCCGTTGTAAAGCGGGCCGGAACCGGTGACAGCGGCGGTCGTGGCGCGTTGCGGCAGCTGAGTTGCCGCCGCCGGCGTGGCCGACGGCACCAGACCGGCGAGCAAGCGGTCCGCCAGTTTCGGCGGCAGTGCCAGACGACGCTGGTTGATCATTTCCATGTCATTGCGATGGGTCAGTTCGGTGCTCGGCGCATGCACCGAACGCGACGCCCACAGCGGACGCTCGCCATTGAGTCGCGACAACGGACCATTCGTAGCCACGGTGCCGGCGGCAATCGGCGTGGCCACGGCTGCAGCCTTGGCCTTGGCTTCTTCCTGCTTGGCGGCGGATGCGGCCGCAGCCTCGCCCGGCGCCATCGGTTTGTTCTTCGACATCTGGCGCATCAGCACGTCGGCGAGGCCGATACCCCCGCCCTCGCGGGACATGGAGACCGCCAGTTGCTGGTCGTACATTTCCTGATACTGCTTGGCCGCCGGCGTGTTCAGCGGGTTGTCCTGACCCAGCGCTTCAGTGGCCGAACGCATCGACTTGAGCATTTCACCGAGGAACAGCGATTCGAATTCCTGCGCAACCTTGCGCATGTTCGCATCGCTGTTCTTGTCGCCGACCTTGAGCTGATTCAGACGATTGAGGTCGGAGTACGAACCCGAATCGCTGCTGCTGACCAGACCGCTTTTGCGCATATCCATGGTCGCCGTCCTCAGATCACGATCAGGTCGGCTTGCAACGCGCCGGCCTGCTTCAGTGCTTCAAGGATGGCCATCAGGTCACCCGGCGCTGCGCCGACCTGGTTCACCGCACGGACGATCTCGTCGAGGGTGGTACCCGGGCCGAACTTGAACATCGGCTTGGCTTCCTGTTCGGCATTCACCCGCGAGCGCGGCACGACGGCGGTCTGGCCGTTGGACAGCGGGCCCGGCTGGCTGACGATCGGGTCTTCAGTGATGGTCACGGTCAGGCTGCCGTGGGTCACGGCGGCCGGCGACACCTTCACGTTCTGGCCGATGACGATGGTGCCGGTACGCGAGTTGATGATGACTTTCGCCACCGCCTGACCCGGATCGACTTCGAGGTTTTCCAGGATCGACAGGTAGTCGACGCGCTGGCTCGGATCGAGCGGCGCGGTCACACGGATCGAACCGCCGTCGATGGCCTGGGCGACACCAGGGCCGAGCATGTCGTTGATCTTGTCGACGATGCGCTTGGCGGTGGTGAAGTCGGAACGGTTGAGGTTCAGCGTCAGGCTGTTGCCCTGGTTGAAACCGCTCGGCACCGAACGCTCGACCGACGCACCGCCAGGGATGCGACCGGCCGACGGAACGTTGACGGTGATCTTCGAACCGTCACGACCTTCAGCATCGAAACCACCGACCACCAGGTTGCCCTGAGCGATGGCGTAGACGTTGCCGTCGATACCCTTGAGCGGGGTCAGCAACAGCGTGCCGCCGCGCAGGCTCTTGGAGTTACCGATGGACGACACGGTGATGTCGACCTGTTGACCCGGTTTGGCGAACGCCGGCAGATCGGCACTCACCGATACCGCCGCAACGTTTTTCAGCTGCACGTTGCCCGATCCCGGCGGCACCTTGATGCCGAACTGCGAGAGCATGTTGTTGAAGGTCTGCAGGGTGAACGGGGTCTGCGTGGTCTGGTCGCCGGTGCCATTGAGGCCGACCACCAGGCCGTAGCCGATCAACTGGTTGGAACGCACGCCGGAAATACTGGCGATGTCCTTCAGCCGCTCGGCATGGGCACCAAAGGCGGCGGACATCATGGCCGCCGCCAGCATGAAGCTTTTCAGATTCAACGTAGCCACCTAGAAAGGGAACAGCGGGCTGAGGAAGAAACGGTCGAACCAGCCTGGCTGACTCGCATCGGCGAACGAACCGGTGCCCGAGTAGGTGATGCGCGCATCGGCGACCCGGGTCGAGGACACGGTGTTGTCGGTGGCGATGTCATCGGCCCGCACGAGACCGGCGATCCGCACCAGCTCGTCGCCGGTGTTGAGGGTCATCCACTTCTCGCCACGCACGGCGATGATGCCGTTGGGCAACACGTCGGCGACGGTCACGGTGATCGAGCCGGTCAGGGTGTTGCCCTGGGCGGCCTTGCTGTCACCTTTGGTCGCGCGGTCGCCGCTGTAACCGACATCCAGGCTCAGGTCGTTACCGCCCAACGGGTTGTTGGTGGTGGCACTGCCGCCGAACAGCGACGTCAGGCCGATACCGGTCTTGCTGTTCTTGGCCACCTGCGAGTTGGCGTTCTTGCTGGCCTGGGTCCTCTCGTTCAGGGTGATGGTGATGATGTCACCGACCCGGAACGCCTTGCGGTCGCTGTACAGGTTCTGCTCGAAACCGGCCTGATAGATCGAGCCGTTGTTGGCGGCCGACGGCAACGGTGTGCGCGGCAACACCGGGGCGTAGTAAGGATCATTGGGCTTGGGCGTCGGAGCGACGCAGCCCGCGAGCGAGACGACCCCGCTCAATGCCACAACAGATACAAAGCGTTTCATGACCCTTACCTCACGGTGTTGCAGGCAGCCTCATGGCCGCCTCATAGACTTGATTACAGATTCTGCGTTACGAACGAGAGCATCTGGTCGGCGGTGGAGATCACCTTGGAGTTCATCTCGTACGCGCGCTGGGTGGTGATCATGTTGACCATCTCTTCCACGGTGCTGACGTTGGAGGTTTCCAGGGTGTTCTGCAGGGTGGTACCGAAACCGTTCAGGCCCGGCGTACCGACTTGCGGCGCACCGGAGGCGGCGGTTTCCAGGAACAGGTTGTTGCCCACCGCTTGCAGACCGGCCGGGTTGATGAAGTCGGCGGTTTGCAGGTTGCCGATCACTTGCGAGGCGGCGTTGCCGGCGGTGGTGATCGACACGGTGCCGTCACGGCCCACAGTGAAGGTCTGGGCGTTGTTCGGGATGACGATGGCCGGTTCCAGGGCGAAACCGCTGGCGTTGACGATCTGGCCGTTGGAGTCGAGGTGGAACGTACCGTCACGGGTGTAGGACGTGGTGCCGTCCGGCTGCAGGATCTGGAAGAATCCGCGACCGTCGATGGCCATGTCCAGCGGCTGCTCGGTGGTTTGCAGGCTGCCGGCGGTGAAGTTTTTCTGGGTGCCGACGATGCGCACACCGGTACCCACTTGCAGACCCGACGGCAGTTCGCTGTCCTGGGTCGACTGGGCGCCTGGCTGACGCTTGATCTGGTACAGCAGGTCCTGGAACTCGGCGCGGTCACGTTTGAAACCCGTGGTCGACACGTTCGCCAGGTTGTTGGAAATGGTGGTCAGGTTGGTGTCCTGGGCGGACAGACCGGTTTTGGCAACCCATAGAGCCGGAAGCATTCGATTCTCCTCGTGCGCCTGTTTTACGGCGCGACGTTCTGATAATTAGCTGATCTGCAAGACCCGAGCCATGGCCTGGTCGTCGTCTTTGGCGGTGTTCATCATCTTGACGTGCAATTCGAATTGCTTGGCCAGGGCCAGCACCGACGTCATTTCTTCCACGGCATTGACGTTGCTCGATTCCAGGAAACCCGACACCAGTTTGACGTTGGCATCGGCCGGCGCAGGCTGGCCGTCCTTGGTGTAAATCGAACCGTCCAGGCCCTTGTTCATGTTCTTGATGTCCGGATTGACCAGCTTGATGCGGTCGACTTCGGCCATGACGCGCGGGCCCTCGCCCATCGCTCGAATACTGATGGTGCCGTCTTCGCCGACTTCCACCTGCTGCTCCGGCGGCACCGCGATCGGCCCGCCATTGCCCATGACCGGCATGCCGTTGCCGGCACGCAACACGCCGAGGGCATCGATGTTGAGGCTGCCGGTGCGCACGTAGCTTTCACCGCCGTTGGGATTCTGCACGGCGATCCAGCCGTTACCCGACACGGCGACGTCGAGGTCACGGCCGGTCTGCACCAGCGAGCCCGGCGTGAAGTCGGTGGCGGGCCGTTCGCTCATCGCAAACGCACGCGCCGGAAAGCTGTCACCGAACACCGGCATCGAACGCGCCTGCTCCAGGTCGCGCTGAAAACCGTTGGTGGAGATGTTCGCCAGGTTGTTGGCATGAGCCTTTTGCGCCAGTGCGTTCTGGCTGGCGCCGGTCATTGCCACATAAAGGTACTTGTCCACACTCTTTCCTCTGCATGCCGGACGTTTGCCGCCCACCGCTGTACTGCTGAGCCATAAGCAATTTGCAGACCAACTTTTTTCTGGCGGCCCACGACCCGGTAAACAAAGGACTTGAGGGATTTTGCGGGGAGGAGGGAAATGTATCGAAGACGAAAAACCGGCGGTGTCATGCCGCTTGGCGGCAAACACCTGACCCTGATTGCTGATTGCTGATCGCGGATCGCGGATCGTTCCCACGTCGAGGCGTCGAACCGTCCGCGTGGGAACGCAGCCCGGGACGCTCCGCGTCCCAAAGCGGACGCAGAGCGTCCATTGAGGCATTCCCACGCAGAGCGTGGGAACGATCAGCGTGGGGGGGATCAGTGTGGGGCTGATTAGGCGCTGCCTGACTCCTTGCCGACTTCATACTCACGCAGCTTGTTGGCAATCGTAGTGTGCGAAACCCCGAGCCGCTTACCCAGTTGCCGGCTGCTCGGATGCTCGGAATACAAGCGCTCCAGCACCGCCTTCTCGAAGCGCCCGACAATCTCGTCGAGCCCGCCTTCGAGGGAGAAATCGCCAAGCGGCTGACGCACACCGTAATCCGGCAGGCGAATGTGCTCGGCCTTGACCGTGCCACCGTCGCACAGCGAAACCGCCTGGAACAGCACGTTCTCCAGTTGCCGCACATTGCCCGGCCAATGGTAGTGACTGAGCCGATCCATCGCCGCCGGTGCCAGTTTCGGCAGCGGGCAGCCGATCTGTCGACTGGCCTGATCGAGGAAGTGCTCCACCAGCGGCGTCAAACCGTCGAGGCATTCGCGCAGTGGCGGGATGTGCAGCGAAAGCACGTTCAAGCGGTGATACAGATCCTGGCGAAATTCGCCGCGCGCGCACAGCTCCGACAAATCCACCTGGGTTGCGCAGATCACCCGCACATCCAGGTAAACCTCTTCATCACTGCCCACACGGCGGAAGCAGCCGTCCTGCAGGAAGCGCAGCAGTTTCACCTGCAAGCGCGGGCTCATTTCGCCGACACCATCGAGGAACAGCGTGCCGCCCGCCGTCAGCTCCAGCAGCCCGAGCTTGCCTTCGGCCCGAGCGCCTTCAAAGGCACCGGGGCCGTAGCCGAACAGTTCGGTCTCGGCCATCGACTCCGGCAGCCCCGCGCAGTTGAGCGCCATCAGCGGCGACTGACCACGCGGGCTCGCCAGGTGGCAGGCCCGCGCCAGCAATTCCTTGCCGGTGCCGGTTTCGCCCTCAATCAACAACGGCGCATCCAGCGGCGCCATGCGCCGGGCCTCGCGCACCACCGCTGCCATCACTTTCGAGCTCTGGAAGATGCTGTCGAAACCGCGCAACTCCTGTTTGCGCACGTTGTAGATCCGCTCGCCGACGCGGTCCGCGCGGTGCAAGGTGAGCACAGCACCGGCCATGGCTTCGCTGTCGTCGTGTTCAGATTGCAGCGGCGCGATGTCGGCCAGAAAGATGTCGCCCTTGACCTTGACCCGCATGCCGTTGATTCGCGATTTGTTGGCGCGCACCAGTTCCGGCAGGTCGAAGTCCTCGGCGTAACGCGACAACGGAATCCCCGGCACCTCGTCCACCCGCACACCGAGCAACTGCGCCGCCGCACGGTTGGCCGCCACGATGGAGCCGCCCATGTCAATCGACAGCACCGGAAACTCCAGCGCGCCGAGCAACGCATTCAACTCCATGTGCCGCCGCTCGCTGGGCATCAGCCCGACCCGCTTGACGCCGAACACTCCGGCAATTGCCTCGAACTTCGGTCGCAGCGCCTGGAACTGAATGTTGATCAGGTTCGGGCAATGCAAATAGATCGCGTTGCCATGCTCACCACCCACCTCGCCACGGGCGACGTTGATCCCGTACTCCACCAGCAGATTGAGAATGTCGCGCAGGATGCCGATGCGGTTCTGGCAGTGGACTTTGATACGCATATAAAGGCCCGAAACAGGTGAAAAGGTGGTCTGACGCCGGAATTTTCTGCGCCGCGCGCAAGATAGTCGTCAAGATTATGTGACAGCCATAAGCCTTTTCAAACCCGACAGTCACCGCAAACACGACTTATCGCACGAAGCGTAACGAAAATTTTACGAATTAAAGAGACTTTTCCTACTCAGCCAGTCTTCAACCTGCTGCAACAACAAACGTTCCGGGGTATTTCTCAGTCCATCGCAGGACATAACAAGAACGAAATTCCCCTCGCAGGAGAGCAGTATGAAGCAGACGCAATACGTGGCCCGCGAGCCCGATGCGCAAGGTTTTATCGACTACCCCGCAGAAGAACACGCGGTGTGGAACACGCTGATCACCCGCCAGATGAAAGTGATCGAGGGTCGTGCGTGCCAGGAATACCTGGACGGTATCGAAAAACTCGGTCTGCCCCACGACCGCATTCCTCAACTGGGCGAGATCAACAAGGTGCTCGGCGAGACCACCGGTTGGCAGGTTGCCCGCGTCCCGGCGCTGATCCCTTTCCAGACCTTTTTCGAATTGCTCGCCAGCAAGCAGTTTCCGGTGGCCACGTTCATCCGCACCCGTGAAGAACTGGACTACCTGCAGGAGCCGGACATTTTCCACGAGATCTTTGGCCACTGCCCGCTGCTGACCAATCCGTGGTTCGCCGAATTCACCCACACCTACGGCAAGCTCGGCCTGCAGGCGACCAAGGAAGAACGCGTTTACCTGGCGCGCCTGTACTGGATGACCATCGAGTTCGGCCTGGTCGACACCCCGCAAGGCAAACGCATCTACGGCGGCGGCATCCTGTCCTCGCCAAAAGAAACTGTTTATTCGCTGTCGGACGAGCCCGAGCATCAGGCCTTCGATCCGCTGGAAGCCATGCGCACGCCGTATCGCATCGACATCCTGCAACCGCTGTACTTTGTCCTGCCGAACCTCAAGCGCCTGTTCGACCTGGCCCACGAAGACATCATGGCCATGGTCAAGCAAGGCATGCAGCTGGGTCTGCACGCACCGAAGTTTCCGCCAAAACCGAAAGCCGCGTGACCCGCGACTTTTGCTTACAAGTGAGTCTGTCAGTCGTCGCCACTTTGGTTTAGCGTGGCGACTTTGACGGCCAATATAAAAAAACACCTTCAGATTTCAGGAAGTCCACCATGTCCACTTTGAACCAAGCCCATTGCGAAGCCTGCCGTGCCGATGCCCCACAAGTCAGCGATGAAGAACTGCCGATCCTGATCAAGCAGATCCCTGACTGGAACATCGAAGTACGCGACAGCATCATGCAGCTGGAAAAAGTCTTCCTGTTCAAGAATTTCAAGCACGCGCTGGCGTTCACCAACGCCGTCGGCGAGATCTCCGAGGCCGAAGGTCACCACCCGGGCCTGCTCACCGAGTGGGGCAAAGTCACCGTGACCTGGTGGAGCCACTCGATCAAGGGCCTGCACCGCAACGACTTCATCATGGCCGCGCGCACTGACGAAGTGGCCAAGACTGCAGAAGGACGCAAGTAATGCACTTCGACGCCATCGGCCGGGTGCCCGGCGACCCGATCCTCGGTCTGATGGAGGCCTACGCGCAGGACTCCAACCCGCGCAAGTTCGACCTCGGCGTCGGCGTCTACAAGGATGCCCAGGGCCTGACGCCGATCCCCGAGGCGGTGAAAATCGCCGAGGCGCGGCTGGTCGAGAGCCAGGACACCAAGACCTACATCGGTGGCCACGGCAATCCGCTGTTCGGCAAGGTCATCAATGAGCTGGTGCTTGGCGTCGATTCGAAGCTGATCGCCGAGCAACGTGCCGGCGCCACTCAGACGCCGGGCGGCACTGGCGCCCTGCGTCTGGCGGCGGACTTCATCGCCCAATGCCTGCCGGGCAAAGGCGTATGGCTGAGCAACCCGACCTGGCCGATCCACGAAACGATTTTCGCGGCCGCCGGGGTCAAGATCAGCCATTACCCGTACGTCGGCAGCGACAACCGCCTCGACGTCGATGCGATGCTCGCCGTGCTCAACGAAGTGCCGAAAGGTGATGTGGTGCTGCTGCACGCGTGCTGCCATAACCCGACCGGTTTCGACCTGAGCCACGACGACTGGCAGCGAGTGCTGGAGGTGGTACGCCGCCGTGACTTGCTGCCGCTGATCGACTTTGCCTACCAGGGCTTTGGCGACGGTCTGGAGCAGGATGCATGGTCGACCCGGCTGTTCGCCGCCGAGCTGCCCGAGCTGCTGATCACCAGCTCCTGCTCGAAGAACTTCGGCCTGTACCGCGACCGCACCGGTGCGTTGATCGTCAGCGCGAAAACCGCTGACAAACTCATCGACATCCGCAGCCAGTTGGCGCACATCGCTCGCAACCTGTGGTCAACGCCACCGGATCACGGCGCGGCTGTGGTCGCCACGATCCTCGCCGACCCGGAGCTGAAACGCCGCTGGGCCGACGAAGTGGAAGCCATGCGTCTGCGCATCGCCCAATTGCGCAGCGGTCTGGTGGAAGCGCTGGAACCGCACGGTCTGCGCGAGCGTTTTGCGCACATCGGCGTGCAACGCGGGATGTTCTCCTACACCGGTCTGTCGCCGGAACAGGTGAAGAACCTGCGCGAGCATCACAGCATGTACATGGTCAGCTCGGGCCGGGCCAACGTTGCCGGGATTGATGCGACGCGCCTCGACCTGCTGGCCGAAGCGATCGCCAACGTCTGCAAATAACTCCCCCTGGTCTTGATCGTTCCCACGCTCCGCGTGGGAATGCCTCAATGGACGCTCCGCGTCCGCTTCGGCAGGGACGCAGAGCGTCCCGGGCTGCATTCCCACGCGGACGGTTCGACGCCTCGACGTGGGAACGATCAGGCGCACTCATCGCGAGCAGGCTCGCCCCTGCATTTGCCCTGCGTCACCCTGTCGCACTTGTCTAGACAATCCCGCCCGTCGAAACAAATGGATTTAAAAATGAGTTTGTCATTTTTCTTGCTGTATCCTGCGCAGGCTTTCTGAAAGCGCGGATCTACCAGATCTATCAACAGACTTAGCGAGGAGCGCAACCATGCACGAGATTCCGAATCTCCCCTTCCCAAGCCTGCACGAAACTGAGCAGACGACCACGCAACAAGCCGGTGCCCAACAGCCCGAGCCGAAAGAAGCCGCCGAGAGCCGTCCGGCCGACAGCGAAGAGTAAGCAACACCCGCCGTACAGACCGTGTGGAAAGCGCTAACATGCGCTTTCCACACTGCCTGAAACCTGAGTTGCCATGTCCAAAGAATTCGATGAACAACAGGCCGAGACCCTGATCGGTGCCACCGAAAAGATGATCGAGATCTGGAGCCGTCTCTCGCCCGAGAAACAGGCCGCCCTGCTCGCCCGTTTCGGCAGCGAAGAAAACGCGCTGGCCGCCCTGGTCACCACGCAATTGGTCGCCCCGGCCAAATAGTTTTACTTTTCCCCGCCCTGGACGCGTCCGCATCGGTATCATGAGCAGCCTATCTATTCTGCTCTTCCCGTGGATCGTAATTCATGTCGTCCTCTATGCCAGAACCCCAGCGCCCCCTGGCGGTCACGCTGCAAGTCGTTTCCATCGTCCTGTTCACCTTCATCGGCTACCTGAACATCGGCATTCCGCTGGCGGTGCTGCCCGGCTATGTGCACAGCGACCTGGGCTTCGGCGCGGTCATCGCCGGGCTGGTGATCAGCGTGCAATACCTCGCCACCCTGCTCAGCCGCCCGTATGCCGGCAAGATCATCGACAACCAGGGCAGCAAACGTGCGGTGATGATCGGTCTCGCCGGTTGTGGTTTGAGCGGCGTGTTCATGCTGATTTCGGCGTGGACGCCCAACCTGCCGCTCCTGAGCCTGATCAGCCTGTTCGTTGGCCGTCTGGTGCTGGGCAGCGCGGAAAGTCTGGTCGGGTCAGGCTCGATCGGTTGGGGCATAGGCCGGGTCGGCGCCGCCAACACCGCCAAGGTCATCTCGTGGAACGGCATCGCCAGTTACGGCGCGCTGGCGGTCGGTGCGCCGCTGGGGGTGTGGCTGGTCAGCCGTTTCGGCTTGTGGAGCATGGGCGTGAGCATTCTGTTGCTGGCCACGCTGGGGCTGCTGCTGGCCTGGCCGAAAACCGCCGCGCCGATCGTGGCCGGTGAGCGTCTGCCGTTCATGCACGTTCTCGGGCGCGTCTTTCCGCACGGCTGTGGACTGGCCTTGGGCTCGATCGGTTTCGGCACCATCGCCACCTTCATCACCCTGTATTACGCCACGCAGCATTGGGATAACGCGGTGCTGTGCCTGAGCCTGTTCGGCGCCAGCTTCATCGGTGCACGCCTGCTGTTCGGCAACCTGATCAACCGCCTCGGCGGCTTCCGCGTGGCGATTGCCTGCCTGTCGGTGGAAACCCTGGGCCTGCTGTTGCTGTGGCTGGCACCGGACGCGCACTGGGCATTGGCCGGTGCGGCATTGAGCGGTTTCGGTTTCTCGCTGGTGTTCCCGGCGTTGGGCGTGGAAGCCGTGAACCTGGTGCCGGCCTCCAGCCGTGGCGCGGCGGTCGGGGCTTATTCGTTGTTCATCGACTTGTCGCTGGGCATCACCGGGCCGCTGGCAGGGGCGATTGCAGCGGGCTTCGGATTTGCCTCGATCTTCCTGTTCGCCGCCCTCGCCTCTTTGAGCGGCCTGGCACTGAGCGTCTATCTCTACCGCCACACGGCGAAGTACCGCGAAGACTAGAAATCCACCTTGCCGCGCCCGGCCTTGATGCTGCCGCGCTTGGTCTTCGATTCGAGCCGACGCTTCTTGGAGCCCAGCGTCGGCTTGGTCGGCCGGCGCTTCTTCTCAACCTTGGTGGCGCTGAGGATCAGCTCGGTCAGACGCTCCAGTGCATCGGCGCGGTTCTGTTCCTGCGTGCGGTACTGCTGGGCCTTGATGATCAGCACGCCGTCGCCGGTGATGCGACTGTCGCGCAGCGCCAGCAGCCGCTCCTTGTAGAACTCGGGCAAGGACGAGGCCGGAATGTCGAAGCGCAGGTGCACGGCGCTGGAGACCTTGTTGACGTTCTGCCCACCGGCGCCCTGGGCGCGGATGTACGTCAGTTCGATCTCGGCATCCGGCAGATGCACGTTGTTTGAAATCACCAGCATGGAAAAACGTCCGTAATCAGAACCCGCAGGATACCGCGAAAGCACAAAAAACCCGGCACTTGGCCGGGTTTGTTGTTTTTGCAACGACGCTTACTTGGCTGCGCTCGCTGCGTGCAGTGCCTGTTGCGCACCACGCTTGTTCTTGATCACGTAGCAGACCCACATGAACACGACCCACACCGGAATCGCGTACACCGAGATCTGAATGCCCGGGATCAGCAGCATCACGCCAGGGATGAACAGGACGAACGCCAGGCAGATGTAGTTGCCGTACGGGTACCACAGCGCCTTGAACAGCGGCTTCTGGTGGGTCTTGTTCATGTGCTGGCGGAACTTGAAGTGCGAGAAGCTGATCATCGCCCAGTTGATCACCAGCGTCGCAACCACCAGCGACATCAGCAGTTCCAGCGCATGTTGCGGGATCAGGTAGTTGAGCAGCACCGCCACCAGGGTCACGGCTGCCGACGCCAGGATCGAACGTACCGGTACGCCGCGCTTGTCGATCTTCGCCAGCGCTTTCGGCGCGTCGCCCTGCTCGGCCATGCCCAGCAGCATGCGGCTGTTGCAATAGGTGCCGCTGTTGTACACCGACAATGCCGCGGTCAGAACCACGAAGTTGAGGATGTGCGCAGCGGTGTTGCTGCCAAGCATCGAGAACACCTGCACGAACGGGCTGCCGCTGTAGGAATCGCCCGAAGCGTTGAGGGTTTCCAGCAGGCTGTCCCATGGGGTCAGCGACAGCAGGATCACCAGTGCGCCGATGTAGAAAATCAGGATCCGGTAGATCACCTGGTTGATCGCTTTCGGGATCACGGTTTTCGGCTTGTCGGCTTCGGCTGCGGTGAAACCGAGCATTTCCAGACCGCCGAAGGAAAACATGATGATCGCCATGGCCATCACCAGGCCGCTGACGCCGTTCGGGAAGAAACCACCGTGGGACCACAGGTTGCTCACGGCCGCCTGCTCACCGCCATGGCCGCTGACCAGCAGGTAGCTGCCCAGGGCGATCATGCCGACGATCGCCACGACCTTGATGATCGCGAACCAGAATTCGGCTTCACCGAAGACTTTGACGTTGGCCAGGTTGATCGCGTTGATCAGCACAAAGAACGCCGCGGCAGTGACCCAGCTCGGGATCTCCGGCGCCCAGTAGTGGATGTATTTGCCGACCGCGGTCAGCTCCGACATGCCCACCAGGATGTACAGAATCCAGCAGTTCCAGCCCGACAGGAAGCCGGCGAAACCGCCCCAGTATTTGTGCGCAAAGTGGCTGAAGGAGCCGGCCACCGGCTCTTCGACGATCATTTCGCCGAGCTGGCGCATGATCATGAAGGCGATGAAGCCGCAGATGGCATAGCCGAGGATCATCGACGGACCGGCGGATTTCAGCACCCCGGCCGAGCCGAGGAACAGTCCGGTACCGATCGCGCCACCGAGGGCGATCAGTTGAATATGGCGATTTTTCAGGCCGCGTTTCAGCTCGCCTGATTGCGAGTTTTGTCCACTCATGAAAAAGGTCTCACGCAAGGTTTGATGATGTTCAGTAGACGTTGCTGCAAGGTTGCGATTTCAGCCAACCTTGATCAAACCCCAGCGCAGGCACCAGGAATTCAGCTTTTTTACAACGGTCATGCGTCACCTGTTTGTTTTTATCTGTGACGAAATCGAACCCGACACGCTTGTGACGCGGCGGAGTGAACAAGGCGGATAAACCTTGAGGTTTGCGCGATTACGCAGAGGGTCACAGTTAAAACGCGGCGCATTGTACACCGCTAACCCCCTGCTGCCAGACCTCGCCGGATCAGCGTGTCGGTTGCCGGGATTGCATGTGTCCACCCCGGGAAGCCCGGGCGGCTGCAAAATTTGAGTCAGGCCTTTGCAGGCCATCGGCGTGGACGATGGAAGATTCGCCCCACGTGGAGAAGTGAAAATGGATAACGGCGTTCATTGCGCCTCCTTCTTGTTATGCACCTGCACGACAGGCATGGAGCGCATCTCACCCTCCAAACGACACTGAAACAAGCGCGCCAGAGCGCTGCGCAAGGCCCGGTGAGCCTGGCTCCGGCAGATTTTCCTTACACCCAGGCAAAGCCACCCGATTCATGGGACGGCGAGGGCTTTTTCGTAAACATCCACTGACAGCGCGTAACGTAAAGTTTCCACTCCAGACCCCTCGAAGAGGCGTCCGGTGATTGACGTTAGCTGGCTAACTATTTGAAAGGCGTTAAGTTTTTTGTTTAAAAAAAAGAAAAACACGCCCGAAAAAAAGAAATAAAAAGTCCAAAAAAAAACGCCAACCCTGAGGTTGGCGTTTTCTGTTTTCAGCTTGAAGCTTGCCGCTCGAAGCTTACAACCGCGTTATTCCGGCTTCTTGCGACCGAAACCCGGACGCTGACCGGAACTGGCCGGTGCGCCACGGCGCTTGCCCGACGGTTTGTCATCGTCAGCCAGCTTGATGCCTGGACGCTTCGGCGATGGCTTGGACGGACGCTTGGTGTCGACTGGACGATCCGCCACCGGCGTACCGCGACCTTCGCCACGCTCGGTACGGCCATTGGCCGGACGCGGTGTGCGTGGACCGCGCTCGCCATCCGGACGCGCTGCCGGTTTGCGACCTGGACGCTCGCCTTCGATCTGCGGCTCGCGAACCGGACGCGGACCGGCGCCAATTGGCGCACCGTTGGCCGGACGCAGGGTACGCACGCGCTCGGTACGGGCCATCGGACGCGACGACTTGCGTTGCATGCGGTCGAGCTTGTCTTTGCTCTTGGCATTCAGTTGCGGCATGGCCACCGGGGTCAGGCCGACTTCGGCGCTCAGCACGTCGACTTCGTACTGGCTCATTTCGCGCCAGCGGCCCATCGGCAGGTCGGAGTTGAGGAACACCGGACCGAAACGCACGCGCTTCAGACGGCTGACCACCAGGCCCTGGGATTCCCACAGGCGACGTACTTCACGGTTACGACCTTCCATCACCACGCAGTGATACCAGTGGTTGAAGCCTTCGCCGCCCGGTGCCTGTTGGATATCGGTGAACCGCGCCGGGCCGTCTTCCAGCACCACGCCGGCCTTCAGGCGCTCGATCATTTCGTCATCGACTTCGCCGCGTACACGCACCGCGTACTCGCGGTCCATCTCATAGGACGGGTGCATCAGGCGGTTGGCCAGTTCACCGTCGGTGGTGAACATCAGCAGACCGGTGGTGTTGATGTCGAGACGACCGATGTTGATCCAGCGGCCTTCTTTCGGACGCGGCAGCTTGTCGAACACGGTCGGACGGCCTTCCGGGTCGTCACGGGTGCAGATCTCGCCATCGGGCTTGTTGTACATGATCACGCGGCGAACCGACTCGGCGGCTTCTTCACGCTTGATGACCTTGCCATCAATGGTGATGGCGTCGTGCATGTCGACACGCAGGCCCAGGGTGGCGTCTTTGCCATTGACCTTGATCCGGCCGGCAGCGATCCAGGATTCGACGTCACGGCGCGAGCCGACGCCGATACGGGCGAGGACTTTCTGCAGCTTTTCGCCTGCTGGGCCGATTTCCTGGTCGTCTTTCTGATTGATGTCACTCATCTGGGCACCTCCCGGTGTGGTCTGTTCAGCGGCGCTGAATTGAGCCGCTGAAGCGTTGAAATCTGGGTTTTCGGGCGAAGGGATCGCCGAAGGGTCGCGAATCATACGCGGATGTGGCCGCGCGCGCATCAGAGACTAGTCGATCAGGCCAAGGTTATTTCTTTTTCCGCCGACCGGTGGCCCCGAGCTTGATCAGACGCAGCGCGGCTTCGGCCAGTACGGTGCGCTTGTCGTCCTTGTCGAGTTTCTTCCAGGCCCGGATCTCGCGCTTGCTGCGGCCGCAGCCGAGGCAGATGTCGTCGCTGAACTTGCAGACGCTGATGCACGGGTCCTTGGTCGAGCTCATGCTCAATCCTCGAACTCGCGGCGTTCGGCTTCAATGGCTTCGGCCAGGGCGCGGGCTTCGGCTTCTTCTTCGCTCAGCTCTTCCTCGGCGGCGGGTTCCGGGGCGGGCTGTTCAAGCCGGGCGACGGCGGCCAGCAGTTTTTCCCGGGCTTCGGCCACGCCGAGCACATCGTCTTCCTGCTCAGGTTCGTGCTCGAATTCAGGTTCATGCTCAAATTCAGGCTCGAATTCAGGTTCTGGCTCACCCTCGTGCGGCGGCTCGAGCGGATCGGACTCAACCCCGGTCGGCATCGATTCGCCGCCCACCCCGTCACGCAGCAAGTCGTCGAAGTCGGTCTTGATCCCCTCCTCCATGCTGTCCAGTTCCAGCAACAAGGTATGGAAACTGGTTTCCTCCTTCGGCTCTTCCGGCTCGGCGCTGGCGTCGGCCAGTTCCTGCAAGCCCGGTGGCACCGGAGCGTCGTCGAAGTCGAGCACCGGTTCCGCCTCGATCTCGCGCAATTCGGCCAGCGGCGGCAGATCGTCGAGGTTCTTCAGGTTGAAGTGATCGAGAAACGCCTTGGTGGTGGCGAACATCGCCGGTTTGCCCGGCACGTCGCGGTAACCGACGATGCGAATCCACTCGCGCTCGAGCAGCGTCTTGACGATGTTGGTGTTGACCGCCACGCCCCGCACGTCCTCGATTTCGCCCCGGGTGATCGGCTGGCGGTAGGCGATCAGCGCCATGGTTTCCAGCAGTGCGCGGGAATAGCGCTGCGGACGCTCCTCCCACAAGCGACCGACCCACGGTGCGAACTTTTCACGGATTTGCAGGCGATAGCCGGAGGCGACTTCCTTGAGCTCGAACGCCCGGCCCTCGCAGGATTTGCCGAGCAGGGTCAGGGCTTTCTTGAAAACCGGCGGTTCCGGGCGCTCGCCTTCCTCGAACAGTTCATACAGGCGCTCAAGGGATTGCGGCTTTCCCGAGGCCAACAGAAAGGCTTCAAGCAGGGACGCCAGCTCGCGGGGTTCAGTCAGGTTCATATCGGGACTCGTTATTCGGCTCGGGCTCGCACGTGGATCGCGGCGAACGGCTCATTCTGCACCAGCTCGATCAGGGATTCCTTGACCAGTTCAAGGATCGCCATGAAGGTCACCACCACCCCGAGCTTGCCCTCCTCGGCGGTGAACAGCTCGACGAACGGCACAAACCCGCCGCCCTTGAGCCGCTCCAGCACGTCGCTCATGCGCTCGCGGGTGGACAGCGCCTCGCGGCTGACCTGATGGCTTTCGAACATGTCGCCCCGGCGCAGCACTTCGGCCATGGACATCAGGATTTCTTCCAGCGCCACGTCCGGCAACAGCTTGCGCGCGCGGGCTTCCGGGGCGTCGAGCTTGGGCACGATCACGTCGCGACCGACCCGGCTCAGGCCATCGATGCCTTCGGCGGCGGCCTTGAACCGTTCGTACTCCTGCAGGCGGCGAATCAGTTCGGCGCGCGGGTCGTCCTCTTCGTCCTCGACGGTTTCGGCCCGGGGCAGCAGCATCCGCGACTTGATCTCGGCCAGCATCGCGGCCATTACCAGGTACTCGGCGGCCAGTTCCAGGCGCACCGACTGCATCAGCTCGACATAGCCCATGTACTGGCGGGTAATTTCCGCCACGGGGATGTCGAGGATGTTGATGTTCTGTTTGCGGATCAGGTACAGCAACAGGTCGAGCGGGCCTTCGAAGGCTTCGAGGAAGACTTCCAGGGCGTCCGGCGGGATGTACAGGTCCAGCGGCATTTCCGTGACCGCCTGGCCATAGACCATGGCAAACGGCAGTTCCTGCTGGGCACCGGCCTGGGGATCAACGGTTTCCACTGCGGACATTCAGGCCTCGACCATGAATGGAGCGGGATCGCCGCAACCGACGCGGGTCACTTCCGGATCGTCGCCCGTGAGGTCGATCACGGTGGAGGCCTTGATACCGCCGGAACCGCCGTCGATGATCAGGTCCACCTGATGCTCGAGCAACTGGCGCATTTCGTACGGGTCGCTCAACGGGTCTTCATCGCCCGGCATGATCAGGGTCACGCTCATCAACGGCTCGTCCAGTTCGGCCAGCAGCGCCAGCGCGATCGGATGGCTCGGCACCCGCAGACCGATGGTGCGCTTCTTCGGATGCAGCAACAGCCGCGGCACTTCGCGGGTGGCGTTGAGAATGAAGGTGTACGGCCCCGGCAGGTGGGCTTTGAGGATTCGAAAGGTCCCGGTGTCGATCTTGGCGTAATTGCCCAGCTGCGACAGGTCGCTACAGATCAGTGCGAAGTTGTGTTTCTCGTCGAGCTGACGCAGGCGTCGAACGCGCTCGATGGCGTTCTTGTCGCCGATCTGGCAGCCGATTGCGTAGGAAGAGTCCGTGGGATAGACCACCACTCCGCCCTTGCGGATGATCTCGACCGCCTGTTTGATCAGGCGCGCTTGCGGGTTTTCCGGATGAATCTGGAAAAATTGACTCACATTCTCTACCTGTTCAGACGGCGGCAATAACTGGGTCATGTTTGAACCGACCCCACAGCGGTGGAAGGTCCTCCGGCACCGGCCGGTACTGGCCGATCTCGGACCAGCCACCAGGGCCATGGAAATCACTGCCGGCGCTGACCAGCAGACCGAACTCACGGGCAAGAATCGCCAGGCTGCCCACCTGTTCCGCAGGCTGATGGCCATTGACCACTTCGATCGCATGCCCGCCCGCTTGAATATAGTCGGCAATCAGCTTTCGGCGCTTGCTGCGGGTGAAATCGTAGTGCCACGGATGCGCCAGGCTGACCCAGGCGCCGGCGGCGCGCAACGTGCCGACGGTGTCTTCCAGGGTCGGCCAGTGCTGCTTGACGTCCCCCAGCTTGCCGGCGCCGAGCCATTTGCGAAACGCCTCGGCGCGATCCTTTACAAAACCTTCACGCACCATCCAGTCGGCGAAATGCGGGCGGGCCGGCGCGTTGCCGCTGTCGCCCAATTCCTGCTGGATCTGCCGCGCGCCGTCGAGCGCATTCGGCATGCCCTTGAGGGCGAGCTTGCGGCTTATTTCTTCAGACCGCAGCCAGCGGCCGTCGTGCAACTGCGCAATCGCCTCGACCAACGGCGCGGCATTGACGTCAAAACCGTAGCCGAGCACGTGAATGGTCGCCCCGCCCCAGGTGCAGGACAATTCGACGCCGTTGACCAGTTGCATGCCCAGCCCCTCGGCGGCCGTGCGCGCTTCGTCGAGGCCTTCGAGGGTGTCGTGATCGGTCAGGGCCAGGACTCGCACGCCGTTCTCGAACGCACGCGCAACCAGTGCCGCAGGCGCCAGGGCGCCATCGGAGGCCGTGCTGTGGCAGTGCAAATCAACGTTCACGGGGATGTGTTACCTCAAATCAGCTGGCGCTATCGCGCGCCCATATGTTTGTTATTATGCCGCCACATCCAGCTTCTGGCTCTCACTGTGAAACAATTCATCGATTTCATCCCGCTTCTGCTGTTCTTCATCGTCTACAAACTCGATCCACGCACCGTCGACGTTGCCGGCCATGAACTGACGGTAGGCGGCATTTACAGTGCCACCGCCATGCTGATCATCAGTTCCCTGGTGGTGTACGGCGCGCTCTTCATCAAGCAGCGCAAGCTGGAGAAGAGCCAGTGGCTGACCCTGATCGCCTGCCTGGTGTTCGGCAGCCTGACCCTGGCCTTTCACAGCGAAACCTTCCTGAAATGGAAAGCCCCGGTCGTCAACTGGCTGTTCGCCCTGGCCTTCATCGGCAGCCATTTCATCGGTGACCGCCTGCTGATCAAGCGCATCATGGGCCACGCGTTGACCCTGCCGGATCCGGTCTGGACCCGCCTTAACATCGCCTGGATCGCCTTTTTCCTGTTCTGCGGGGCCGCCAACCTGTTCGTCGCCTTTACCTTCCAGAGCATCTGGGTGGACTTCAAGGTGTTCGGCAGCCTGGGCATGACCGTGCTGTTCCTGGTCGGTCAGGGCATCTACCTGTCCCGTCACCTGCACGACGCCGATACCACAACGCCAAAAACCGAGGACTGACATGCTCTACGCCATCATTGCCACCGACGTCGCCAACTCCCTGGAAGCCCGCCTCGCTGCGCGCCCGGCACACCTTGAACGCCTGCAAGTGCTCAAGGGCGAAGGCCGCATCGTGCTGGCCGGCCCGCACCCGGCGGTCGACAGCAATGATCCGGGCGCAGCAGGTTTCAGCGGCAGCCTGATCGTCGCCGAATTCGACTCCCTGAGCGCGGCGCAAGCCTGGGCCGATGCCGACCCGTACGTCGCCGCCGGCGTCTACGCCAATGTTGTCGTGAAGCCGTTCAAGCAAGTCCTGCCGTAACCTCCCCCGCAAAAGCCCTCAGCGCGATGAACCTTGTCGGTTCATCGCGTTCTCAATCGCTCATTATTCTCGTTTGCCGGCCGACAACCTGCCCAATATCCATTTGGAAACAGGAGTCGCGATGCGCAAGGGTCCGTTGTGTCTGATGTTGGTCACGTTGTCGATCATGGCGCCCGCCCATGGTGAAGAAAGCACCGAAGGCAACAGCTCCACGCCGCTTTCATTGAGCGCCGGCAGCCAGATCACCGAGTTGCAGCAGCGCCTGAAGGCCAGCGAGCAGCAACGGGAAGAACTGAGCAAACAACTGCAAAATGCCGACAACACCCGCGAAAGCGCCCAGCTCGCCCGGTTGCGCCAGGAGAACCAGCGTCTGAAGCTGCAACTCAAGGAAGCCCAGGCCAGCCCGCTGCCGCGCCTGCTGACCGAACAGCAGCAATGGTTCGTCACCGGGGCCGGGGTAGCGCTATTGGCGCTGCTCTGCGGTATCTTTGCCAGTGGAGCAAGCCGAAAACGTCGGCAATGGCTAAATTGAGTGAGTCATGAGCGAGCTGTTACTGATTGATGATGACCAGGAGTTGTGTGAACTCCTGAGTAGCTGGCTGAGCCAGGAAGGCTTTCAGGTCCGGGCCTGTCACGATGGCCAGAGCGCCCGCAAGGCGCTGGCCGAAACCGCGCCGGCGGCCGTGGTGCTGGACGTGATGCTGCCCGACGGCAGCGGTCTGGAACTGCTCAAGCAACTGCGCAGCGATCACGCCGACCTGCCGGTGCTGATGCTCTCGGCCCGGGGCGAGCCGCTGGACCGGATCCTCGGCCTGGAACTGGGCGCCGACGATTACCTGGCCAAACCCTGTGATCCACGCGAACTGACCGCCCGCCTGCGCGCCGTGCTGCGCCGCAGTCATCCGGCCGCCGTGTCGACCCAGCTCGAGCTGGGCGACCTGAGCTTCAGCCCGGTGCGCGGCGTGGTCAGCATCGACGAAAAGGAATTCACCCTCACCGTCTCCGAAAGCCGCCTGCTCGAAGCCCTGCTCAAGCAACCGGGCGAGCCGCTGGACAAACAGGAACTGGCGCAGATCGCCCTCGGCCGCAAGCTGACGCTGTACGACCGCAGCCTGGACATGCACGTCAGCAACCTGCGCAAAAAGATCGGCCCGCACCCCGACGGCCGCCCGCGCATCGTTGCCCTGCGCAGCCGTGGCTACTACTACAGCCTCTGATCGTCTGTCAGTTTTGTCAGGTCGGCGCGAAAACGTGTTTACCCAAGCTTTACACAGCGCTGACCGTCGCTGACCTTGATCTCCGTAATCTGTACTCATCCGGAACGTACCGGGAACGAGACAAAGGAGATTCACCATGCGCAAGACTCTTATCGCTCTGATGTTTGCCGCTGCCCTGCCGACCGTCGCCATGGCCATGCCACAGGATGGTGGCCCGCTGGACGGCCCGCGCCATGGCGGTCAGATGCACGGCATGCACGGCAAAGGCCCGTACAGCCAGCTCGACTTGTCCCGCGAACAGCGCGAGCAGATCCGCAAGATCATGGGCGAGCAGATGCACGAGCGTAAACAGACGGTCGAAAAATACCTGGAGAAACTCTCGCCAGCCGACCAGAAAGCCATGAAGGACGAGATGGCGGCCAACCACAAGAAAGCCGAGTCTGATGTTCGCGCCGTGTTGAAACCGGATCAACAGAAGAAATTCGACGAGATCCAGAAGAAACAGGCCGAACGTCGCGCCGAATGGGCCGAGTTCAAAGCCTGGAAAGCGCAACAGCCGCAAAAGGCGCAATAATGTTCTAGCGTCACGCCCCGACCCAACGGCTCACCGCCGTTGGGTTTTCTTTGTTTGAGGATTTTCTGTGCGTTCATTGTTCTGGCGTATCCTCGCCAGCTTCTGGCTGGCCATCGCTCTGGTTGCAGGGCTTTCCATTCTGCTGGGGCACATGCTCAACCAGGACGCGTGGATCCTCAGCCGCCATCCGGGCCTCAACACCCTTGCCGCCGAATGGACGCAGACCTACGAAGCCCAAGGCGAAGACGCCGCCCAGGACATCCTCGAACAGCGCAAACGCCAGTACCACATCGACGTGCAAGTGCTGAATGAAAGCGGCGACCCGGTGGTGCGCGGCACCTTCCCCCGGCGTGCGGCAGCCTTCGAGGCGCGGCAGAACAACGATGACCGACGCCTGCCCTGGCGCCGACTGACCGACGAATTCACCAGCGACAAAAGCGGCGACACCTACCTCTTCATCTACCGCATCCCGCACCCGGAACTCGACGCCTGGCACCGCGAAAGCCTGCTCTGGCCGTTGAGTGCACTGGGTATCGCGCTGGTGGTGCTGACCCTGTTCAGCCTGCTGGTGACCTTTTCCATCACTCGCCCGCTCAGCCGTTTGCGCGGCGCGGTGCATGACCTCGGCCAGACCACCTATCAGCAGAACAGCCTGGCGCAACTGGCCAACCGTCGCGATGAATTCGGCGTGCTGGCCAACGACTTCAACCGCATGGGCGCCCGCCTGCAAAGCCTGATCGGCAGTCAGCGCCAATTGCTGCGCGACGTGTCCCACGAGTTGCGTTCACCGCTGGCACGCCTGCGCATCGCACTGGCACTGGCCGAACGGGCGAGCCCCGAAGAACGGGAAAAACTCTGGCCGCGCCTGACCCGCGAGTGTGACCGGCTGGAAGCGTTGATCAGTGAAATTCTGGTGCTGGCGCGAGTCGATGCCGACAACGCCAGCGCCGAAGAGGTGGATCTGAATGCCCTGCTCGCCACCCTGCAAAAAGACGCTCAATTGGGTTCGCCAGAGCAGACCGTGCGTCTGGAGGCCGAGCCGGCGCTCAATCTGACAGGCTGGCCGACCATGATCGAACGCGCCGTGGACAACCTGCTGCGCAATGCCCAGCGCTTCAACCCGGTCGGGCAGTCGATTGAAATGCAGGCGTCACGTCAGGGCGAGCGGATCGTGGTCAGCGTGCGTGACCACGGGCCGGGGGTGCAGGCCGAGCACCTGAGCCAGTTGGGCGAACCGTTTTATCGGGCGCCGGGGCAGACCGCTGCGGGCCATGGCCTGGGACTGGCGATTGCCCGGCGGGCGGCGGAGCGGCATGGCGGGACGCTGGTGCTGGCCAATCATCCGCAGGGCGGGTTTGTGGCGAGTCTTGAATTGCCTCTCGTACCGGGGGCAATTGTCCAACCGTGAAACCAATGTGGGAGCGAGCCTGCTCGCGATAGCTTTTTGTCAGTCAATGGTGATGTGACTGGCTGCCCCCTATCGCGAGCAGGCTCGCTCCCACATTTATTTAGTGTGTCAGGCCTTTGCCGGCCAGGCGCTGACAAACTCCGCCAAATCAACCTTCTCCGCCACCCGCGGTTCTTTCTGCGGCGTGCCGAGGTACAGGAACGCAATCACCTCTTCGTCATCCGTCAGGCCCAAACCCTTGGCGACATGTTTCGAGTACGCCAGATCACCGGTGCGCCACACCGCGCCAATCCCCTGCGCGTAAGCCGCCAGCAGAATCCCGTGAGCCGCACAGCCTGCGGCCAGCAACTGCTCGGCCTTGGGGTATTTGACGTGATCCTGCAACTTGGCGATGACCACGACCACCAGCGGCGCCCGCAGCGGGCCGTTGCGAGCCTTGTCAATCATCGCTTCGGTGACTTCGCCTTCCTGCATCTGCGCAGCTTCGGCCAGCAACTCGCCCATCTGCTCACGCGCCGCGCCTTCGACGGTCAGGAAGCGATACGGCTGCAAATGGCCGTGATCCGGTGCGCGGGTCGCGGCGGCGAACAGCACTTCGCGCTGTGCGGCAGTGGGGGCCGGATCGATCAGTCGTGGAACGGAAACACGGTTGAGCAAAGCGTCGAGAGCCTGCATCGGCCACCTCCTGAAAAAAATGTCCGGCTATTCTAGCTGCAAGTGATCCAGACGCGTCGGTTTACATGCCTTGCACCGCAGGTAGAATGGCGCCCTTCCCACATCAGCCCGAGCGGACTTCATGGCGTTGCCGACCTTACGGATCATTGGTTTCATCATCGGCATCTTCCTGATCACCCTGGCCGTCGCCATGGTCGTGCCCATGGCCACCCTGGTGATTTTCGAGCGCACCGGCGATCTGCCGTCGTTCCTCTGGGCGAGCATGATCACCTTCGTCGCCGGCCTCGCGCTGGTCATTCCCGGTCGCCCGGAACACATTCACCTGCGCCCCCGGGACATGTACCTGCTGACCGTCAGCAGCTGGCTGGTGGTGTGCATCTTTGCCGCGCTGCCGTTTTTGCTGACCCAGCACATCAGTTACACCGACTCGTTCTTCGAAAGCATGTCCGGCATCACGGCCACCGGCTCGACCGTGCTCAACCATCTGGACGACATGTCCCCCGGCATCCTGATGTGGCGCTCGCTGCTGCACTGGATCGGCGGCATCGGCTTCATCGGCATGGCGGTGGCGATCCTGCCGCTGCTGCGCATCGGTGGCATGCGGCTGTTCCAGACCGAATCCTCGGACCGCTCGGAAAAGGTCATGCCCCGCTCGCACATGGTGGCGCGGCTGATCGTGGCGGCCTACGTCGGCATCACGATTCTCGGCAGCCTGGCGTTCTGGTGGGCCGGGATGAGCCCGTTCGATGCGATCAACCACGCGATGTCAGCGATTTCCACCGGCGGGTTCTCGACCTCCGACCAGTCCCTGGCCAAGTGGACGCAACCGGCGGTGCACTGGGTCGCGGTGGTGGTGATGATTCTCGGCAGTCTGCCGTTCACCCTGTACGTGGCGACGCTGCGCGGCAACCGTCGGGCGCTGATCAAGGATCAACAGGTGCAGGGTTTGCTCGGCATGTTGCTGGCGACCTGGCTGGTGCTCGGCACCTGGTACTGGTGGACCACCAACCTGCACTGGCTGGACGCGCTGCGCCATGTGGCGCTGAACGTGACGTCGGTGGTCACTACCACGGGGTTTGCGCTGGGGGACTACAGCCTGTGGGGCAATTTCTCGCTGATGCTGTTCTTCTATCTGGGCTTCGTCGGTGGCTGTTCCGGTTCGACGGCGGGCGGGATCAAGATCTTCCGTTTCCAGGTCGCCTACATTTTGCTCAAGGCCAACCTTAACCAGCTGATTCACCCACGGGCGGTGATCAAGCAGAAGTACAACGGTCACCGCCTCGACGAGGAAATCGTTCGTTCGATCCTGACGTTCTCGTTCTTCTTCGCGATCACCATCTGCGTGATCGCCCTGCTGCTGTCGCTGTTGGGCGTGGACTGGATGACCGCGTTGACCGGCGCCGCCAGCACCGTGTCCGGCGTAGGCCCGGGCCTGGGCGAGACCATCGGCCCGGCCGGCAACTTCGCCAGCCTGCCGGATGCGGCCAAGTGGATTCTGTCGTTCGGCATGCTGCTCGGCCGACTGGAGATCATTACGGTGTTTGTACTGTGTATTCCGGCGTTCTGGCGTCACTGATCGCCTTCGGCGCCTCCAGCAACCGCGCCCGGTAATCGCCGGGCGTGGTGTCGAACCAGCGACGGAAGGCGCGGAAGAAATTGCTCGGATCGGCAAACCCCAACAGATAGGCAATCTCCAGCAAGGTCATGCTCGGTTGCGCCAGGTATTGCTCGGCGAGTTCTCGGCGGGTGTCATCGAGCAACTGCTGAAAACTGGTGCCCTCCTCCTGCAAGCGTCGTTGCAAGGTACGCTGGGACAGGTGCAGGGTCTGCGCCACCGTGTCGCGCTTGGGTTCGCCCTGCGGCAGCAGGCGGCACAACACCTGACGCGCCTTGTGGGTCACGCGGCTTTCGGAAAAACGCGCCAGATACTCCCCGGCGAACCGGTCATGCAGCAGCGCCATCGCTTCGTTGGCGGTGGGTAGCGGCGCTTCCATGTCGGCCCGTTCGAAGATCAGCGCGTCATACGGCGCGTTGAACACCAGCGGTGCATGGAAGGCTTGTTTGTAGGGTTCAAGATCATCCGGCTCATCGCCCTGCACCAGCACTTTGCGCGGGTGCAGCGTGCGCCCGGTCAGCCAGCCGCACAGCGCCAGCGCGCAGGCCAGTGAAGCTTCTGCACTTTGGCGGGTCGGCGGCAGGTGATCGCCATGCACCGTCAGAATCAGCGCATAACCTTCATCGAGCAGGCGAAAACTCAGGTCGGCACTTTCGGCGATGATCCGCTGATAACGCACCAGACGCTGAAAACCTTCCGCCAGCGTATTACTGGACATCAGTGCATAGCCCGCGACATGGAACGAAGCCGGCCGCACCACCTTGCCCATGTTCAGGCCGATCGCAGGATTGCCGGACAGCTCGACCGCCCGTTGCCAGAGTCGGGTCATGGAATCCTGTGGGAAGCGTGCGTCCGGATCCTCCAGCGCCGCGTAGTCGAGCCCCAGCTGTCTGAACAGAACCCGGCAATCCAGGCCGTCCATTTCCAGTGCCTTGACAATCCCCATCGCCCAGCTTGCAGAAGTCGTTCGTTCGCTCATGGCGTTTTTTCTTGGATGACATGGTGAGCCGCATACTACGGCCGATTTCCCAAGGATAGTAAAGTGGCGCCGATTGTCACTGGCCGACGCCATTGATCACTCTAGACTCAAATAAGCTACCCGCCGAACAACTTGCAATCAGAACAATAACCACAGAGATCGCAGTCGTGGAAACCATCAAGCCTTTCAACAGCTTCGCCGAGTTCTACCCGTATTACCTCAGCGAGCACAGCAACAGCACCTGCCGTCGCCTGCATTTCATCGGCACGACGCTGGTGATCTTCATTCTCGCCCTGACCATCGCCAAGGGCGCCTGGCTGCTTTTACTTGCGTTGCCGCTCGCTGGCTACAGCTTTGCCTGGGTCGGCCATTTCTTTTTCGAGAAAAACCGCCCGGCCACCTTCCAGCACCCGTTCTACAGCCTGCTCGGCGACTTCGTCATGTACCGCGACATGATCCTGGGCCGCGTGCCGTTCTAGAAATTCCGACCAAGAGGATTGCCGATGAATGCCAATGCCCGTTTCACCCACATGAAGGACGGCACACCGGACGACTGGGCGATCATTGCGGCGGATTTCAGCGCCTATGCCCGTCAGTTGCCGGGCCGGATCATGGCCCACCTGAAACTGCTCGAAGGCGATTTCGGCGGTTTCCCGGTGGATCGCCTGACCCACTCGCTGCAAACCGCGACCCGCGCCTTTCGCGACGGGCGCGACGAGGAATACGTGGTCTGCGCCCTGCTCCACGACATCGGCGACACCCTCGGTTCCTACAATCACCCGGACATTGCCGCCGCCATCCTCAAGCCGTTCGTCAGTGCCGAGAACCTGTGGATGGTGGAAAAGCACGGGATCTTCCAGGGCTACTACTTCTTCCATCACCTGGGCATGGATCGGCACCTGCGCGAGCAGTTCAGCGAGCACCCGCAGTTTCTGGCGACCGCGGAGTTCTGCGCCAAATACGACGCGGCGGCGTTCGACCCCGAGTACGACACCCTGCCGCTGAGCTTCTTCGAGCCGATGATGGAAAGGCTGTTTGCCCAGCCGAAGAACTCGATCTACAAGGCGGCGATGGAAGAGCACAGCCCGGCCTGAATCGATTTGAAAACTCAGACCAGCTCGGCAACCTTCGCCGCTTTCAACTCGGCCTCTCGCGCCTGCGCATCGGCCAGGCGATACAACTCGATCGTGCCGTCCCAGTGCTCGATCAGCGCCGTGCACGACTCCACCCAATCGCCACAATTGAGGTAATCCACCTCGCCGACCTTGCGGATCTCGGCGTGGTGAATGTGTCCGCAGACCACCCCGTGCAACTCGCGCTTCACGCATTCGTGGGCGATGGCTTCCTCGAAATCGCTGATAAAGCTGACCGCCGTCTTCACCTTGTGCTTGAGATAGGCCGACAGCGACCAGTAGCCGTAACCGTATTTCGCCCGCCAGTGATTGAGCCAGCGGTTGAGGGTCAGGGTGAACTCGTAGGCCGAATCGCCGAGGAACGCGAGCCAGCGGTGGTAACGGGTGATCACGTCGAACTGGTCACCGTGAATCACCAGCAGATGCCGGCCATCGGCGGTGACGTGGACGGCCTCGTCGACCAGCTGGATGTTGCCCAGAATCAGTTTCGAATAGCGGCGCAGGAATTCGTCGTGGTTGCCGGTGACGTAGATCACCTCGGTGCCACGCTTGCTCATGGTCAGCAAGCGGCGAATCACGTTGGTGTGCGCCTGGGGCCAATACATGCCGCCGCGCAGTTTCCAGCCGTCGATGATGTCACCGACCAGGTAGATCTTGTCGGCGTGATAGCCCTTGAGAAATTGCGACAGATGCTCGGCCTGGCAATCCCGCGTGCCCAAGTGCACGTCGGAGATCCACAGGGTGCGAACCCGTTGTTTACGGCTGGGTCTGGCGAGCTCGGCGCTGGTCATGGGCAACCCTCTGCGATGTTTTCGCCACTCTGCGCGCCCCCGGTTAATCGACCATGACAGGTATGCGTCAGTCGTGTGACAAACGCGCCGCCCCTGCGCCGGTGTAGACTGGCGGCTCGCCCGGAGACCGCCATGCAACCGATCCTGACCCTGCGCCATTACAGCCACGACCTGATCGCCCACAGCCACGACCACGCGCAACTGGTGTTCGGCCTGTCCGGTGCGCTGGATTTCGAAGTCGAAGGGCACGGCAGCCAGGTCTTGCAGCAGAGCTTCGTGGTGATCCCCGCCGGCGCGCATCACGCGTGCGGCAGTCCCAAGGGCAGCCGTTGTCTGGTGCTGGATGTGCCGGACGCACAATGGCTGACGCGCTCGCTGGGCAATCACGCCGATGCCAGCCGCCGTCTGCTGGACAACGCCGCGCGGTTGTCGCTGGATGCCGGGCAAGGTCAACTGGTCAACTGGCTGGCGAACAGTCCGGTGGACGATCCGTTGATTGCGCAACAGGGCGCGGTGTTGCTGCTGGCGAGCCTGAACCACGTGCCACCCGCCGAGATCGTCGCGCGCCGCCTGCCCTACGCGGCACTCGACGCGCACATCGAGCAGTACGCGGCCTATCCGCTGCAAGTGGCGGATCTGGCGCGTGTCGCCGGATTGTCCAGCGCCCGGTTGCATGCGCGGTTCGTCGCCGAATGCGGGCAAACGCCTATGGACTACATTCGCACTCGCCGGCTGCACAAAGCCGTCGCGCTGTTGCGCAACACCACGCTGCCCGTCGGTGAAGTGGCCAGCCGGGTCGGCTACAACTCGCAAAGCGCGTTCTCGGCCGCCGTCCTGCGTGAGTTCGGTACGTCTCCTACACAATTGCGACGCGAGGCTGACGACAAAAGTCGATAGCCTGCCGACAGACTTTTCCGTCGTTACACGCTTCAATGTGTGCCTGTAATGGTGTTTGGAAAAAGGACAGCAATGACTCCCCGTACCGCCCTCGGCGCCCTGCATATCGGCGCACTGATGTTCGGCCTGACCGGCGTCTTCGGCAAACTCGCGGCCGCAACGCCCGCCGTCATCGTGTTCGGGCGCGCCGCGTTTGCCGTGCTGGCCCTGGCGTTTTTCGCCCGCTTCGCCCAACAGGGCGGCTGGCAGAAACTGCAGGCCGTCGACTGGCGGCGCCTGGCCCTGAGCGGTGTGCTGCTGGCCGGGCATTGGGTGAGTTTCTTCATTGCGGTCAAGGTCGCGGGCGTCGCCATTGCGACCCTGGGTTTCGCCAGTTTCCCGGCCTTCACGGTGATCCTCGAAGGGCTGATCTTCCGTGAGCGCATCCGCGCCAATGAAATCGTGCTGGTAGCGCTGGTCAGTATCGGGCTGGTGCTGGTGACGCCAGCGTTCGATCTGGCCAGCGGCGCAACCACCGGCCTGCTCTGGGCGATCCTGTCCGGCCTGCTGTTTTCCCTGTTGTCCCTGACCAACCGCGCCAGCTCCGGGCGCATTCCGGCGGTGCAGGCGGCGCTGTGTCAGAACGTGGTGGTGGCGTTGTGTCTGCTGCCGGTGGCGGCGCCGCAACTGAGCGAAGTACGGGCCATCGACTGGTTGTGGATCGGTCTGCTCGGGGTGTTCTGCACCGGCGTCGCCCACAGTCTGTTCGTCGCCAGTCTCGCGGTGATCAAGGCGCGCACCGCCGCAGTGGTGTTTGCCATGGAGCCGGTGTACGGGATTACCGTGGCGTGGTTGCTGTTCGATGAAGATCCGACCCTGCGCATGCTGATCGGCGGCGCGCTGATCATCGTTGCGATCGTGGTGTCGAGCCGGATGTCAGGCAGCAGCGACAAGAAAACCGTCGCGGCCGAAGCCGCCTCTCACTGAGTACGGTCGTTGTGGCCGAGGTCGCGGTCAGGGTCGATCCGGTCGCGCACCCGCTGCTTGAGCAACTTGGCTTCGGGGAAACCGCCGTCGGCCTTGCGTTCCCAGATCTGCACGTCGTTGCAGGTGATGTGGAATATCCCGCCGGTGCCCGGCACCAGGGACACTTTGCCGAGATCGTCGCCGAAAGTGCTGAGCAGCTCTTGCGCCAGCCACGCGGCGCGCAACAGCCACTGGCATTGCGTGCAATAGGTGATGACGATTTCCGGTTTTGTGACGGTCATGATTGCTGAAACTCCTGAGCCAGAGGGCGCCGCTATAATAGCCGGCTTTATCGCTCGCCCCGAGACTCACGATGCGTCGTCTGCTGATCTGCCTGTTGCTTGGTTTCCTACCGCTGTTCGCTGGTGTCAGCGTCCATGCCAGTGAGACCACACGCCCGAAAGTCGGACTGGTGCTGTCCGGCGGCGCGGCCCGTGGCCTGGCGCACATCGGTGTGCTCAAGGCGCTGGAAGAGCAAGGCATCAAGATCGATGCGATTGCCGGCACCAGCATGGGCGCGGTGGTCGGCGGGCTGTACGCCTCGGGTTACAAGATTGACGAGCTGGAAAAACTCGCCCTGACCATCGACTGGCAGCAGGCATTGTCCGACGCCCCGCCCCGCAAAGACGTACCGTTCCGGCGCAAGCAGGACGACCGCGATTTTCTGGTGAAACAGAAGTTGAGCTTTCGCGACGACGGCAGCCTCGGCCTGCCCTTGGGCGTGATTCAAGGCCAGAACCTCGCGCTGCTGCTCGAAAGCCTGTTGGCCCATACCAGCGACACCCGGGATTTCGACAAGCTACCGATACCGTTCCGCGCCGTGACCACCGACATCGCCAACGGCGAAAAAGTGGTGTTCCGCAAGGGCCATCTGCCCCAGGTGATCCGCGCCAGCATGTCGATCCCGGCGGTATTCGCCCCGGTCGAACTCGACGGCCGATTGCTGGTGGATGGCGGCATGACCGACAACATTCCCCTCGATGTGGCGCGGGAAATGGGCGTCGACGTGGCCATCGTGGTCGACATCGGCACCCCACTGCGCAACCGCAAGCAACTGGTGACCGTGGTCGATGTGCTGAACCAGTCGATCACCCTGATGACCCGACGCAACTCCGAAGAGCAACTGGCGACCCTGCATCCCGACGACGTGCTGATCCAGCCGCCGCTGGCGAGTTTCGGTTCCACCGATTTCGGTCGCGGCCAGGAGATGATTGACGCCGGCTACCGCGCAACCCAGGCCCTGAACGTGCGCCTCGCGCGTCTCAAACCCGTGCAGTCGCAGGACGCCGAACTCAACGTTGCCCGCGCGCCGGGCCAGCGCACGCCGATCATCACTGCGATCAAGGTCGAGAACGACTCGAAAGTCGGCGATGACGTGATCCGCTATTACATCCGCCAGCATATCGGCGAACCGCTGGATCTGGGTCGCCTGCAAACCGACATGGGCACCCTGTACGGCCTCGATTATTTCGAGCAGGTGCAATACCGCGTGGTGCACAAGGGCACGGATCACACGCTGGTGATCAGCGCGCGCGGCAAGCGCACCGGCACCGATTACCTGCGGGTCGGCCTCAGCCTGTCGGACGACATGCGCGGTGACAGCGCCTTCAACCTCGGCGCCAGTTACCGCATGAACGGCATCAACCGGCTCGGCGCGGAATGGCTGACCCGGGCACAGATCGGCGATAAACAAGAGTTATACAGCGAGTTCTATCAACCGCTGGACGTGGGCTCTCGCTACTTCGTGGCGCCTTATGCATCGTTCGCCGCGCAGAACGTCGACTCGGTTCTGGAGAACGATCCGATTGCCCAATATCGCGTCGAGCGCTACGGCTTCGGCCTGAATGTCGGCCGGCAGATCGGCAACAGCGGCGAAGTGCGCTTCGGGGTTGGCGAGGCCTGGGGCAAGGCCGATGTACGGATCGGCGATCAGGACCTGCCGAGCGAAAACTTCAACGAAGGGTTCTATGCGCTGAAGTACTCCTTCGACTCGCTGGACAACGTCTACTACCCCCACGAAGGCGAAGACATCGGCCTTACCCTGGTGCAGTTCGAGCCGAGCCTGGGTTCCGACACGCGCTACCGGCAGTGGGAATTCAAACTGGACAAGGCCATGAGCAGCGGCCCGGATACGCTGATCCTGGGCGGTCGTTACGGTCGAACGCTGGACGATGCCAACGTGGTGACCTCCAGTTTCCTGCTTGGCGGCGCCCGGCAATTGTCCGGTTTCCGCGAGGACGCGATCTCCGGGCAGAACGTCAGTCTGATGCGTGCGGTGTATTACCGCCGCCTCACCCCCCGCTCGTACCTGCCGCTGGACTTCCCGCTGTACGCCGGCGCCTCGCTGGAACGCGGCCGGGCGTGGAACAACGACAACGAGTTCGACAGTGGCTACATCAACGCCGCCAGCGTGTTCATCGGCTTCGATACGCCGCTGGGGCCGCTGAACTTCAGCTATGGCCTGAACGATGCGGATGAACAGGCGGTGTATCTGAACCTCGGCCAGACCTTCTGACGGCGCTCAGCGAATCCCCGCCAACAGCGTGCGCGCCGTTTGCTTGAGGGGTTCGTCGGCTTCCTTGAGCAGTTCGTTGAGCAAGGCAATGGCGCTGTCGAGATCGCCGTCGTCGATGCAGGTCTGGGCCTGTTCGAGTTTGCCGGCGTTTGCGGCGTCCGAGGGTTCGGATTCCGGCGCCTGCAGCTCCAGTGGCTCCAGCGAGAGCGACGTGCCGGGATCGCCAAATTCGTTGAGAAAGTCCTCGTCCAGCGGCTGCGCTTCCGGCTCGGCGATCCATTCCAGTTCGGCGGTTTCAGCGTCGTCGGGCAGGGTTTCCGGCAGTTCGAAATCCTGTGGCAGTACCTGCAGATCGGAGCCGAGCGTTGATGGCGCCTGTTCAGGTGCGTCGGTGGTGGAGCGAGTCTCCTCAAGATCCCAACTCGACGCCATCGAGAGCTGATCCAGGTTCAGTTCGAAATTGTCTTCGGGTTCCGGCTCCACAGGGGGTTCGATCGGCAGCGCAGCAATCACCGGAGCCGCTGCCGCCAGAGGTGCGGCGCTGGCCAGTTTCGGGTAGCGGGCGCGAATCTCCTGCAAGCGCTGATCCTCGACCCCGAGCTGGCGCAGGCGGTTTTCCTGCTCGTCATAGATCGGCGTGTCGCCCTGCCGCCCCAGCACTTCAAGCAACTGCACGCCAAGGTCGATGCGCTCCGGTTCCCGCTGCAACGCATCGCGCAACAGACCGGCAGCCTCGCCCAAGCGTCCGTAGGCCAGATAAATGCCGACCGCTTCCAGCACATCGCCGTTGGCGTGTTCCTCGCGATGTTCGACAGCACTGTGAGCGGCACTCGGCTGCATCGGTTCGGCGTCGTCGACCGGGGGTTCGTTTCGAACCGGCAGGAACGGTGTCGGCGCCTCAGCCCCTTGTTCCTGCTGGCGGTGCCGACGCACATACAGCCCTGCCACCAGCAATCCCAGTACCAGCAGCAGTCCGCCGAGCAGCGGCCAGTTGAGTGAATCCTCCGGGGACTCAACCGGGGCAATGACCGGCGCAGGCACAGGCGCCACGGGTGCGACAGGTGCCGGCGGCGCCTGTTGCACTTCAATGAGGCGGGCCTGCAAATCACCGAGCTGTTTCTTGCCGTCAGCGATCAGCACTTCCTGCGCCTGAAGCTTCGCGTTCAATTCATCGATGGTTTTTTGCAGTTGCTGGTTCTGCACAAGACTCGCCGCCAGTTGTTCGGCCTGCGCGTCGGCGACCGGAGCCGGTGGCTGCACCGACGCAGCAGGTTTGGCCGGCGTAGTTGCGGTGGGAGTCTCGGGGGTCGGAAATTCCGAGGATTGCGCGCGCGCCGTTGGCTCGTCGGTGGCCGGGACAATTCCCGGAGAGCCCGGCGGGTCGATCAGCACGGTGTATTCGCGCACCAGATGGCCATTGGGCTGATCGAGCTGCACCAGGAAATTCAGAAAGGGTTCGTTGACCGGTTTGGTCGAAGTCACCCGGATCATGTTGCGATTGCCGCGCAGGATCGGGGTGAACTTGAGGTCATTGAGAAAAAACACGCGCTCGATACCGGCGCGGCCAAACTCGTCCGCCGAGGCCAGACGAACCGCCAGTTCGCTTTCGCTGACGCCCCCGACATCCACCAGCGCGATGTCAGCCTTGAGCGGCTGATTGAGGGCTGAATGCACGGTGATGTCACCGAGCCCCAGCGCCAATGAGGCGGTGGACCAGGTGAGAACACCGGCCACCAGCAGCGAGTTGGCGCAACGCTTTACCACGTGCCGACTTCCGAGCATGAGCATCCCTTGAATAAGCAAAACCGACTTCTATGCGTTCGCACATCCGGTACGAACACGATATTGCCCAGTAGTTCTTATAGTCCGCCCAGCGCGATCTCTCAAAAAAACGGCACGCGGTTATGCCTCAAGACTTTTCCAGGTTAGCCAGAATGTGCCCGTGAACCCGCATGCAGACCTTCAGATCCGCCTCGTCGACGCCTTCGAACAATTCCTTGCGCAATTGTGTTGCGATGGTTTCGATCTGCTCGATCAGCGGCAAGGCCGGTGCGCACAGCACGATTTTTTTCGCCCGGCGGTCTTCCATCACGGACTGGCGTTGCACCAGGCCCTGGCTTTCCAGGCTGTCGAGCAGACGGGCCAGGGTCGGCCCTTCGACGCCGACGCTCTGCGCCAGCTCCCGCTGAGTCGGCGCCTCTTCGAAACGCGCCAGATGCAGCAGCACCAGCCAGCGTGCCTGGGACAAGCCCAGACCGGCCAGCCGGCGATCCAGTTCGGCACGCCAGCCACGGGACATCTGGGCCAATTGCATGCCAAAACGGTGTTGATCGGTTAACGGCATAAAACACTCATGATTAGACTGAACAAATAGAGAAAAACTAATTATTAGTCAGCTAAGCATGACATTTGGCTATAGGCAAGAGGCGTCCTGTACTGAATCGTTACATCGGTATAGCGGTTGGCACAAACGCCCTCTCACATTTCAAACTCGGATTGCAGCGCAGCCCGTACGCAATACAGCACACCTTCAGGCACTCGACCGGCAAACAGCTCGGCCACTTCGGCGACCGACGGCAACTCGCCTTCGCCGTCGAGGAAAGCATCCTGCACTTCGCCCATCAGGTCTTCCGGCAGATCCAGCGCCTGTTCCAGCGACAGCTGCTGCTTGCCGATGGCTTCGGCGAGCATGGCGTAGACGTTCTTTTCCGAGCACTGCAATTGACCGGAGATCTGCAACGGCGTCATGCCGGCGCGGGCCAGGGTGATCAGTTCGTGACGCACGTCGGCCACCACTTTCGGCGCCTCGGCCTCGCCGCCGAGCACTTCGAGGAAGGCCTCGCCGTAACGCTCCAGCTTGCGCGCGCCGACGCCGCTGACCCGGGCCATGTCCGCCAGCGAGGTCGGCTGGCTGCGGAGCATTTCCAGCAGGGTCGAGTCGGGGAAGATGACGTACGGCGGCACGCCGTGTTCTTCCGCCAGTTTGCGCCGCAGGGCGCGCAAGGCTTCCCACTGTTCGCGTTCTTCGCCGCGCACCAGTTGACTGGCCGGGCTCTTGCTGCCGCTCTTGGCGGTGATCTGTGGTTTGAGGTCGCGGCGCAGTTCAAGGGTCACTTCGCCCTTGAGCAGCGGCCGGCAGGTATCGCTCAGGCGCAGCCCGCCGTAGCCTTCGTGATCGACATCGGCCAGGCCACGGGCAACCAGTTGACGGAACAGCGAGCGCCATTCGCTCTCGCTCAGCGCCTTGCCCACGCCGAACACCGACAGGTGCTGATGACCAAAGCTGCGGACCTTTTCGTTGTCCTTGCCCAGCAGCACGTCCACCAGATGGCCGACGCCGTAACGCTGGCCAGTACGATAGATCGCCGAGAGCGCCTGACGCGCAGGCTCGGTGGCGTCCCAGGTCTGCACGCCGTCGGTGCAGTTGTCACAGTGGCCGCACGGCTCGGGCATGTCTTCGTCGAAGTAGGCCAGCAGCGCCTGACGGCGGCAGCGGGTTTCTTCGCAGAGCGAGAGCATGGCGTCGAGCTTGTGCTGCTCCAGACGCTTGTGGCGCTCGTCGCCTTCGGAGTTCTGCAGCATCTGCTTGAGCATCACCACGTCTTGCAGGCCGTAGGCCATCCACGCGTCCGCCGGCAGACCGTCACGGCCGCCACGTCCGGTTTCCTGGTAATAAGCCTCAAGGGATTTCGGCAGATCGAGGTGAGCAACGAAGCGCACGTTGGGTTTGTCGATGCCCATGCCGAACGCCACGGTGGCGACCATGATCAGGCCTTCCTCGTTGAGGAAGCGCTTCTGGTGATAGGCGCGCAGATCGTTGGGCAGACCGGCGTGATACGGCAGCGCCGGGAAGCCCTGCTCGGTGAGAAACGCGGCCACCTCCTCCACTTTCTTGCGCGACAGGCAGTAGACGATACCGGCATCGCTGCGCCGCTCGGCAAGGAACGCCAGCAACTGCTTGCGCGGCTGCTCCTTGGGCACGATGCGGTAGAAGATGTTCGGCCGGTCGAAACTCGAGAGGAAACGCTCGGCATTCTGCAGGTGCAGGCGGGTGACGATTTCTTCGCGGGTACGCTTGTCGGCGGTGGCGGTCAGGGCAATGCGCGGCACGTCGGGGAACATTTCCGCCAACTGCCCCAGTTGCAGGTATTCCGGGCGGAAGTCATGGCCCCATTGCGATACGCAGTGCGCTTCGTCGATGGCGAACAGGGCGATGTTCAAGCCTTGCAGGAACGACAGCATGCGCGGCTGCACCAGCCGCTCCGGCGCCAGATACAGCATTTTCACTTCGCCGCGCTTGATCCGGTTGGCGAGGTCGCGCTGCTGTTCGGCGCTCAGGGTGGAGTTCAACGCGGCGGCGGCCACGCCCAGCTCTTCGAGAGTGGCGACCTGATCGTCCATCAATGCGATCAGCGGCGATACGACCACCGCCAGGCCATCGCGCAGCAGCGCCGGCACCTGGAAGCACAGGGATTTGCCGCCGCCGGTCGGCATCAGCACAAGGGCATCACCGCCACTGGCCACGCGCTCAATGATTGCACCCTGACGGCCACGGAAACTGTCGTAGCCGAAGATGTCCTTGAGGACGCGTTGAGCCTGTTCGAGCATAAAAACTCCAAAAATCCACTGAAACATCCCTGCACAGGCTGGTTCAAGACAGCCGAGGCTGCTTTAAACAAAACGTAAGCGCGCATTGCATCGCGCCGTACACAATCAGCCGCGACACCGGCAGGGATCGCAAAGCGCGGCAGTATACCCGAGCCCTCCCCGGCAAAGGGCACCGCCGATAAGAAGCTTGTGCGGGCAAATCTGCCGTGCGGCTGGCTTGAGGGCTCAAGAAGGCCTAGAATTCCCGCATTGTTTATTCCCCCAAGGTAGCCCTTTAATGTCCTTCGCCGAGCAACTAACCCGCCTGCAAGTCTTCCTCGACGCCGACGAGCTGCATGAAGAGGCGCTGGACTACGTGGCCGCTCACGGTTACCTGACCGCGCTGTCGATCTGCGCCGAAGACGTGCCGGAGCGTGAATGGATCGACGCCCTGTTCGCCGAAGAGCCGCATTACAGCAGCGAAGCGCAGCGTGAAGAGATCGAAGCCACGCTGATCGGTCTCAAGGCCCACATCGCCCGCCAACTGGCGTCGGACGAAGAGTTCGAGCTGCCATGCGAGCTGGACCTGGGCGACGACCCGGACGATTCCGAACTGCGCGGCTGGTGCATCGGCTTCATGGAAGGCGTGTTCCTGCGCGAAGCGGCCTGGTTCGAAACCGCCGAAGAAGAAGTCAGCGAAATGCTCCTGCCGATCATGGTCGGTTCGGGCCTGTTCGACGAACAGCCCGAGTTCGAAGACATCGCCAAGGACGCCAACCTGATGGACGACATGATCGTCCAGATCCCGGAAGCCCTGACCGCGCTGTACCTGCTGTGCCAGGCGCCCGACGAAAAACCGGCGATCCTCAAGCCACGTCACCACTAAGATCCGGCCTATGGACAACCCCATAGGCAACCGCCCCCTGATGTTGCGCTACATCCTGCTGGCCATCGGCTGGCTGAGCGTGGCATTGGGGGTGATCGGGATTTTCCTGCCTGTTCTCCCCACCACCCCCTTCCTTCTGCTGGCAGCCGCCTGCTTCGCCCGCAGCTCTCCGCGTTTCTATCAATGGCTGGTCGAGCATCCCCGGCTCGGGCCATGGATCCGCGATTACCTGGATGGCAACGGCATTCCGCTCAAGGGCAAGGTCTACGCGATCGGGCTGATGTGGGCGAGCATTCTGTTCTCGTGCTACCTGGTGCCGCTGGTGTGGGCGCGGGGGTTCATGCTGACCAGTGCGGTGCTGGTGACGGTTTATATCTTGCGGCAGAAGACGTTGTCCAAACCCTGATCTCACCCTGCCATCAAGCTTTTCAAAGCAACGAACCGTTCATCGGAAACGCTAGCCGACCTGTTATTTCTGACAGTCGACAATTCCCTCGCTTCACGCCTTAAATCACTCCAGTCCCGGATCCACAGCTCGAACGTCCAGATGTGCGTTCATGCCCGGTAATCCTGTAATCGCCGGCCTTCGCGTCCAAAACCAGAAACCCTTGACGCCATTGGTATTTCCCTTCGGATGGAGTTGATCATGTTCACTTTCCGCCGGTCCTTGTTCCCCAGTCGTAATGAACTGTTCGCTCCGTCTTCGGGATTGTACCCACCCTACTTCGCCGACATGGTCATCCCGGTACCGGGTGCCGACGGGGGAATCAACAGAAAAGCATACGAAGCGAACGAGGCAGGGCTGTTTGCCGTTATCGACCCTTACCCGGATATGGCGATTGGTGACTTGCTGGAAGTCATCCTGAATGACAAAAAGGTCGGCGAACTCAAGGTCAAGGATGAGGACCTCGATCGGAGATGGTTCTTTTTCGTACGCACGGACGGGCTTGTACCAGGCCGCCTTTTCACCTGCCATTACGTATTGACCCGGGCAGGCGAAACCAAACCCGACGACCCATCGGCCACATTGACGCTGTTGCTGGAAGTAGACGACCCGGCCGGTGACGATGAGGAGCCCTTTGAACCTTGGCACTCGGCGCTGCCTATCGTCGGGCTACCGCAAGATGTCATCGAAAACGGCGTCACCAAACCATGGCTTGATAGCGGCGTGCCCCTGATCATCACGCGTTATCCAAACATCGCCGAGGGCGACATCATCCTCGTGAAGTGGGGCAGCGTGTTTCTTCCGCCTCATATTTTGACGCAGGCAGAAGTGGATGGCACCGTAGAGATTATCGTCATGGCCCGGCCCGAAGATATCCTGACGGCCGGCGACAGCGCCGCATTGATCATCCACTACAACATCTGCGATCTCGTTTATAACTGGAGTGTGAAGTGGTCAAAGTCCACTTCCGTGCAGGTCGATGCCGGGGTATCGCGCCTCAATGCACTCATCATCAAGGAAGCAGATGACGGAAAAATCATTCTTGCCGACCTGGACGCCAACCCTGTCACCCTGCAGGTACTGATCAAGGCCGGCGACGTCTACGCGGCGGGTGACACTCTCAAGTTCACGGTGATCGGCACCCCGATTCCCGACAGACCACCTCGAACGTTCACCGTTGAAGCCATAGTACGCACCCCGCCTTATATTCATGAAATCCCGGTTGAGTACGCATTCGTCAAACTCTTCGCACAAGGCACCCTCGATGCCTCTTATGCGTTACGTAAACAGGATGGCAGCCCGACACTTTATTCCAGGCGTACGTTCGCCACTGTGATCGGCAATCCATCATTGCTGCCGGCACCTGCCATCAGCGAAGTGGTCGGGAACATTTTGCCCGCCCTGATACAAGCGGCATCGGTGGTAATCAGATATCCCGCCATCAACAATGGCGATTTCCTGACGGTGATCTGGCTGGGTAAAAAATCCAACGGTGATGATTACCTGCATGAAGAAGAACACACCGTATCGGGCGAAGAGCAGAAGGCAGGCGAAGTGACGATTTACGTCATGGGCGAGCACGTCAAAGTCCTGGAAAACGGCAGTCTCAAACTTCAATACCGGGTATTCAACGATGATCCCGGCCAGTACGGCACCAGTGAGTCCGAGTTCCTGCGGGTCAACGTGGGATCATGGCAGGCAACGCATCCGGCACCCAAAGTTGAAGAGGCTCCGGATGACATTATCGACCCCTCGCAAACTGACAAGCTGGTTCATGTGCGGGTCTTGCCAGTGAACTGGGTCAAGGGCGATACGCTCACCTTCCGCTGGATCGGGATCAACCTTTACGGCAGTACATCCGGCTGCGTGCCGATCACGTTGGCGACAGTTGGCCAACCAGTACGATTCCGGGTGGACAAACAATATGTCTCGGCCAATATCGGCTACTACGTGAAAGTCATCTACACGTTGCTGCACGCGGCCACCGGAAAATACAGCTATTCAGACCCTCTTGAGGTGCTGGTTGGCATTCCCCTGGGCAAATTACCGCCGCCTACGGTCGCCCAGGCCCCTGGCGGCACTCTGAATCCGATGCACGCCATCAATGGCGTGGACATCGATTGCAGCTACCCGTCCATGGACGCCCTGCTCGACATACTCGGATTGAAATGGCGGGGCTCGCCAGGCGCCGGGACTTCGGAAGACCTGGAGAAACCTGCCGAGGCCACCGGCACCGTGAGATTCCACCTGCCGCCCTCCTTCGTCGGGGCCAACATCAACCGTGAGGTAGCGGTCAATTACGACGTCCAACGCTATGGCTTGTGGACCCCCTCGGAAATCCTCCCGCTGAAGGTTCTCAACTTCCAGAATCCTGAAACGGAACTGCCGCGGCCCGAGGTTCCAGAAGCAACGGCAGGTGAACTACTGGTAATGGAGCTCGCCGGGAACGCGAAGGTTCTGGTCAAGGCATGGCCTTTCATTGCCCTCAAGCAGTTGATCTGGCTGTATATCGAAGGCCAGGCCAGCACGGGCGACTATAGAATCGATCTACTCACCGCGCGTGAAGTGAACTCAACACAGCTCACACAAGGGTTGAATGAAACCCTGCTCAAAACGGAATTGCTGAAGCTGCTGCACGGCTCCAACGCCACCGTGGTTTGCAAGGTCATTTTCGATAACAGCACGGATGAAGATGCCGCCATCGTTTTCCCGAAACTGCCGCTGGTCATCCGCCAGCACTACGAGTACGTCACGCCTGTCATCACCACCGTGAAAACGCCATCGGGTACGGTCATTCCCGAAGGGGATCCGACCTTCGACAAACGTTTGACGATCGAAGGGACAGCCACTCGGGCCGAGAAAGTCGATGTTCAGATCGATGGGCTCTCAAAGGGGATGCCAACCGTCGATGCCAACAGCGAGTGGACAATCACCGTGGACTTGAGCGAAGGCCTGCACCGCGTCGTTGCCATCGCTCAATATGAGGCCGACGATAAAACCAGTGACCCGAGATCCTTCACCATCAAAGAGGGCAAGTTACCCAGTATCACCGGCGTCAGGGACAGCAAGGGAGCAGTAGGCGACAACGGCACAAGCTACGACAACCAGGTGACGGTGAGTGTCAATGCCGATCCGGGCCAGAAAGCTCAGCTCTACGACGGCGCATCGCCAATCGGGCAGCCGATTGATCTGGATGGCAACGGCAATGGCAGCACCCCGTTGTCGAGTCTTGGCCAGAAGTTTTACTCGCTCAAGGCCAGAGCGCTTTACGGTGATCAGCTTGAGTCACCCGCTCACTCATTTACAGTCAAGGCCCACCTCACCACCACCCTCACTTCGGTCCGGCATTCAGGCGGGGAACTGGGTAATGGCGGCAAAACCACAGACACTTCGGTGACCGTGTTCGGGGCGGCAACGCCGTTGTACAGCGTGCAGATTTTTCTCAACAACGTGGGGGGGCAAACCGTGAATGCCAACGCGAGCGGTGCCTGGTCGCTCAGCCTCAGCATTCATATGGGCTCGAACACGGTTTACGCAAGGTCAGTTGTCAACAATCAACAGACCGTGTCACGCAGCTTTACCAGAGAGAGCCCGTTAGCACCATTGCACTTCAACGAAAGCCCGGTCACGTTGGGTGGCAAGACCTACATCATTCCGGGCAACCCCAATGTTCTTCCCGAGTTCAATTCGGGTAACTCGGTGCAACATCGAGCCTCCGGTGGCCGCCCAGGTTACACCTATACCTCCAGCAATCCGCGTGTAGCGGAAGTTGACAGTTCCTCAGGGCTTGTCACCGTGCGTGGCCGGGGAACAACCACCATCACAGCCAGAGATGCAGCCAACCAATCCAAGAGTTACAACGTGACGGTGACGAACGTGATCCAATGTTTCGGTTTCGGGAATGCAACCTGGACGCAGGCCAACTCAAGCGTCGCGGCAGCAGGTGCACGGATCCCGAGCCTGGCGGAACTGCACGAAATGCATCTGGCTTACGGAGCACGTTGGCCAATGAGTACCCACCATTACTGGTCAACGGATAACAGCAATTTCTGGTTTCCATTTCCGGCTAAAAAAGCCAAATATATTACTTCGGGCGCGGTGGTAGATATCAGGACGTCAGGGCATTATTCCGATGTTGTAGGGATTCGATGACTACCTGGTGATCAGCGAACAATCGAAAACGGTCCTCGCGGCCGTTTTCGTTATGACCGGCGCCTGAGCAAAACCGCCTGACCAGAAGTACACGTGTGCGACCGTCGGTCGAAAAACCTCTCCCACCTGTCAGATCTGACAGTAGCCAAATGACCCGTTTGATCGCTCAATCACTCCACCGTCCATATTTTTCGGCAGGAGTTCCCGCCATGCTCGTCCAACCCAAAAAAGCCATTGGCACACTCGCCCTGCTCGCCCCAGACATCCCCGGCGCCAAGCTGCTGCCGAGCGGAGAGTGGGCCATCAACCGCGCCGCCGCGCTGCTCAACTTCCCCACTCTGGGCATGAAAGTGCAGATCCCGGTCTGGTCAAACAAAAGTCTGCTCGACAAGGTTGAGCTGTTGATTAACGACAAGATGGTCGATCGTCTAACCATAACCCAGCCCGCCGAACTGACCCAGCGTGCCACCCTGTTCGTCCCACCGGGCATTTTTCAAAGCGGCTCTTGGGATCTGGCCTATCGGGTGACGCGCTACAACCAGGCGCCAGAGCCTTTTACGCCACCGCTCAAACTCAAGGTCAAACTGGAAATCCCCGCCGGCCAGGACACCGATCCCGGGCAGGGGCACTCCAACCTGCACGTAGCGTTCAGGCCGGCGGAAATTGTCCAGGACGGTGTCGACAAGGACACCGCCGAAAACGGTGTGGACGTTCTGGTCGTGGCCAAACCCGGCAGCCGCTCCAGTCTGCCGTACCCCGACATCGCCGTCGGCGACGTGAGCTGGGTGAGCTGGGGCGGCAAATTGGAGCCGTCGGAGCCGGTCATCCAGGAGCAGATCGACGACCCGGTGAAGAACCCTATCATCATCCACATCAGCAAAGACATCATCCTTGACAAGGGTGACTCCGGAAGCGAGGGGCTCGCGGTGGCATCCTTCGTCAGGGACTTTGCAGACAACGATTCCGAGGACTGGAGCAAGGCAACGCGCATCGTCGTCGACACCGGCAACTCGCGGCTGGATGCGCCGATTCTTGAGCAGGCCGACGGGAACGAACTCGACGTCGATCAGTTGGATAAAGAGCCATTGTTGCTCCAGGTCTTTGCAGCATCGTCCGATGACTACAACCAGGGCGACACCATCATCATGCACATGCAGGGCACCACCCTCGACGGCGAAAGCATCCAGGTCGATGCCCGCAAGACCATCGACAAAAAACCACCGCTGGTGGTCCCGGTACCGATGGACAACGACGGTGCCCGGGCACTGGCAAAAACCCAGGGGGTGTTTTTCTTCGACCTGGAACGTGGCGACAGCATCATTCAGCGCTCCAGAGGCCGTTTCATCAATATCATCGGCGAGCCCACACGCTTGGCAGCCCCCATCGTCGAAAGTGAGGTGGGAGGAGCGCTGAATCCAGACTTGCCGAACGTGATCGTCCGCATCCCCTACGATCCGCTGATCACCCCGGACAACGCCATTGAAATTCACTGGAGCATTACCCTTCCGGATGACACCGTTTTCGAGCCCGAACTGGACTGGGTCTTTCCGACCCCACCGGAGGCCGAAGACCTCGAAGGTTTCATCGTCCTGGTGCCAGGCCCCGAGCACCTGAAACCCGGCGAAGGCGGCACCCTGGTGGTGTGGTACGAGGTGCTCAGCGAAGACGAGAACGGCGAGATCGTTCGCAGGCCTTCCCCGCCAGCCTCGCCGTTGAATATCGGCGAGCCGAAGTTTGAGCTGGTTCGGGCCATCCTGCTCGGTGAAAAGGACGGTACGTTTGAACCCAAGGATCTGCCCAACGGCATCAGCGAAGTCACCTGCCCCGACCCGGTCAATAACCCGACCCTGCCCAAGGATGTGGTGCACTGGCGACTGCATGATGCCCAAGATGTGCTGCTGTTTACGGACAGCAAAACCCTCAACTCACTGAGTGCCGGCAAAGCCGTGAAATTTCTGCTCGATGCGGAGTTTGTACGGCAGTATTTTGAGGCCCATCGCGATGAACAGTTGAGTATCCGCTATCACATCGTTCGGGATGCGACGGGCAAGACCAGTCATTCGAATCCGTTGAAGTTTGTCGTAGGGACGGCGGCGGATGACAAACCGGAAATCACTTCGGTCATGGGCTCGCCGAGCGGGGCCGACATACCTCAAGACAGTTCCACCGTGGAAACGGCCGTCACCCTGGCGGGGAAGGCCGCCAAGGGCCAGAACGTGAAAATTCTGGATGGTAACGCCGATAAAGGCGACGCAACCGCAGACCCGGTCACCGGGATCTGGAGCAAAACGGTCACCGGGCTGAGCGAAACACTGCACAGCTTCACGGCCAAGGCGGGTTATGGGTCGGGGCAGGTCTCGGATGAGCGGAATTTCACCGTGACGCCTGTGGTCGTACCGACCATCGACAAGATTCTGGACGACAAAGGCAAGGAAATCCTGCAAGGCGAAACAACCGTCAGCCCCACCGTGACGGTGAGCGGCAAGGCCAGCAAAGGGCAGAGTGTAGAGATTTGGGAGGGAAGCGGAGCCACCGCCGTCGTCATCGACACGGCAATCGCAGACCGGACAACCGGCATCTGGGAAAAAACGTTCCCGCTGGCATTGGGCCCTCGCCGTCTGGTTGCGAAACGCTTGTACTCGGGCATCCCTCTCTGGAGCAATGATTGGTTGTTAACGGTAGTCGTTGCCGATCCACCGACCATCACGGAGTTATACGGCTATGAAAACACTGTTGTCCCGAACGGAGGGACCACGTGGGAGTATTCAGCAAAGGATTCGGTCGTGCGTATCAAGGGCACCGCAACGCCAGGCTTGTCTGTACGGGTAACAGGCGGGATCTCATCCGTGGAAACGCAGGCGTGGTCGAACGGCGGCTGGGAAGCATATTTGGGTATCGGCCCTGCAGGGACGTATACATTTCGCGCAGAAGCTCTGTACGGAAATAATCCGATTTCAGCCCCGTACACCGTAGTCAAGAAGGTGCTACAGGCGCCAAAGATCATGGGTGTCTATGCGAACAATGTCATGATTTCTTCAGGCCAAGCGCTAAAACTCACGCAGCGCAGCGTCACGTTCGAGATTGAAGTAGACCTCGGCGAAGGACCCGCGAATCGACAGGTGAGGGGCGAGGTTTCGAATACAAATGCAGGGTACAAATTTGACGGATCGACCATCGTCGCTGGGGGCGGGCGGTGGCGAATCCCCCTTCAGCCCACTCGAGACATACCTGTACGTCTCGGCATCAATCTTTCCGCTACGGCGCACAACGGGGCCATCCAAGCACCAGGCGGCTTCAATTTCGCGATCATCGGAGCTGAATAAAGAAAGATAAAATAAAGAGAAGAAGGGGACGCATTTATTTTCCAGTCACAACCTAGAAAGCCGCCCTCCCTTCAACCGGGAGGGCGGCTTTTGTCGTTTCGGGTCAAGCCAAGGCACTTGTTGAATAGTGTTGAAGGTTATGTCCGCAAAGCCACGCAACCTTGCGCCTTTGCCTACGCATCCGCCAGAATCCGCCGGCTTGTGCGCCTTGGGGGCGGGTTCTATTGTTTGGCGGTCGCTGAAAAACAGCGATCGGGTTTAGCGATCCGACTCCCTACAGACGCAACAATTGCCCAATCCCGATTGCAGTCTCTTCTCTGCACTTGGCGTAATGGTGGCTGTGCGTGGGAGACCTTCGGGTCTACCCGGGGTTTCTGTGACCCGGATCGCTAACCTGCGTACAGCCGCCACCTTTACTTGTTTAGCGATGAGTCGTGGCGGCTAAATCCAATCACGGAGATTCGCCATGATCAAACCCACGCCAAACCCGCCCGAAGTCGATTCGACTTCCCCCTACGAAACCCTCGACTCCAAGAAATTCCACGAAGCCGCCGAACGCGCCCTTGATCACTACCTCAATCCGCTGCTCCCCCGCAAACCGCTGCTCAAACCCAACGCCCGCTACCTCATCGCTCCCGGCATCGACAGCGAAGAACTGCTGGCCGACGCCTGCGAAACCCTGACCTCGGCCAAGGTCATGGCCAATGACTTCGCCGGGCTGGTGGACGGCTCGCAGCGGCATGTGCTTTTGGGGATTGCGCAGTTGATCATGCTGGGGGAACTGGCGGTGAATCGGGTGCTGGATAATCTGGAACTGAAGGCTGAGGCGCCCGCTGTAGCCTGATCGCCGCCTGATCGTTCCCACGCTCTGCGTGGGAATGCCTCAATGGACGCTCTGCGTCCGCTGTTTGGGACGCGGAGCGTCCCGGGCTGCATTCCCACGCGGAGCGTGGGAACGATCTACGCGCAAAGAAAAACCCGCCGTCCCGTTTGATCGGGGCGGCGGGTTTTGTCGTTTCAGCGTTCAGATCAAACCGTATCCACCTTCAACGAATGATCATTGAGCATGCCGTTGATGATCGTCGCCGTGTCGTGCCCGCTGGCGATCAAGCCCCCCGCCCCCGGCGTCACGCCGTAGTGGCTGGCCAGGTTGACGCCGGCCAGGTCGATGGTCTGGTTCGGGGTGGCGCCGGCCATGGCGCTGACGTCGATGCTGGTCATGAGCGAGGCGCCGCTGCCGGTGACGGTGAAGTGCAGGTAGTCATCCAGTGACGCCGACGTGCCGTTTTCACCTTGCAGCAGTTGCGACAGATCGAGCTTGTCGGTGCCGGGGGTGAAGTCGGTGACGAGGTCGTGACCGCTGTTGCCCTTGAGCCACTGGAAGGTGTCGGCACCCGACCCGCCGGTCAGGGTGTTGTTGCCCATCCCGCCGATCAGCAGGTCATCGCCCCCGCCGCCATTGAGGATGTCGTTGCCCAGGCCGCCGTTGATCACGTTGTTATTGTTGTCGCCGGTGAGGGTGTCGTTGAAGTTCGAGCCGACGAGGTTTTCGATACCGGTCAGGGTGTCTGTCCCGGCGCCAAGGGTGTTTTGCGCACCGAGCAGGCCGAGGTTGACCGTCACCCCGGCGGTCGCGTGGGCGTAGCTGGCGGTGTCGATGCCAGTGCCACCGTCGAGCAGGTCGTTGCCCGGGCCGCTGTAGAGCAAGTCGTTGCCGGCGCCGCCGTGCAGTTCGTTGTTGCCGGAGCCTGCGGTCAGCACGTCGTTGCCGTCGCCGGCGTTGATGATGTTGTCGCCGGTGCCGGCCACCAGTACGTCATCGCCCGAGGTGCCAGTGAGGGTGTGGCCGTCCTGATAGCTGATGGTCACGTTCGCCGTGTCGCTGCCGCCATGGTTGTCGTTGGCGGTGTAGGTGCCGTGGTAGTCCGGGGTGATGTCGTGGGCCCCGGCGTAGTTGAGGGTCATGGTCAGCTGGTAGTTCTCCGCCGCGTTGGCGTTGCTGCCCGTGGTGTTGCTGATGTTGGTGATGTGGATCTGGTAGACGCCATCGGACGTCGCGGTCAGGGTTTGGCCGTCCGCGAGGGCGATGTAGGCGCCGCCGTTGATCGAGTACTCCATGGTGATGTGACCGGCCGCCAGGTTGTGGTCCAGGTTGAGGGTTTCGCCCTGGCGCAGGTTGACGGTGATGCGGTCTTCATCGTTGGCGTTGGTGTTGGTCACTGCGCCGAGGTAGCCGCTGACCACCAGCACGGCGGTCATGGTGGCGGCGTTGGCGCTGAACGAGTTACGCACGTTGGCCAGGTTCTGGTTGGCGGCGGTGTTGGCGTTGGTGCCGGTGAAGCTGATCGCGCCGCTGCCGGTAAAGTCTGCCGCTTTGGAGACCCAGCCAGTGTTGAACGAGGTTGGCGTGGCGTTGAGGGTATCGCCGTTCGGGTCGGTGTCGTTGGCCAGCAACAGTTCGCCCGGCACCACGATGTTGCCCGACAGCACGTTGGTGATGATGTGGTCGTCCGCCGCCACCGGAGGCGCGTTGGGGATCACTTTTACGGTCAGCGTCGAACTGGCGAGGTCGCCGTCGTTGTCGCTGAGGGTGAAGCCGATGTTTTCGGTGATCACCACAGCGGTGGTTTTCTGCGAGGTGTAGCTGTAGTCACCGGTGTCGAGGTTGACCACCAGGGTGCCGCTGTTGTTGGTGGCGATGCTCAGGGTGTTGTTCACCGTGTTGAACGTGCCGTGGTTGGCGCCGCCGCTGGCGACCAGTGAACCCTGGCCGCCGTTGGCTTTCGGGTCATAGGTGTAGGTGGTGCCGTCGACCACGATGGATTTGATGAACCCGCCATCGGCGCCGAACGTGCCGCCCTCGCCGATCAACGAACCGGTGACCGGAGCGCCCTCTACCGTGCCGGACAGCACCGAGTTGAGCTGGTTGAGGTCGGTGACCACCACCGCGTTGGTGTTGGTGTGCGTGATGCCGTCATACGCCAGCGGATCGAGGTTGGCGTTGCTCACGCCGCTACCCAGGCCGATCGCGTAGTTCTTGATGTTGTTGGCATCGAGGAACGCCTTGAGCGTCGCTTCGTCGGCGGTGCCGATGTCACCCTCGTTGGGTTTGCCGTCGGAGAAGAAGTAGCCGACGTTTTGCGCCCCGGTGAGTTTGCCCGAGGTGTTGAACGCGTTGTACATGGTCGCCACGGCCGCATCGTAGTTGGTGCCGCCGCCCGCGCTGAGGCCGGCCAGCAGGGTCTTGGCCGTCGCGACATCGACCCACACCGAAGTGCGGTCGGTGGCGTTGCTGCTGAAGGTGACGAGCTGCACTTTCACATCGCCCAGATCGTCGTACTTGTCGAGCAAGGCGCTGATCGCCTGCTTGGCCAGCTCCAGCCGCGACAGGCCCGGCACGCCGGAGGCGTCGGCCATGCTGCCGGAGATGTCGAGGACGATGAGGATGTTGGAATCGATCTCCACCGCCGCCACCGAACGATCCGACGCCACCGCTTTTGGCACGTCGTCGACGATGTTGACCACGATGGTGCTGGTGGTGCTGTTGCCCAGCGCATCGGTGGCTTTGTAGGTGAAGCTTTCGCTCAGGGTGTTCGGCCCGTCGTTGGCGTTCGGCGTGGTTTTCGGCGCCGAGGTCAGGGTGTAGGTGTAGGTGCCGTCGGCGTTGAGCTGGATCTGCCCGTATGTGCCGGTGGCGCTGCCGACCAGGGTGTAAGTGATCGCCCCGCTGCCGCCGCTGACCGAACCGACCAGCGTGCCGGTCGCGGTTTCGCCGGTGTTGCCCGGGTCGCTGCCGGTGACCGTGCCGGGGGCCAGGTCTTGCCCGTCCTTGGTCAGGTCGAGGGCTTTTTCGTAGACGGTCACGTCCTGATCGGTCGAGGCCACGAGTTTGCTGTCGGCGACGTTGACGGTGATGGTGGTGGTGCTTTCGTCGCCGTCACTGTCGCGGATGGTGTAGGTGAAGGTGTCGGTGGCGCCCGGCGGGCTCACCGAGTTCGGGTTGCTGTGATAGACCGCATTGCCGGCCGCATCGAGGGTCAGGTAACCGTAGTTGCCGTTGATGTTGCTGTTGAGGCCGCCGATGGCCGAGGTCGCGGTGTTGCCGCCGGCGCGCACGCCAACCACGATCGCCGCGCCATCTGCGCCGCTGATGTCATTGCCCAGCACGCTGATGTTGAGCGTGCCGCCCTCCGCCACCGAGCCGGTGTCGGGTTTGGCAGTCGGCAGGTCGTCGATGATGTTGACGTTGATCTGCCCGGTCGCCGTGCTGCCGTCGGTGTCGGTCGCCACCACGTTGAAGTTCTCGGTGATGCTGTTGGCGCCGTTGGCGTTCGGGTGGGTTTCGTTATCCACCAGGGTGTAGCTGTAACTCACCACGCCGGTGGTCGGGTTGTAACCGGTGATGGTCAGCGTGCTGCCCAGCGGGGTGACGGTCGATTGCGGGAAGCCGGCCGCCACGCCGTTGGTCATCACGGCGATGCCGCCCACGGTCAGGGTTTGCAGACCGTCGAGGGCGGTGACGGTGAAGGTGCCGCTCTGGGTCAGCGCCGGGGTGTCGGGACTGGTGCCGTCGCTGAGGTTTTTCTCGTAAACGGTCAGCTCGCCGCCATACACGTCGAGACCGTTGAGGACCACCGGATCGTCGTTGTTGTGAATGTTCAGCACCAGGTTGGCGGTGCTGGTGTCGCCGTCGGCATCGGTCAGCGTGTAGGTGAAGGTCTCGGTGCCGTTGCCACCGCCGTGCAGGTTTTTGAAATCCGCATCGTTGGTGTTCAGCGTGTAGGTGTACGTGCCGTTGGCATTCAGCACCAGGGTGCCGTAAGTGCCGGTGAAGGTGCCGGGGGTGATCGGGCCGGCATTCGGGCCGGTCGCCACCACGTCGGCGCCTTGCACGTCGTTGGTCAGCACGTTGCCGTTGAGGGTCAACTGGGTTTCCGACGCGGTGCTGGCGTTGCTGTCGTTGATCGCCTTCGGCACGTCATCGACGATGTTGACCACGATGGTGCTGGTGACGATGTTGCCCAGCGAATCGGTGGCCTGGTAGGTGAAGGTTTCGGTCAGGGTGTTGGCGCCGTCATCGGCGTGCGGGGTGGTGCTGGCCGGTGAGGTCAGGGTGTAGGTGTACGTGCCGTCGGGGTTGAGCACGATCTGCCCGTAGTTGCCGGTGGCGCTGCCGACCAGCGCATAGCTGATTGCACCGACCGCGCCGGTGACCGAGCCGACCAGCGTGCCGGACGCGGTTTCCCCGGTGCTGTTCGGATCGCTGCCGGTGACCGTGCCAGGAGCCAGATCCTGGCCGTCCTTGGTCAGATCGAGGGCTTTTTCGTAGACGGTGACGTCGGTGTCGCTGACCGCGCACAGTTTGCTGTTGTAGACGTCGATGGTAATGGTGGTGGTGCTTTCGTCACCGTCGGAATCGCGCACGGTGTAGGTGAACACATCCACCGCGCCGGGGCCGCTGACGGCATTCGGGTTGCTGTGATAGACCGCGTTGCCGTTGGCGTCGAGGGTCAGGTAGCCGTAGGTGCCGTTGATGTTGCTGTTGAGGCCGCCGATGGCAGAGGTCGAGGTGTCGGAACCGGCGCGCACGCCCACTACTGCGCCACTGGCTGCCGGGCCGTCGGCGCCGCCGATGTCGTTGTCCAGCACGTTGCCGCTGACGGTGCCGCCCTCCTGCACCGACGTCGCGTCGGGTTTGGCGGTCGGCAGGTCGTCGATGATGTTGACGTTGATTTGCCCGGTGGCGGTGCTGCCGTCGGTGTCCGTCGCCACCACGTTGAAGTTCTCGGTGATGCTGTTGGCGCCGTTGGCGGTCGGATGGGTTTCGTTATCCACCAGGGTGTAGCTGTAGCTGACAACGCCCGTTGCCGGGTTGTAACCGGTGATGGTCAGCGTGCTGCCCAGCGGGGTGATGGTCGATTGCGGGAAGCCGGCCGCGACGCCGTTGGTGATCACGGCGATACCGCCCACGGTCAGGGTTTGCAGACCGTCGAGGGCTGTCACCGTGAAGGTGCCGCTCTGGGTCAGTGCCGGGGTGTTGGGGCTGGTGCCGTCGCTAAGGTTTTTCTCGTAGACAGTCAGCTCGCCACCGTTGACGTCGAGGCCATTGAGGTACACCTGATCGTCGTTGTTGTGGATGTTCAGCACCAGGTTGGCGGTGCTGGTATCGCCGTCGGCATCAGTGATGGTGTAGGTGAAGGTTTCAGTGCCGTTGCCGCCGCCGTGCAGGTTTTTGAAATCCGCATCGTTGGTGTTCAGCGTGTAGGTGTAAGTGCCGTTGGCGTTCAATACCAGGGTGCCGTAAGTCCCGGTGAAGGTGCCGGCGGTGATCGGGCCGGCATTCGGGCCGGTTGGTACACGGTCAGCACCTTGCACGTCGTTGGTCAGGACGTTGCCGCTCAAGGTGAGGCTGGATTCCGAAGCGGTGCCGGCGTTGCTGTCGTCCACGCCTTTTGGCAGGTCGTCGACGATGTTCACGTCCAGTGTCGCGTTGGCGGTGGTGCCGTTGTCGTCGACCACGGTCACGGCGAACTGCTCATTCAGCACGTTGGCGCCGTTGGCGGTTGGGTGCGCTTCGTTGTCGACCAGGGTGTAGCTGTAGCTGACGACGCCGGTGGCGGCGTTGAAACCGGTGATGGTCAGGGTGCTGCCCAACGGAGTGACGATGGATTGCGGGAAGCCTGCCGCCACACCGTTGGTGACCACGGCAATGCCGCCGATGGTCAGCGTAGTGACGCCGTCCAGTGCGGTGATGGTGAAGGTGCCGCTTTGGGTCAGGGCTGGCGCATCGGGGCTGCTGCCGTCGCCGAGATTTTTCTCGTAGACGGTGAGTTCACCGCCATTCACGTCGAGGCCGTTGATGATTACCGGATCGTCGTTGTTGTGGATCTGCAGCACCAGGTTGGCGGTGCTGGTGTCGCCGTCAGCATCGGTGATGGTGTAGGTGAAGGTTTCGGTGCCGTTGCCGCCGCCGTGCAGCGCTTTGAAATCGGCGTCGCTGGTGTTGAGGGTGTAGGTGTAAGTGCCGTTAGCGTTCAGCATCAGAGTGCCGTAAGTCCCGGTGAAAGTGCCTGCGGTGATCGGGCCGGCGTTTTCGCCGACAGGTACGCGGTCGGCGCCTTGCACGTCGTTGGTCAGGACGTTGCCACTCAGCGTGAGATTGGTTTCCGAGGCGGTGCCGGCGTTGCTGTCGTCCACGCCTTTTGGCAAGTCGTCGACGATGTTCACGTCCAGCGTGGCATTGGCGGTGGTGCCGTTGTCGTCGACCACGGTCACGGCGAACTGCTCATTGAGTACGTTGGCGCCGTTGGCGTTCGGGTGCGCTTCGTTGTCGACCAGGGTGTAGCTGTAGCTGACGACGCCGGTCGCCGCGTTGAAGCCGGTGATGGTCAGCGTGCTGCCCAAGGGCGTGGTTACCGATTGCGGGAAGCCTGCCGCCACGCCATTGGTGACTACAGCGATGCCGCCAATGGTCAACGTGGTAACGCCGTCCAGCGCGGTGATGGTGAAGGTGCCGCTTTGGGTCAGGGCTGGAGCGTCAGGGCTACTGCCGTCGCCGAGGTTTTTCTCGTAGACGGTGAGCTCGCCGCCATTCACGTCGAGGCCGTTGATGATTACAGGGTCGTCGTTGTTGTGGATCTGCAGCACGAGGTTGGCGGTGCTGGTGTCGCCGTCAGCATCGGTGATGGTGTAGGTGAAGGTTTCAGTGCCGTTGCCGCCGCCGTGCAGATTCTTGAAGTCCGCATCACTGGTGTTGAGCGTGTAGGTGTAGGTGCCGTTGGCATTCAGCACCAACGTGCCGTAAGTGCCGATGAAGGTACCGGGGGTGATCGGGCCGGCGTTTTCGCCGACAGGTACGCGGTCGGCGCCCTGCACGTCGTTGGTCAGGACGTTGCCGGTCAGGGTCAGTTGGGTCTCTGATGCCGTGCCATTGTTGTCATCGAACGCTTTCGGCACGTCGTCGGTGATGTTGACGTCCAGCGTGCCGGTGGCGGTGTCGCCATTGCTGTCGCCGGCGATCACGGTGAATTGCTCGCTGAGGTTATTGGCACCGTCGCCCGCCGCGTGGGTTTCGTTGCCGTTGAGGGTGTAGCTGTAACTGACCGTGCCGGTGGCCGGGTTGTAGCCGGTGATGGTCAGGGTGTTGCCCAGTTGCGTGGTGATCGATTGCGGGAAACCGATCGGCACACCACCGACGATCACGTTGATGCCGCCGATGCTCAGGCTGCTCAGACCGTCCGGCGCCGACACCGTGAAGCTGCCGGTCTGGGTCAGCGCGCCAGGGTTGGCGGCGGAACCGTCGGGCAGATTGGCTTCGTTGAGATTCAATTCGCCACCGGCAACCGACAGTCCGGTGAGTGTGACCGGATTGTTGACTGGCGGTGGTGGTGGAGCGATCGGCGCGGTGTCGTCACCGTTGTTGATCACCGCGTTGTGGCGTTCTTCGGGAAACTCGGGAATGCCATTGAAACCGGCGGTGGGGAAACCGATGACCGGATCGACCCGGCCCGCCACTTCAGTCAACAACACGAAACTGTGGCCGCCACCCAGCGCGCCCGGCGCACCACCGGTGGCGCCAGGACCAGCCGCCGTCGCTTCGGCGGTTTGGGTCGGGTCATCGCCAGCGGCAATGGCTTTCTGGATCTGTTCGACGTCGGTCAGTTGCGACTCGCTCGGGGTCACCGCTTCCGGTGCATTGACGTGGGCCGCCTGATCGGCGAGCAACTGGCCGGTCATGGTCAGGCTGCTGTCGCGGCCGAGGGTCAGTTCCTGGCCGTTTTGCAGATGAACGGCAACCGCCCCCTGCGCCCCGGTGATCAATTGATCCCCTGCAAACAGCCGATCGCCTTCGACCAGTGCGCGACGAGAGCCGTCCGCCGACTGAGCGAAAACCTGACCAATGACTTTAGTGACGATCCCGATGAGCGTTGCCATGTGCATTCCTCCGCTGCCGACCACCGTCGGCGCTGGTTCGCGAAGCAGCCCATGGCTCAAGCGGGTTGTCGGGGCGACGCTCGCACCTCGACAGTTCGTTTCGCAGGTTGCGCAAATCCAGAAATGCCAGCGCCATCAGGCACTTGGAATCTCTGTTCACTGCAGCAGGCCCACTAGCGCTACGTAACGGTGGTGAATCACCCGAGTGACAAAAATCTGTCGCTCATCAGCCGCTACGCGTCCCTCCCCTTTAGCAGTACTTCGCCGTATGTCGCAAAGTGAGTGGAACTTTCCTCAAGCCTTTCTGTGCTCCCTAAAGCGCATAAAACAAAGGCTTTCGAGTGGAACAATGTGCTGGATTTGGCGAACCGCATAAGTTTTTTTTGGCATAACCCTTATGAAAATTTTTTCTTAGCTACGCTTCAGGATGTTCTTAGCTCTGTTGTTACAGGCATGAAACGCTTTCTACTAAAAATATCGTCAATAAATTGGCGACAGCGGAACACCATCAGGACTCAGGGAGATGCACCCATGCGCGTACTAACCCCCCTCTGCAGCGCGGTTTTGCTGGCCATGGCTTGCACTTCCCAAGCCCAGGCCATGAACCTCACCGAGGCGATTCAGAGCACCATCGCCACCCACCCCGAACTGGCCTCGCGCGTGGATGCGCGCCTGTCGGCTGATGAACAGGTGAAGGTCGCCAAGGGCGGCTTCTATCCGTCGGTGGATCTGAACGCTGCTTACGGGCGCGGCTACAGCGACAACACCAACACCCGGGCCTTCGGTAACCACCACACCGAAATCCTCAATTACACCCAGTCCGAGCTGCGGCTGCGGCAGATGCTGTTCGACGGTTTCAACACCGCCAACGAAGTCGAGCGCACCAAGGGCGTTTCCAACTCGCGTGCCTATTACGCGCAAGGCACCGCCCAGGACCTGGCCCTGCGCACCATCGAGGTCTACCTCGAAGTGCTCAAGCGTCGCGAACTGGTGACCCTGGCCAAGAACAACCTGCAGGCGCACTTGCGCGTCAACGACCAGATTGGCCTGCGCACCGAGCGCGGGGTGGGCAGCACCGCCGACTCCGATCAATCGGTGGCCCGTAAGGCGCTGGCGCAAAACAACCTCGACACCGCCGAAGTCGATCTGGCGGATGCCGAGTCGAACTTCTACAGCGTGGTCGGGCGCATGCCGGATGAGCTGGAAACCCCGGCCTCGACCCGCGGCGAATTGCCCGCCACCTTGCCTGAAGCCCAACAGAGCATGGTCGAGAACAACCCGTATCTGAAATCCGCCCAGGCCGACGTGCAATCGGCCGAGAGTCAGTACGAAGTCGCCAAGTCGCCGTTCTACCCGCGCTTCGACGCGGAAGCGGCGGTCGGCGCCAACAACAACGTGCAGGGCGACGAAGGTCACGACAACGAATGGCGGGTCGGTGTGGTGATGAACTACAACCTGTTCCGTGGCGGCAGCGACAAGGCGCGACTGGCCTCCGACGCGCACCAGATCAACCAGGCGATGGACATCCGCAACAACGCCCTGCGCCAGCTCAACGAGAACATTCACCTGGCCTGGAACGCCATGCTCAACGCCAGGAAACAGACCCCGACCGCCCGCGAATACGCCGAGACCACCAAGCGTGTGCGCGCTGCGTATCAGGATCAGTTCGGCCTCGGCCAGCGCACCCTGCTGGACGTGCTCGACAGTGAAAACGAGCTGTACAACGCCAACCGTCGTTACACCGAAATCCGCTACACCGAGGAATACTCGATGTACCGCGTGCTGGCGAACATGGGCCAGTTGTTGAGCAAGCAACGGGTGGTGCTGCCGGCCGATGCGATTGCCGCGACCGAGGTGAAAAACGAAGCGCGCTTGCCCGAGCTGAAATAACCACACTGCCGAAGGCTGTGTTTTTGATCGTTCCCACGCTCTGCGTGGGAATGCAGCCCGTGACGCTCCGCGTCACTGGACGCAGAGCGTCCCTAGAGGCATTCCCACGCAGAGCGTGGGAACGATCAGTACGGTTCGACGCTTCGACGTGGGAACGATCAACACAGGGTTGATGTGGATAGCCGAGCCAGTTCAACGGGAGCGATCAATATGACCAGCATGCAACCCGGTAACACCGGGATCGATCCGCGGCTGAGCTTCGATGACCCGTTGCTCGATGGTCTGTTGATCCTCTGCAAACTGCATGGCGCGACGGTCAGTCGCGCCAGCCTGAGCGCCGGGCTGCCCCTGGACAAACAACGCCTGAGCCTGGACCTGCTGCCCCGCGCCGCAGCCCGGGCCGGGTTGCAGGCGCGCTTGCTGCGCAGGGAACTCAAGGACATTTCACCGCTGAACCTGCCGGTGCTGTTGCTGCTGGGCAACGGGCGCACGGCAGTGCTGCGGCGTTTTAGCGAAGACGGCAAGGCGCTGATCCTGCCCAGCGAAGCCGACGGCGGCGAGCAATGGGTCAGCCGTGAAGAACTCACCGAACACTACAGCGGCCAAGCCTTGTTCGCCCGGCCACGGCATGAACTGGAAGACCTGCGCTCGCCGCTGGTGCCACGGGTGCAGGCGTGGTTTCGCGACACCCTGAAGCTGTCGAAATGGCTTTACAGCGACGCGATCCTCGCCAGTTTCCTGATCAACCTGCTGGGCCTGATGGTGCCGCTGTTCGTCATGCAGACCTACGATCGCGTGGTGCCGAACCAGGCCACGTCGACCCTGTGGGTGCTGGCCATCGGGCTGCTGATCGGCACCGGTTTCGAACTGGTGCTGCGGGTGGTGCGCGCGCACTTGCTGGACACTGCCGGCAAGAAAACCGACGTGATCCTTTCCGCAACTTTATTCGAACGCATCACCGGCATGGCGATGAAAGCCCGGCCGGCGACCATCGGCGGCTTCGCCCAGAGCATTCATGATTTTCAGGGCCTGCGCGAATTTCTCACCGCCGTGACCCTGACCAGCCTGATCGACCTGCCCTTCGTGGTGTTGATGCTGGTGGTGATCGGCCTGCTCGGCGGCTGGCTGGTGGTGATTCCACTGCTGGCGTTTCCGATCACGATCGTGTTCGCGATGATCATTCAGGTCCGCCTGCGCGACACCGTGCAGAAAAGCCTGAGCCTCGGCGCCGAGCGTCAGGCGCTGCTGATCGAAACCCTCGGCGGCCTGGAAACCCTCAAGGCCTGCAGCGCCGAAAGCGAGCGCCAGCACAAATGGGAGAGCACCCACGGCGCCCTCACCCGCCTCGACAGCCATGCCCGTAATCTCTCGGCGCTGGCCACCAACGGCACGCTGTTCATCCAGCAGTTTTCGGGGATGGCGACGATTGTGGCCGGGGTCTACAGCATCATCGCCGGCAACCTCAGCGTCGGCGCGCTGGTAGCGACTTACATGCTCGGCAGCCGCGTGCTCGCACCGCTGGGCCAGATCGCCGGGCTGATTACTCGTTACCAGCAAGCGCAACTGACCATGAAAAGCACCGATGCGCTGATGTCGCTGCCTCAGGAACGCGACGGCAAACAGCGGCCACTGGAGCGCACGCAACTGCAAGGTGCGCTGGACGCCAACGCGGTGACCTTCCACTACAACGGCCAGAACGCCCCGGCCCTGAGCAACGTCAGCTTCAGCGTCAGACCCGGCGAACGGATCGGCATCATCGGCCGCAGCGGCTCGGGCAAAAGCACCCTGGCGCGACTGGTGATGGGCTTCTACGAACCGGACGAAGGCCAGTTGCTGCTCGACGGCCTCGACCTGCGGCAACTGGATGTCGCCGACCTGCGCCAGCAGATCGGCTACGTCGCCCATGACCTGCCGCTGCTGGCCGGCAGCCTGCGCGACAACCTGACCCTCGGCGCCCGCTACATCAGCGATTCACGGATGCTCGAAGTGGCCGAACTGACCGGCGTCACCGAGCTCGCCCGCCAGCACCCGCAAGGCTTCGACCGGCCGGTGGGCGAGCGCGGGCAATTGCTTTCCGGCGGCCAGCGCCAGGCAGTGTTGCTGGCGCGGGCGCTGTTGCTCGACCCGCCGATCATGCTGCTCGACGAACCCACCAGCGCCATGGACAACAGCAGCGAAGACGTCCTGCGCCAGAAGCTGCACGGGTGGGTGCAGGGCAAAACCTTGCTGCTGGTCACCCACCGCACTTCAATGCTGAGCCTGGTGGACCGGTTGCTGGTGCTGGACAACGGCCGGATCGTCGCCGACGGTCCGAAAGAAGCGGTCATCGATGCGTTGCGCAAGGGCCGGGTCGGCTCGGCAGCGGTCTAGGAGTTACCCCATGTCTGCTTCCTCACCTTCAAAATCCCGCGGTTATTTCGACAGCTTCGGTAAAAGCGCCGAAGCCGAATTCATGCCGGAAACCGCCGGTGCCTCGCTGCAGGATTCGCCACGCTGGTCGCGCATCACCGTGTGGCTGGCGGCGGCGCTGCTGATCAGTGCGCTGGTCTGGGCCAAGTTCGCGGTGTTGCAGGAAGTGACCATGGGCGAAGGCAAGGCGATTCCGTCGAGCAAGGTCCAGGTGATCCAGAACCTGGAGGGCGGGATCGTCACCGAGATCTTCGTGCGCGAAGGACAAATGGTCGACAAGGGCGACAAACTGCTGCGCCTGGACGACACGCGGTTTCTGTCGAACAAGGGTGAGAGCGAGGCCGATCGTTATGCCTTGACCGCGCAGGTCGAACGCTTGTCCGCCGAAGCAGAGGGCCGGCCGTTCAAGCTGTCGGACGAAGTGATCGCCAAGGCGCCGCAAGTGGCCGAGGACGAGCGTTCGCTGTATGAACAACGGCAGCGGCGGCTGGCCAGCGAACAGAGAACCCTCAGCGAACAACTGCGGCAGAAGACTCAGGAACTGGCGGAGTTTCGCTCGAAACAGGGGCAATACAGTTCGAGCCTGGCGCTGGTCAATCAGGAAATGAACATGTCCGAACCGCTGGTCAAGACCGGTGCCGTGTCGCCGGTGGAGATCTTGCGGCTCAAGCGCAGTGCCGTGGAAATCCGCGGTTCCCTGAACGCCACGACCCTGGCCATTCCCCGCGCCGAATCGGCCATCGCCGAGATCCGCAGCAAGATCGACGAATCGGAACAGACATTCCGCTCCGAAGCGGCCAAGGAGCTCAATGAGAAACGTACCGACCTGTCTAAAATCACTGCTTCGAGCATCGCCATCGACGACCGCGTCAGCCGCACCACCGTGACTTCGCCGGTGCATGGGGTGATCAAGCAAATGAAGGTCAACACCATCGGCGGCGTGGTGCAGCCGGGCAGTGACATGGTGGAAATCGTGCCGCTGGAAGACAACCTGCTGATCGAAGCCAAGGTCCGCCCTCAGGACGTGGCGTTCCTGCATCCGGGCCAGAAAGCCATGGTCAAGTTCAGCGCCTACGACTACACGATCTACGGCGGCCTGAGCGCGAAGCTTGAACTGATCGGCGCCGATACGATTACCGACGACAAGGGCAACAGCTTCTACCTGATCCAGGTGCGCACCGACAAAAACCATCTGGGCGGGGATGTGAAACCTCTGCTGATCATTCCGGGGATGGTGGCGACGGTGGACATCATTACCGGGGAGAAAAGTGTGCTGGATTACCTGCTCAAACCGGTGCTGAAAGCCCGGACCGAGGCGATGCGCGAGCGCTAGTGATTGATCGCTCTCACGTTGATCGTTCCCACGCTCTGCGTGGGAATGCATCCAGTGACGCTCTGCGTCACCGTCTCGAAGGGACGCGGAGCGTCCCGGGCGGCATTCCCACGCGGAGCGTGGGAACGATCAGGCGATCAGCCTCCGTGATTCTTCTGGAAAGTCTCCTCCCCCATCGCCGCAATCTGCCCCTCGATCAGCGCCTCGAACGGTTTAAGCAACGGCTCGAACGAGGCCGGCGCTTCCAGCGTCTGCAACGCCTGAACAATCGCCTCAATCGTCGACAACGCCCCTGGCTCCGGAGCCTTGCGCAGCCGATACCGCGAAACCCCGCCCTGGGCCAACGTCACCCGTGGCAACGCCGCCAGCAACGGATTGAGGTGCAGCATCTTGCGCGCCTTGCGCCAGGTGCCGTCCGGCACCACCAGCAACAGCGGTTCATCGCAAGCCGCGTAAGCCTGCATCGGCTGCGCATCGTCCGCCGGGAACAACAACCGTGCCCGATACCCCGGCCGATTCAGCAGCGCGGGCAAATCCTCGAATACCTCACCGACGATCAGCTCGGCATTGTTCAACCCGAGCGCTGCCAGCCGTGCGGTGTTGAGCGCGTGATTGACCTCGCTCGGGTGCTGCAACAGCAACACCCGGGTGCGGCTGTCGAGGCTGGGGATCAGCGGGCACAGGCAATGGGTTTGTGGGCGCAGGCAGCGCGGGCATTGGGGTCTGGACATGTTCTTATGCCTGATTGAGCTGCGCTTTGAGCAGATCGCGGAAGGTCTGGATCAGCGGCTCGCGGCTGCGGCCACGGCGCATGATCATGGAAAACGGCGCCTGATAACCGAAGGTGGCCGGCAGCAGCACCCGCAGATCACCCTTGTCGGCCCAGGCCTGGGCGTAGTGCTCCGGCAGGTAACCGATGTAGGCGCCGGACAGCACCAGAATCAGCTGCGCTTCCATACTTTCCACGGTCGCGGCGCTGTGTTTGAAACCGTGGCGCGCCAGTTCCGCCTGGCTCCAGTAACCGCGACCGACCATGCGTTGCTGGGTGATGACCTGCTCGGGAATCCGCCGCTCGTTGAACAACGGGTGCCGGTTGCTGCAATACAGCCAATGCTGTTCGCGATACAGCGGCATGTACACCAGACCGCTCATGCGCGTGGAAAACGCGCCAATGGCCAGATCGAGACGATTGTCCTGCACGCCGAGTTGCAGCTCATACGGGCTCATCACCGACAAATGCAGATGCACCGCCGGGTGTTCCTGGCTGTAGGCGCCGATGGCTTCGGCGAACGGCAAGGCCTTGTCGCTGACCGTGGAGTCGATCACCCCGAGGTTGAGCGTGCCGCGCAACTCGCCCTTGAGCGCCGCGGCGTATTGCTCGAAACCTTCAAGCTCCGCGAGCAGGCGCAGGGTTTCCTGATGGAACAGCTCGCCCTTGCTGGTCAGGCTGAAACCGCCGCGCCCGCGATGGCACAGCACCAGACCCAGCGCGGCTTCGAGCTGACTCATGTAGGTGCTGATCGCCGAGGTCGACAGGTTGAGTTCCTGCTGCGCGTTGGCAAACCCCTGATGACGCACGACGCTGACGAAGATGCGCAACAGTTTCAGGTCGGGTAAAGCGTTGGCCATGTCTACTCCAAGGATCGTTCCCCATAGATCGTTCCCACGCTCTGCGTGGGAACGATCAGCGAGAAGTCTATCCATCTCCCTCGCATTAGTTTAGAAATTTCTGAACTAAGTATTTGCCCGTAGCGATTCTTCCGCCCCACTACATTTCGCAGAATCGGCCCACAGCGGTGCCCGTGACCTTGCGAATACGGCGTGCCGACATAAATAAAACAAAGACGATGAGGCCCTACCCGTGGACAAGATTCTTCACCAACCACTGGGCGGCAACGAAATGCCGCGCTTCGGCGGCATCGCCACCATGCTCCGACTCCCCCATGTACCGACCGCTGCCGGTCTGGACGCCGCCTTCGTTGGCGTGCCGCTGGACATCGGTACTTCGCTGCGCCCCGGCACCCGCTTCGGGCCGCGCGACATCCGCACCGAATCGGTGATGATCCGCCCGTACAACATGGCCACCGGCGCTGCGCCGTTCGACTCGCTGTCGGTTGCCGACATCGGTGACGTGGCGATCAACACCTTCAACCTGCTCGACGCCGTGCGCATCATTGAAGAAGCCTACGACAACATCCTCGAGCACAACGTGATCCCGATGACCCTGGGTGGCGACCACACCATCACCCTGCCGATCCTGCGTGCGATCCACAAAAAGCACGGCAAGGTCGGTCTGGTGCATATCGATGCCCACGCTGACGTCAACGATCACATGTTCGGCGAGAAAATCGCCCACGGTACGACCTTCCGTCGTGCGGTCGAAGAAGGTCTTCTGGACTGCGACCGCGTGGTGCAGATCGGTCTGCGGGCGCAGGGTTACACCGCCGACGACTTCAACTGGAGCCGCGATCAGGGCTTCCGCGTCGTTCAGGCCGAGGAGTGCTGGCACAAGTCGCTGGCGCCGCTGATGGCTGAAGTGCGCGAGAAAGTCGGTGGCGGCCCGGTGTACCTGAGCTTCGACATCGACGGCATCGACCCGGCCTGGGCGCCAGGCACCGGCACCCCGGAAATCGGTGGTCTGACGACCATTCAGGCGATTGAAATCGTTCGCGGCTGCCAGGGCCTCGACCTGATCGGCTGCGATCTGGTAGAAGTCTCGCCCGCTTATGACACCACCGGCAACACCTCGCTGCTGGCCGCCAACCTGCTGTACGAAATGCTCTGCGTACTGCCGGGCGTGGTCCACCGCTGAGGGTCGGGTCATGAACGAACGTGATCAGGTTCTGAAAGCGGCCGCCGCTCTGGTGTCCGCCTTCGCCCGCAACGATCGCGAAGCCTACTTCGGCGCGTTCAGCGCCGATGCGAGCTTTGTGTTCTACACCCTCGAACAGCCCTTGCTGTCGCGCGATGCCTATCAGGCGTTGTGGGACAACTGGCGCGCCGAGGATGGCTTCGAGGTGCTGTCCTGCACCTCGAGCAACGCCTTCGTCAGCCTGCAGGGTGACGTGGCGATTTTCATCCATGACGTGGCCACCGAGCTGCGCATGCAAGGGGAGCAACACTTCAGCCAGGAGCGCGAGACGATTGTTTTCAGAAAACAAGCGTCGAGCCTAGAACAACAAGGCCATTGGCTGGCCTGCCACGAACATTTGTCCGCAATGCCGGAAGGGCTGCCATCCCCTTAGCCAAACAGGTGACGCCTCACACACGATGAGGCGCGCCTTTATGATCGGAGCAGATCATGAATAACAACAACAAAGACCAAAGCCTTACGCAGATTGAAACCCACGGGGTCGAACAGATCCCGGACAACGAACGCACCGCCGGTCCCGTGGACTTGTTCCGCATGATCTTTGGCGGCGCGAATACCTTTGCCACCGCCGTGCTCGGCAGTTTCCCGGTGCTGTTCGGCCTGTCCTTTCAGGCGGGCGTCTGGGCGATTGTCTCGGGCGTGCTGCTCGGCTCGCTGATCCTTGCACCGATGGGCCTGTTCGGCCCGCTCAACGGCACCAACAATGCCGTGTCGTCCGGTGCGCACTTCGGCGTGCACGGGCGGATCGTCGGTTCGTTCCTGTCGCTGCTGACCGCCATCGCCTTCTTCTCGCTCTCGGTGTGGAGTTCGGGGGATGCGCTGATCGGTGGTGCAAAACGCCTGATCGGCCTGCCGGAAACCGACCTGACCCTGGGCCTGGCCTACGGTCTGTTCGCGATTCTGGTGCTGACCGTGTGCATCTACGGCTTCCGCTTCCTGCTGTGGGTGAACAAGGTCGCGGTGTGGAGCGCGAGCCTGCTGTTCCTGCTGGGCATCTTCGCTTTCGCCGGCCCGTTCGATTCGCACTACGCCGGCACCGTCAGCCTCGGCCAGCCGGGCTTCTGGGCCGCGTTCATCGGCGCCGCGCTGGTAGCCATGAGCAACCCGATTTCCTTCGGCGCGTTCCTCGGCGACTGGGCCCGTTATATCCCGCGTGAAACCTCGCGCCAGCGGATCATGGCGGCGGTGGTTCTGTCGCAGATCGCCACCTTCATCCCGTTCCTGTTCGGCCTGACCACGGCGACCATCGTTGCGATCCAGGCGCCGGACTACATCGCGGCCAACAACTACGTCGGCGGTCTGCTGGCGGTATCGCCGAGCTGGTTCTTCCTGCCGGTGTGCCTGATTGCGGTGATCGGCGGCATGTCCACCGGCACCACGTCGCTGTATGGCACCGGGCTGGACATGTCGAGCGTGTTCCCGCGTCTGCTGTCGCGGGTCAAGGCGACGCTGCTGATCGGCGTGCTGTCGATTGCCTTCATCTTCATCGGGCGCTTCGCGGCGAACCTGGTGCAGAGCGTGTCGACCTTCGCGGTGCTGATCATCACCTGCACCACCCCGTGGATGGTGATCATGATCATCGGCCTGGTGGTGCGTCGCGGCTTCTACTGCCCGGACGACCTGCAAGTGTTTACTCGCGGCGAGCAAGGCGGACGCTACTGGTTCAGCCACGGCTGGAACTGGCGCGGCCTGGGTGCGTGGATCCCGAGCGCGGCGGTCGGCCTGTGCTTCGTCAACCTGCCGGGGCAGTTCGTGGGTCCGCTGGGTGAGCTGGCCGGCGGCATCGACATCAGCCTGCTGGTGACCCTCGGGCTGGCCTCGGTGATGTACCTGATGCTGCTGAGCCTGTTCCCGGAGCCGGCGCTGGTCTACGGCCCGAAGGATCCCCGCAGCAAAGGCGCGCATGCGCCGGCTGAAGCGGCGCTGCGTCAGGCTGCCTGATCAACCTTGTGGGAGCGGGCTTGCTCCCACAAGGGCAGCCTCATAGAACCAATTTTGTTTCACCATAAAAAAGACAATCGGAGACACGCCATCATGGCTTTGGATTTATTCGTCGTCCTCATCTACGCCGCCGGCATGCTCTTGCTCGGCTACTTTGGCATGCGCAAGGCCAAGACCAACGAGGACTTCCTGGTCGCCGGGCGTAACCTAGGCCCGAGCCTGTACATGGGCACCATGGCTGCGACCGTTCTCGGCGGCGCGTCCACCGTCGGCACCGTGCGCCTGGGCTACGTGCACGGCATCTCCGGTTTCTGGCTGTGCGCGGCACTGGGTTGCGGCATCGTGGCGCTGAACCTGTTCCTCGCCAAGCCGCTGCTGAAACTGAAGATCTACACCGTTACCCAGGTCCTGGAAAAACGCTATAACCCGATGGCCCGCTCGGCCAGCGCGGCAATCATGCTGGCCTACGCGCTGATGATCGGCGTGACCTCGATCCTCGCCATCGGCACCGTGCTGCAAGTGCTGTTCGGCCTGCCGTTCTGGATCTCGGTACTGCTCGGCGGTGGCGTGGTGGTGATCTACTCGGCCATCGGCGGCATGTGGTCGCTGACCCTGACCGACATCGTCCAGTTCATCATCAAGACCGTCGGCCTGATGTTCATCCTCCTGCCAATCTGCCTGTACCGCGTCGGCGGCTGGGACGAACTGGTGCTGAAACTGCCGGCCACCGCCTTCAGCTTCACCACCATCGGCTGGGACACGATCATCACCTACTTCATGATCTACTTCTTCGGCATCCTGATCGGTCAGGACATCTGGCAACGGGTGTTCACCGTCAAGAACGAAAAAGTGGCTCAGTACGCCGGTAGCTTCGCGGGCATCTACTGCATCCTTTACGGTCTGGCCTGTGCCCTGATCGGCATGGCGGCGCACGTGCTGATCCCGGATCTGGACAACGTCAACAACGCCTTCGCCGCCATCGTCAAACTGTCGCTCCCGGATGGCATCCGTGGCCTGGTGATCGCCGCTGCCCTGGCCGCGATGATGTCCACCGCCAGCGCCGGCCTGCTCGCCGCTGCCACCACCCTGACCGAAGACCTGCTGCCGAAACTGCGTGGCGGCAAACAGTCGAGCCTGGGGGTAAACCGCCTGTTCACCCTGCTGACCGGTGTCGTGGTGCTGGGCATCGCGCTGGTGGTCAACGACGTGATCAGCGCCCTGACCCTCGCGTACAACCTGTTGGTGGGCGGCATGCTGATCCCGCTGATCGGTGCGATCTTCTGGAAACGCGCCACCACCGCCGGCGCCATCGCCAGCATGGGCCTGGGCTTCGCCACCGCCCTGCTGTTCATGTTCAAGGATGGTCTGGATGCCAACACGCCGATCTACTACAGCCTGGCTGTGGGGCTGGTGAGTTTTGTGGTGGTCAGCCTGATGTCCCGTCGCCCAAACGTGGTGGCCAGCGCGATCTAAGCTGAAGCGGTAGCAACAACTTTCTTCGGCGGGTGTGGCGTCGGTTGCCACACCCGTTTTTTTCGTCTCAAGGAAAGTGCTTATGAAGATTGTTTCTCGCGATCAGTGGTTCGAAGTGCAGCACCTTAGCGACGGCATTCGGCTGATTCACGAGCCGTTCATCCGCCCGTTCTATCGCTGCAACCTGTGGCACGTTCAGGGCCGGGACAAGGATCTGTTGCTCGACAGCGGTTCCGGGCTGGTCAGCCTGCGCGAACAACTGCCGTGGCTGACCGAACGGCCGCTGGTGGCGGTGGCCAGTCATTGCCATTTCGACCACATCGCCGGGCATCACGAATTTACCGAACGGCTGGTGCACCCGGCCGAGGCGGACATTCTGGCGGCGCCGGATGGCGAGAACGATCTGAGCCGGGCCTTCGTCGGCGACGACATGTTCGACGCGCACCCGGATTGCCCGTTGTGCTACGCCGAATATCGGGTCAAGGCGGCGCCGGCCACTGGTTTTGTCGAGGACGGCGATGTGCTGGACCTGGGCAATCGCACGCTGCAGGTGCTGCACACGCCGGGGCATTCACCGGGCGGGATCAGCCTCTACGAAGCGGCCAGCGAAACCCTGTTCAGCGGCGACATCATTTACGACGGGCCGTTGATCGAGGACGCCTACCACTCCAACCTCGACGACTACGCCGCCAGCCTGCGGCGCTTGCAGGGGTTGAAGATCCGCACGGTGCATGGCGGGCACTTCGGCAGTTTTTCCGGAGAGCACCTGCGCGGGATGATTGACGAATGGTTGCGCCGGCACGCTTGAGGCCTGCTGTACTTCAGTCAGATCAACCACAATAAAAATCTGCCATGAGAAGAGCTGCCGTGCGTGCTGCCGTGCACCGCTTCATCCTGCGCCTGCTGGAAAATCGTGAATTCGACGACCACACCAGCCTTGCGCAACTGGGGCTGGAAAAAGCGGATATCGAGGATCTGATCTTCCATCTGGAAGATGAATTCGGACTGACGGCCTTCACCGCCGAAGAGGATCGGATGCTCAAGACTGCGAAAACCGTGAATGACCTGAGCCGGTTTCTGATGGAAATCGGGCGTCACTGAAAACAAAAGATCGCACCCGGCCGCCACTCCATGGAGCGACGGCCGGATGCGATCTTTTGTCGTTTAAATCCTTTGATCCTTCAAAGCGGGGCATTACCGCCGACGTGGCTGACGCCGACGCTGTTCGTCATCGGTGCGAATCGGGACCGGTTGCAGAGGCGGTTCGATCAAGCCGAGGGCAACACCCAAATCGTGCAGCCAGTTTTGAATTTTCTCTTTCATCGTCATGCCCCCTTCAGGGTGGTGCTGAGCGTCCGGAATTCTGAGGCCGCTTCGCACTGATAATAGTCCGAAGTCCTACGCAATGCTCGGCCAAATCCGCAATGATCTGTTACTGAATTGATCCAAATCCCTGTCCGTTCGTTCAAGCCGTTTCCCGCACGTCCTCGCCAGCCACGGGATAGAGCGCCTGCTGCTGTTCAATCCACGCGTTGAGGTTGGCACCGACCATGCCCCGGCGCCACATGAGCCATGTTGTCGCACTGGCAAAAGGTTCGGCCAGCGGATGCACCGCCACGCTTTCGCGCCCCGGCAGGCTGGCGAGCATCGACTCCGACATCAGCGCCACACCGCTGCCGGCAATCACACAGGCGAGCATGCCCTGATAGGACTCGATCTCCATCGCCCGCCCCATCGCCGCCTGATAGTGGGCGAACCACGCTTCCAGCCGTGCGCGATAGGCGCAGCCATGGCGGAAGGTGAACACTGCCCGCCCTTCGACATCCCTGGCGCTACGCACCGGCGGGTGATCGGCCTCGCTGATCAGCACCAGTCGCTCGTTGCACAACGGCACACCGTCGATCCCGGCCAGTTGCGGCGGGCCGTCCACCAGCGCGGCGTCGAGGCGCCCGGTGAGCAGGCCTTCGAGCAACTCGCCACTGGGCCCGGACTGCACCTGAAGATTCACTGCCGGATATTGCTTGTGATAGCGCGCCAGCAGCGCCGGCAAATGGATCGCGGCGGTGCTGTACAGCGTACCGAGCACGAAATCCCCCGCCGGCTGCCCGCCCATCACCGCCGCGCAGGCCTGATCGCGCAAGGCGAACAGTTTGCCGGTGTAGTCCAGCAGGACTTTTCCCGCAGGCGACAACTGCAAACGCTGACGCTCACGGACGAACAGTTCGACGCCCAGTTGCTCCTCCAGCTGTTTAAGCCGGGTCGACAGGTTCGACGGCACGCGGTGCAAACGTTCGGCGGCGCGGGTGATCGAGCCCTCTTCGGCAACGGCCTGGAAGATCCGCAATTGGCTGAACTCCACAACCTTTCTCCTGAACAGAACAAGTTTCTCACTATTATTCAATTTTAAAGAAAGTCAATCAGTCCTAGCCTGACGGTCATTGAACCTCCAACGGAATTCAGACCATGTCACCGCTGATTCGCTTATCCGCCTGTTTCATTGCCCTGATGATGGCCATGGGCATCGGGCGTTTCGCCCTCACCCCGCAACTGCCGCACCTGCTCAGCGAAGGCCAGATCGACCTGACCGCCGCCGGTCTGATTGCGGCGGCCAACTACCTTGGTTACCTGCTCGGCGCGGTGGATGCGATGTTTTCCCGGCGGCCGGATCAGGTGCAGCGGCGCCTGCACGGTGGCTTGTGGTTGTGTGTGCTGCTGACGCTGGCGTCGTTTTGGGCCAACGGTTTCTGGTCGCATTTGTTACTGCGCTTCGGCACTGGTGTGGCGAGCGCCTGGGTGCTGGTGATGATTACTGCGTTGAGTCAGCCACTGGCTGCGGCGGCGGGTCGCCCACGGTTGGGGGCGCTGGTATTTGCCGGGCCGGGGTTGGGGATTTTTCTGACTGGGCTGCTGGCGCTGTTCTCACATCTGGCGCAGCAGACTTCCGCCACCCTGTGGCTGATCTACGCCGCCGTGGCGCTGGTGATGTTGCTGGGGATCGTGCGGATCCTGCCGCAACCGGGCGTCGGTGTATCGGCCGCGCCGACTGCGGTCGGTTCGTCAAATCGTGGCATTGGACGTTTGGCGGTGGTGTATGCCTTGTATGGCGTGGGCTACATCATTCCGGCCACGTTTCTGTCGCAAATGGCCAACGCGCAGTTTCACGGGCAGTGGCAGGCGGATCTGTTCTGGCCGTGCTTCGGCCTCGGCGCTGCAATCGGGGTGCTGCTGGTGAGTTTGCGTCGGCACGATCCGGAAACCACCCGGCACTGGTTGATGGCGACGTTGTGGCTGCAGGCCGCCGGGGTGTTCGCTTGTCTGCTGGGCAGTGGCCCTGGTCTGGCGCTGGGCGTGATCCTGTGCGGCACGCCGTTCCTGGCCTGCATGCAACTGGTGATGCAACGCTCCCGGGAACTGGCGCCCCACGCCACCCAGCGCAACGCCGGCCTGCTCACTGCGTGCTTCGCCGTCGGCCAGCTCAGCGGGCCGTTGCTGGCGGCGGTCAGCAGCCATTTCAGCGGCGGCCTGCAACCGGCGCTGGTGATCGCCGGCAGCGGCCTGCTGATTGCCGGCGGTCTGGCGTGCAAATCCGTTACGGCTGGCCGAGGGCTTTGCGCAAACGCCGACGCACCCACTGTTCCGCGCTGACGAAGGTGATGCCGAGTAACACCAGCACGGCACCGACGATGAAGTTCAGGCTGAGTTCTTCGCCGAGCAGCACTACGCCGAAGGTCACGCCGAACAATGGCGTCATGAAAGAAAACACCGCAAGGTTGGCCGCCAGATAACGGCGCAGCAGCCAGAACCAGGTCAGGTAACTGAAGAACGACACCACCAGTCCCTGGAACAGCACGCTGCCCACGGCTACGACGGTCAGGCTGACGTGGGTGATCTGGCCGCTGAGCAGCGCGATCAGCAACAGGCCGATGAAGCCGACAATCAGCTGGTAAAAAAGCGTCAGCGTCACCGGCGCTTCCGACAGACGCGAGGCGCGCACCACCACGGTGGTTGCGCCCCAACTGGCGCCGGCCAGCACGCCGAGGGCATCGCCCATCAACATCCGGCGGTCGAGGTTGTCCCACGACACACCGCCGGCAAACGCCACGGCGATCCCGACGAATGCCATGAAGATCCCCAGCCATTGCACCGGTCTTAGACGCTCGCTCGGCAACAGGAAATGCACACCCAGCGCGGTGAAGATTGGTGCGGTGTAAAGGAACACCGACATGTGCGCCGCCGTGGTCAACTGCAAGCCTTCGGAGATGAACAGGAACTCCAGACCGAACAAGGCACCGGCCAGCAAGCCGCCGCGCCAGGTGCTACCTACCTGATCCCAGCCGCCCTTCCAGCAGATGAGCAGTCCTACCAGCAACGCGGAAATTCCCGACCGCCCCGCCGCCTGCATCACCGGCGCAATGTCGGTCGCCGCCCACTTGATCATCACCTGCTGCACGCCCCAGATCAGGCACAGGCCGATCATCACTTGCAGGGCAAAACCGTCGGCACTGCGCCGACTGACGCTCACTTCGACACCTCGAACACACACGACATGGCAGTTTTTCCAATGGTCAAACAAAGCCCCGGCTCTTTGTCCGGGGCTAAAAAGGATGGCAGGGATTATCAACCAGTCGGACAGAAATTGCCGCCCGGCAAAGACATGCAATTGCCCTGTTGCGTCATGCCCGCCGTCAGCCTCGGCGAGCGGCCCAAAACCCGACCGTACAGGCCAGCGCCGTGGCAAACGTCCCCCAGGCCCAATCAATCAGCGACACCTGCATCGACCAGCCGCGCAAGGTCGCCCAATTGGTCAGGTCATAGGTGCCATAAGCCACCAACCCGAGCAGCGCGCCCATGCGGGCGGCGCGTTGCCAGGTCAGCGACGGCAGCACCACAAACACCACACAGCCGAAAACGTACAGGCAATAAAAAATCGCTGCTGGTACCAGCAACGGTTTTTCGAGCATCAGCGAACCGAGCAGTTCACGATAGGTCGGCGCCATCAGCACGCCGAGCCAGAGCCCGTCGAGCAGAAGAAACGCCAGCAGTGTGGCAACGTAGGCAATCAACGCTTTTTTCATCTGCCGATCTCAAGTAAGCCCATGCAACATGGGCCACGCAAGACTCAGGTTAGTTCAATGCGATCGGCATGAATGACGATCTGACCGTTCTTGTACAACGAACCGATGGCCTTCTTGAAATTGCCCTTGCTGACACCGAACAGGCTGCTGATCAGTGCCGGATCGCTCTTGTCGCTGACGGCCAGGGTGCCATCGTTTTCGCGCAACTTGGCGAGGATCTTCGAGTTCAGGCTGCTGGCCGCTTCCTGCCCTACCGGTTGCAGACTCAGGCTGATCTTGCCGTCGGCGCGCACTTCCTTGATGAAACCTTTCTCGCGCATGCCGGAACGCATGAACTTGAAGATTTCATTCTTGTGAATCAGACCCCAGTGCTTGTTGTTGATGATTGCCTTGAAGCCCATGTCGGTGGCTTCGGCGACCAGCAGATCAACTTCCTGCCCAGCGCTATAGTTGGCCGGGGTCTTGTCCAGATAACGATCCAGGCGCGCGGTGGCGGTGATGCGGCGGGTGTGTTTGTCGAGGTAGACGTGCACCACGCAGTACTCGCCGGCGGTCATCTGGCGTTTTTCTTCGGAGTAAGGCAGCAGCAGATCCTTCGGCAGGCCCCAATCGAGAAACACGCCGATGCTGTTGACTTCAACAACTTTCAAACTGGCAAATTCACCGACCTGAACTTTTGGTTTTTCAGTGGTGGCAATAAGTTTGTCATCGCTGTCCAGATAAATGAAAACATTGAGCCAGTCTTCATCTTCGCTGGGAATATCTTTGGGGATATAACGGTTGGGCAAAAGAATTTCGCCGTCGGCACCGCCGTCCAGATATAAACCGAAGTTAGTGTGTTTAACCACTTGCAAACTGTTGTAACGCCCGACTAAAGCCATTTCCAATACCCTCATTGCGTGGGCGGCATTCTACCCGGTTTTGCCGTGCTGGTTGGCCGTCCGATCGGCCGGCCGCGCGAAAATCTGTGGGAGGCCTTGATTTTCCTGGATTTCGGGTTGGATGGACGCCGCTCGTCAGGCCAGCGTGACGGCTATCACGCGTTCCCGACAGCGCCGAACATCATGGAATCGCCTAAATGTTGTTATTTAAAACAGCAGGTTAGCGGGATATTTCGAATAATTAATCACGAATAATCCACCCGCCCACTGGGTTATTCCGGGGGATATTTACCAAGCAATTGTCAAGTTATTCCTGTACGATGCCTGGCCGAGTTACTTTTCTACAGGTTAATGGCCGCCATGCGTGTAAAAGCATCCTCCAGCAAAGCAAAGCCAGCTCCAGCCGTTGAAACCAGCGAATCGATCAACGATCAGATCGCGGCATTCCTCAAGTCCGGCGGCGAAATCCAGCAAATTGCCAAGGGCGTCAGCGGCCAGACGTTCGGCCCGTCCAAGCAGATCAGCCTGGGCAAGAAGTAACACCCCCGCAGCACACCAGTCCAAAGGCGCTTTGAGCTTCGAAGCGTCTGGACCGGATCCCTCGCAAGACCTCTCTCGCGTTTAATCAAACCTGTAAAACAGCAGAAATCGACGAACGGCCCTCGATGCCGATCATTCGCCGGTATCCTTGCACGCGTCTGGATCAAGCGTTTCAGCAGGCTTTATCGCCCTGCGCTCGCTGCTCAAGGAGTGACGCATGCTCAAATCATCCTGTTTATTGCTTGTAGGCCTGCTGGCGAGCACGGCCGCGCACGCGCAGATTTTCCAGCGTGAACTCGGTGACTTCGACCTCAAGCTCGGCACCACGCCCAGCCGCAGCATGGCCCAGGGGCTGGTCAAACCTTCGGCAGTCGGCTCGTTCCACGGCGGTCTGGACCTGAGCCACGACAGCGGCCTGTATGTAGGCCAGTACGCACCGAGCATGGGCCTCACGCCGGGGAAGAATCTCGAAATCGACTCCTACGTCGGCTTTAAACAACCTTTCGATCAGACCCTCGGCTACGAAGTCGGGATGATCCATTACAGCTACCCCAAGGTCGACACCCTCGACAGCCAGGAACTGTTCGGTGGCCTGACCCTGCTCGGCAGCCGGATCGGCATCGCCCTGAGCAACGATCCGGACAAACAGAACAACACCCTGTTTGCCGACCTGGGCGGCAATCAGCCGTTCGGTATCGGGATCAGCATGAAATACACCACCCATCAACTCAACACGCCGGTCTCGGTGGACGGGGGTTATGTCAGCAGTTTTACCGATTGGTCGGTGAAACTTTCCCGGCCGTTCATGGGCATCGACCTCGACCTGATCTACAGCAATTCGAGCCTCAGCGGCAGCGATTGCTCGGCCTATTCCGGGCATAACAGTCAGTGCGACGGGCTGGTCACGCTCAAGGCCGAACGCCCGTTCTTTTGATGGGCTGAACTGCCGGGGCCATCCTGTGTTCACATGAGAATCAGACCCTCAAGGCTGGCTTTCGCAAGGACTCGCCCATGTCTAGCTGGTTCAAACGCATCGCAGTTCTAATGATCCTGACCCTCGCCCTCGGCGCCTGCAGCCGTGTTGGCCTGGCCTATCGCAATCTTGACGTGATCATTCCGTGGACGCTCAGCGACTACCTGGACATGAACGGCGAGCAGAAGGACTGGTTCAACGAGCGACTCAGGGAACACTTGAACTGGCATTGCACCACGCAATTGCCGGGTTATCTCGATTGGCTGGATCGCCTGCAAACCATGGTCGAGACCAATCAGGTCACCGACGCAGCGCTCCAGGCCCGCACCGCAGAAGCCAAGCAGGCGATCGCCGAAACCGCCCGGGAAATCACCCCGTCGGCGATTGAATTGCTGCAAGGGCTGGATGATCGGCAGGTCGCTGAAATGAACGACGCGTTTGCCAAGGATCTGCAAAAGCGCCAGCAGGAATACCTCAAGCCACCACTGGCGCAGCAGATTGCCGAACGAGGCGCGCGCATGGACAAGCGTCTCAACGATTGGCTCGGCCCGTTGAGCGCCAAACAGGAACAGCGGGTGATGGCCTGGTCAACCGCCCTGGGCGATCAGAACACCCAGTGGATCGCCAACCGTGCGCATTGGCAGAAGCAGTTCAGCGCGGCGGTGGCGCAACGCAAAAGTCCTGAATTCCCACAACGGATCGAGACGCTTCTGGTCAATCGCGAGCGTTTATGGACAGCGGATTACCAAAAGGCCTACGCCAATACCGAGGCGCAGGCCCGTTCGCTGTTCGTCGACCTGATGGCAGAGAGCACGCCGCAGCAAAGGCAGCGCCTGTTGAAAAAAATCGAAGGGGTGCGCAAGGACTTCAATGACTTGAAGTGCCTGAAGGCCGCACAAAAAAGCTGAGATCACTGAAAAACCCATGTGGGAGCGAGCAAAATCGCTCCCACGGTTTTTCGTGCAACGCCTCAGGCAATCTGCGCCTTGGAGGCCACCTCATCGAATGTCAGCTCATCCAGCGCATCTTCCTGCTCATCGAGCACCTGACGCGGATGATCGTTGCCGGGAATGCTGCTGTCGATCAGGCTCAACAGGCTGGAGCCACGCGGGGTCAGGCTGAAGTTGTTGCCGGTACTGCCTTCATCTTCGCCACGGGGCTCGATGTAGCCGCGCTCCAGCAGCAGCTTTTCGTAGTCGCAGGCGAGCGTTTTCAGGTGATCCAGATTCTCGATCGGCTCGCCCGCCGCCGCTTTTTCCGCCGCATAGTCTTCGGCAAAAGACCGTGGCGCAAAGCTGTGGCCCGCGCCGTTCTGCACTTCATGCAGCAGGCGCTCAATCAAATCCCAGTTATAAGTCGTCATCCTGATTCAACCTCCGGTGCGCGTGATTTTTTGGCGCGTTCACAGGTTGTGACCGGAGCGCTGCGTCACCGTTCAGGATTATTCGGCGCCCCGACCGACCGGCGGTCTGTCGAATTCCCGGGTGGTTGAACGACTAGTCTGCGACAGACGGTTTCAACCCCGCAGGAGAAATCATCATGAACGTTGAGAATCATCCGGTGGTGTCGCGCGAAGAATGGCTCGCCGCCCGCAAGCAGCATCTGGCCGATGAAAAGGCCTTCACCAAGGAACGCGACCGGCTCAGCGCCAAACGCCGCGCCCTGCCCTGGGTGAAGGTAGACAAGGATTACCGCTTCATGGGCCCGAACGGCGAATTGAAACTTGCCGACCTGTTCGGCAAACACAGCCAGCTCGTCGTTTACCACTTCATGTTCGCCAAGGGCTGGGAGGAAGGCTGCCCGGGCTGTTCATTCCTCAGCGACCACATCGACGGCGCCAACCAACACCTGGCCCATCACGACATTGCGCTGGTGGCGGTGTCCCACGCACCGTTCGCCGAATTCCAGGCCTTCAAGCGGCGGATGGGCTGGACATTCGACTGGGTGTCGTCGGACGGTTGCGATTTCAACTACGACTTTGGCGTGTGCGCCCGCGCTGAAGATGTCGAGGCAGGCAAGGCTACGTACAACTACGAAAAGACCGACAGCGTCGAGGAAGAAATGCCCGGGCTCAGCGTGTTTTATCGCGCCGACAACGGCGACATTTTCCACACTTACTCAACCTATGCCCGCGGCCTCGACCTGTTGGTCGGCGCCTACAACTACCTCGACCTCACGCCCAAGGGCCGCAATGAGGACGAGATCATGGAATGGGTGCGGCACCATGACCGGTATGAGGGAGAAACGAAATCCAGTTGCTGCCACGCGACCTGATCGCCACTTGATTGCGATGAAGCGAGACAGATTGTTCGACCTTTTGAATCTGTCTCTGCTTCAAATACGGTAAAGCGACGCCAGTCGCTAAGGATGCTTTGCGTCAGTCAGTCTGCAGATAAAGCGTCTCGTCATACCTGAAGTCGATTTCCAACTTGCCGCCCACAATGTCCATGGCAATCTCACAGGCGTTCCACGCGGGTAGTCCGGCCGTAAGGTTTTGCGCTCTGTGCAACTTTCTAAGGGCAACCAGGCTGTTCATGACAATGCGGTCAACCTCACCACTGCTCGGACTGAACCAGTCCCGCTCGCCTTTTCCGTCGACATAATCAAACAGCAACTGACAGTGATCGTCCTCGGGCGAAAGCTCCACATCAACGATCACTCTCATCGCTGACTCAGGCGCCTCATCGACCAACAGCTGTCCGAGCCTTTGGTAAATCTTATCTTCGGTCATCGCGTGTCCTTCCTGGGTTCACAACGGCAAAGGGGCGGATCACCCAGCACGTCCGCCTTGAATTCGTTACCCGAGAACATCACTCGACCCGCAAGTATTCGTAACCGCGAACCATGGGCTTACCCTCCTCCGGTTTGCGCAACCGGATCAGTTCCATCATGTTTTCCTGTGTGTATTCGACGAAGTACTCTTTGCCCGCCTCGACGGGCAGGTTCAGGAAGACATTGCCGGGGTTCGGGCGCTGCCCTGCGGAAACCTTGTGCAAACCAGGGCTGACATACACCCACGAATAGTTTTTGCTGCCGAGTGCCACGACCGCACTGTCATTGATGCTGAAAATGCTGTCGTAGAAACTGCCCTGAATCACCTGCGAACGCATCATGTAGACCAGCGCCTTGCCCTGCGGTGGCTGGGGCGGCTCGAAGTACGGTTGAGCAGTTTGATGGTGGCTGCACCCGCTCAGCATCAGCAGGAACAACAGGGCCGAGAGACGCTGGATAAACGGGCTCATTGTTTTTGCCCCAACAGCTGGTTGAACACCGGCGCCATTTTTTCCTCGACCGAGGCCAGTTTCGACAAATCGAAACCGCCCTCGTTTGTCAGGTTGTAATGGGCAAAACCGATTTGCTGCTCGCCCTTGTAAAGTCGAACGGTGGCATCGGACAAGTACATGGAGAGATCCCAGGAGCGGATGGCGGTGTAGTTCAAGCGATATTCACAGTTGGCAGGAACCGGAGCGGTATACACCTGGCTGTCGATGCCGTGGCGACGCAACACTGTTTGAACGCCAGCAACGAAGTCGCCCACGACCACTTTCGGATTTTCCTCGATGCACAGTGTCGAGATCTTGTATTGAGGAGCCACCGGCTCGACCTTGACGTTGGTGCAACCGGCCAGCGCCAGCAGCAGGCCCGCGGTGACAACTCTAGAAAGCATGTTCGATCCTTCAGTGCCAGTTGATATCAATATAGTGGCGCATCCTAGTGGAGCCCCCGAAAACGGTCAATTACAGGGCAAACCTTCAATACAGAAACTGAACTTTCGCTCGGCCAAAACCCTCAACCGGTTAACCCGCCTTAACCGGAACTGAGGCCTGCCCCCATGAAAACCCTGCTCAAGCTCACCCTCGCCGCCACGCTTGCCTGCGCCCTGCCCGTCTGGGCCTGTACGCCGGAAGAAGCCACCGCCAAACGCGAGCAACTGGCCAAGGAAGTCGCGAAGCTCACCGAGCAAAACCCGACCAAGGCCAAAGAGATCAACGCCGAGTTGCAGAAAATGGACTTGGGCACTGCCTCCGCCGATCTGCCGGACAAATGCCAGTTGATCGATCAGCGCTTGAAGGAACTGGGTTCGGCCGAGAAGAAAACCGAGGGATAGCACCCGCGCAGACAACGGCAGGCTTTGGTATCGATCCGGCTGGATCGATACCAAGGCCTGCTTTCTTTTGTCCTTAAATTTGCATTGGTGCATTTTGTTATTTGCACAAATGCATATTCACACCTAGGGTTACCCCGAGCCTGATCGGAACCGGCCATCGGAGATGGCAACCCTTTAGCACCGATCGCTCGGCAATAGCGTTATCCCGCAAACGCGGAACGTTTGTTTTCATTCATGGAGGATTGAAAAATGTTAACCACTGAGACAACGGCATTCACTGGCAACACCCTGCCCGAATGTCTGATCAGCCATCTGCTCGACCCGCAACTGGTCGAGGTCGAGGCAGCTGTTCAACAACGCGCCCTCGCGGCCGCCAGCCTGAACTTCATCATGCAGCAACAGACCCAGACCAACTGGTGCTGGGCCGCCGCTTCCGCCTCGGTCGGCAATTATTACGGCACCGGGTCCTGGACCCAATGCGCCGTTGCCAGTGCCGCGCTGGATCGCAATTGCTGCAATCAACCGGGGCCGTGCAACGTGTACGGCTATCTGGACGTAGCGCTGAAGATCACCCGCAGTTTCAACGGCATGAATTCGGGCTCGCTACAGATGTCGGCCATCCAGAACCAGATCAATATGGGCCGCCCGATAGGCCTGCGCTGTGCCTGGTACGGTGGCGGTGCGCACTTCCTGGCGATCTATGGCACCAACGGCAATTACGTGCTGGTCGCGGACTCGATCTACGGCTATTCGACCCGCGCGCTGAGTGCCTTCCCCGGCTCCTACAACGGCGGCGGTAACTGGACCCACACCTACTTCACGGCGAAAAACCAGGGGGCGGCATCATGAAACTGACTTATCCAAAAGCGCCTTCCAACGGCGTCCAGACCTTGCGTCCGGCCCTGCAGGCCGCGTTGCAGACCCAGGGTTTCGGCGTCAATCGCCAGTTCGCCAGCGCCGCGCCCACCGGGATCAGCCTCAGCGAGGCCTATCGCGGCTACTCGCTCAGTCTGGACGACTTGAGCCAGGGCAAAGGCCTGAAAAACGCCCGAGTCGGCGACTGGCATTACCTGGTGTTTTCTGGCGGGGTATCAATTGCCGATGCGCAATTGGCCGAAGTACGCGGTCACGTCGAGTTCGCCTCGCTGAACCACGGCAACCTGGCGGCCGCCACGGTCGGTGCGCTGAAACTGGCGGAACAATCACCGCAGCTGAAGGGCAAAACCGTTGAGCTGCGGATGCTGTTTGTGTCGTCGCTGCACTTCGTGGCGATCTGGCTGCATGCGGCGGACGAAGACGTGCTGATCCCGATCGAGCCAACGCCAAAAGAGCTGGCACTGACCGGGCTGTACAGCGAGGCTGCCCTGCTCGCACAGCTCAAACCGGCGGCCGATCAGGCCAAGCGGCGTTTTGACGCCGACACCACTGGCCTGCTGGGCAGTTGATAAACCCAGGCAATAAAAAACCCGGACCGTGTCCGGGTTTTTTATTGGTTGCCTGAAACGGTTTATTCCACCGCTGGCGCTGCCGGCTTGCGGCGTTTCAGCGGGGCCATGCCGTCGCTGCTCACCAGAGCGTCCGGTTTCGGACGGTTGGCGCTCTTGCGCTTGGTCGGGGTCTTGGCGGCGGTTTTCTTCTTGTCGCCCTTGGCGTCGGTCTTTTTCTTCTTCACACCGACGGCCTTGCCCGAGGCCTTGACCTTTTTCGGTCCGCCATAGGTGCCTTTGACTTCCTTGATGGTGCGGCGCTCGAAGCTCTGCTTCAGATAGCGCTCGATGCTCGACATCAGGTTCCAGTCGCCGTGGCAGATCAGCGAGATCGCCAGACCGTCGTTGCCGGCACGGCCGGTACGACCGATGCGGTGCACGTATTCGTCGCCGCTGCGTGGCATGTCGAAGTTGATCACCAGATCCAGGCCGTCAACGTCCAGACCACGGGCCGCCACGTCGGTAGCCACCAGGATTTTCACGCCGCCCTGCTTCAGACGGTCGATCGCCAGTTTGCGATCCTTCTGGTCTTTCTCGCCGTGTAGCACGAACGCCTTGTATTCCTGAGCGACGAGGCGACCGTAGATGCGGTCGGCCATGGCCCGAGTGTTGGTGAAGACGATGGCCTTCTGGTAGGTCTCGTTGGCCAGCAGCCAGTTCACAATCTGTTCTTTGTGCTGGTTGTGGTCGGCGGTGATGATCTGCTGACGGGTGGTGTCGTTCAGTTGGCTGACCGCGTTCAGCTGCAGGTGCTCGGGGTTGTTCAGCACCTTTGCGATCATCTCGCGCAGGCCGGAACCGCCGGTGGTGGCGGAGAACAGCATGGTCTGCTGACGGTTCGGGCATTCGTCGACCAGACGCTGCACGTCTTCGGCGAAACCCATGTCGAGCATGCGGTCGGCTTCGTCGAGCACCAACACTTCGACTTCTTTGAGGTCGAGGTTGCCGGCGTTCAGTTGCTCGATCATCCGGCCCGGGGTGCCGATCAGGATGTCCGGCACCTTGCGCAGCATGGCGGCCTGGACCTTGAAGTCTTCACCGCCGGTGATCAGGCCGGACTTGATGAAAGTGAACTGCGAAAAGCGCTCGACTTCCTTAAGGGTCTGCTGGGCCAGCTCGCGGGTCGGCAGCAGGATCAGGGTCTTGATGCTGACGCGAACCTTGGCCGGGCCGATCAGGCGGTTGAGGATCGGCAGGACAAAAGCGGCGGTCTTGCCGCTACCGGTTTGCGCCGTCACCCGCAGGTCACGCCCCTGAAGCGCCAGCGGAATGGCCGCGGCTTGCACAGGCGTTGGCTCGACAAATTTCAGCTCGGCCACGGCTTTGAGCAGGCGTTCGTGCAGGGCGAATTGGGAAAACACGGGTGCTACCTCGAAGATATGCAAAAAATCAGCTGCATAGGTTACCGGTTTCGAGCGCTCAGGCCGAGTTTCTTTGTGAAATCCGCCGTAATCAGTGGCTTTTTTGTTGCTCGATTTGTCTCCAACGGTAATACACAGCGTCTTAAATGCTCTAATCGCCCGTCGCGTCTCACAGAAGAATCGTTTCGCTCATGGATTTCAAACAGCTCTGGCTCAACGCCCAAGACCTCTGGGGTGCCCTCGATCAGCACCCGCTCCTGCACGCCGGCCTGGCGCTACTCCTGTTGTTGGTGATCGCGCTGGTGCTCGGACGAGTGGCGCGCTACCTGATCCTGCATGCCAGCCGCATGCTCGGTCGCCAGCCTGCGTTGCACTGGATCAACGACTTTCGCCATAACAAGGTGTTTCAGCGTCTGGCGCAGATGACGCCGTCGCTGGTGATCCAGTTCGGCCTGCACCTGGTGCCGGAACTGAGCAAGACCGCCATGGTGTTCCTCGGCAACGTGGCCCTGGCGTTCACCATTCTGTTCCTGCTGCTGTCGGTCAGCGCCCTGCTCAACGCACTGCTGGACATCTACGCCCGCACCGAACACGCTCGCACCCGCTCGATCAAGGGTTATGTGCAACTGGCGAAAATGGTCCTGTACGTGTTCGGCGCGATCATCATCGTCGCCACCCTGATCGACCGTTCGCCGCTGTTGCTGCTGTCGGGTCTGGGTGCGATGTCGGCGGTGATCCTGTTGGTCTACAAGGACACCCTGCTGTCGTTCGTGGCCAGTGTGCAACTGACCAGCAACGACATGCTGCGGGTCGGCGACTGGATCGAAATGCCGCAGGTCGGCGCCGATGGCGACGTGGTCGACATCACCCTGCACACGGTCAAGGTGCAGAACTTCGACAAGACCATCGTCTCGATCCCGACCTGGCGCCTGATGTCCGAATCGTTCAGAAACTGGCGCGGCATGCAGCAGTCCGGCGGGCGGCGGATCAAGCGCAGCCTGTTCATCGACGCCAGCGGTGTGCGCTTCATCCGCGACGATGAAGAGGAGAAACTCTCCCAGGTGCACCTGCTGACCGCCTACATGGGCCGCAAGAAAGCCGAGCTCAAGGCCTGGAACGAGGCGCAGGGCAATGTCGCGGCGATGTCGGCCAACCGTCGGCGCATGACCAACATCGGTACGTTCCGCGCCTATGCCTTGGCTTACTTGAAGAGCCACCCGGAGATCCAGCCGAACATGACCTGCATGGTCCGCCAGATGCAGACCACCGCCCAGGGCATTCCGCTGGAAATCTACTGCTTCACCACCACCACGGTTTGGGCCGATTACGAGCGGATCCAGGGGGATATTTTCGATTACCTGCTGGCGGTGCTGCCGGAGTTTGGCTTGAGCCTGTATCAGCAGCCGAGTGGTGGGGATTTGCGTTCCGGGATATTGCCGGCAGTCCTTGGCGCGAGCCATATTCCGGAAGCCGAAAAACATCTGATGTAGAGCTTTCTTGAGCTCAACAAAAAAGACGCAACCCAGGTTGCGTCTTTTTTTGTCCCGCCGATTTATCAGGCCTGCCGCTGCGGTGCCTTGTGCACCATGGTGTAGGCGTAATCGACGCCCATGCCGTACGCACCGCTGTGTTCCAGCACCAGGTCCATTACCGCCTGATAAGTGTCTTTGTGCGCCCAATCACGCTGGTACTCGAGCAGCACCTGTTGCCAGGTCACCGGCACCGCACCGGCCTGAATCATCCGCTGTACCGACATGTCGTGGGCTTCTTTGGTGGTGCCGCCGGACGCGTCGGTGACGATGTACACCTCGTAACCTTCGGCCAGGGCTTCCAGGGCCGGGAAGGTCAGGCAGACTTCGGTCCACAGCGCGGCGATGATCAGTTTCTTGCGGCCGGTGGCCTTGACCGCGTCAACCAGCGCCTTGTCTTCCCAGGAGTTCATCGAGGTGCGTTCGATCGGCTTCTGCTCAGGGTGTACCGCCAGCAGTTCCGGCCAGATGTAGCCGCTGAAGCTTTCGGTTTCGACCGAGGTGTAAATGGTCGGTACGTTGAAGATCTTGGCAGCCTTGGCCAGGCCGACGGTGTTGTTCTTCAGGGTCTGACGGTCGATCGACTGCACGCCGAAAGCCATTTGCGGCTGGTGGTCGATCAGGATCAGGGCGGAGTTGGTTGGGTTCAGCAGTTCACGGATAGACATGGCGCGTTCCTTTTGATGTCGATTCAGAGTTTCGATTGGGTAATGGGTGAGTCGAGTGGCTTGCCGTCTTCGGCGTTGTTGTCTCGGCTTGGATGTCACTTTAGGGGCTAGCCGATAAAGGGACAATTCCATAAAATCGAGAATCATTGATTCTAAAATAGGGACAATCATGGATCGCATCGAATGCATGCGCGCCTTCGTGGTGACGGTCGGCGAGAACGGCTTCGCAGCCGCCGCCCGGGCCATGGACGTGCCCCGCTCGAAAGTCAGCAAACAGATTCAGGCGCTGGAAGAAGCCATCGGCGTGCAACTGCTGCAACGCACCACCCGCAGCCTGCACCTGACCGAAGCCGGCGCCGAGTATTTCGAAGCGGCGCGGGAAGTGATTGCGGCACTGGACGAGGCCGAACAGCGAGCGCGGGACGGGGTGGGCGAATTGCGCGGGGTGTTGCGGGTCAACGCACCGATGTCGTTCGGCCTGCGACGGCTGGGCAAGCTGATTCCGCTGTTCCACGAGCAGCACCCGAACATCGAGCTGCAACTGGTGCTCAGCGACCAGCAGGTCGATCCCGTGCGCGGCGGGTTCGACGTGACCATCCGCATCGCCAGCCTGCCCGACTCGACCATGATCGCCCGGCAACTGGCGCCTGCCCCACGAATCATGGTCGCCTCCCCCGCTTACCTCGAACGCGCGGGCACGCCGCAGACCCCGCAGGATCTGCGCTCACATCAATGCTTGAACTACGGCTATCTGCAGAGTGGCGTCAGCCTGCAATTGTGTAATGGCAAGGAGACCCAGCGCGTGAACGTGACCGGGCCGTTGCACGCCAACAACGGCGACCTGCTGGCGCAAGCGGCCGAGGCCGGCATGGGCATTGCGCTGCTGCCGGACTTCATCGTCGAAGAAGCATTGGCAGCCGGACGACTGGTGCCGGTGCTGTGCGAATGGCAAGCCCCGGCGATCACTATCAACGCGGTGTATTCGTCAGCCCGGCGAGTGCCGCAGAAGACCCGGGCGTTTATCGCGTTTCTGGTGGGGCAACTGGCGCCGGAGTAGTGCCGGCTTCCTGGGCAAACTCCAGTGGATTCCTGAACATCACATACACAGGTTCCAGGCCCGAATCGGCAGGGAACACCACGACATAGTCATCGTAAGCAAGCGTTGCCGGAGCGGTGAATGTTTCCAGTAATGGCACCGGCGATGATCGAACCGTGCCCAGTCGATAATCAGCAATGGAGGTGGGTGGCCGGAAAACCTCCAGCGTGTCCGGATGGCACCAGCTCACAGTGATGGGTGTGGCTCCATCGGCGGTGAAACGGTAGGTTTGAGAAGACTCATTCCAGATCGCGGAGCGAACTCTTACGCCAGACGCCGTAATTGCAACACTGCTCGGTGCCAGTTCCACCTGAAACAAGGTTTTGATTTCTCTGACGCCCTGCGACAGGGTGCCGACCGGCACGGCATAAGTACCGCTAGTCATTCTGAACGGAACATTGACCCTTCCAAGGGTTGCCGCCAGAGACAACCAGTCCGTTCCTTCAATCGGCAGAAATTCCGCCAGAGGAACGCAAACTCCATAACGGCCAACTTCCGCTCGGCTGCGAAAGTCGAACCGTAGCACTGCCGCATACTGAACTTGATCGGTCCGGGCGTTTGAAGTGATCTGCCAGGTGAACTCTGCCACCGCCGAGCGAATGGCTTTTTGCAGATCGACACGAGGTCCTTCCAATGTTCGTGAAAGTGCGCCATCGACCAGGATTGCCGGGCGTGCATTGACGAAAGCCAGCGGGGCAAACAGCTGCCCTCCGACCTGCGCGGGCCCGAGTTGCTGCTGATCGCGTAGACCAACAAGTTGAGTCTGCGCCGTAGACAACAGCGCTTCGGCCTCAGTTTGAAGCTGTCTGAGACGCGCATTAAGTTGATTCAACTTCGCCCCATAGCCGTCATAAACAGCACTGATCTGCTGCGCAATACCTTGCCACTGTCCTTTTTCCGCCCGAGCGTACGTGACTTCGCGCTGTGCATTGTCTCTTTTGAGTTGCACGCGCAGCTTCCAGAATTGATAGCGTTGCAGGGCAAGGCGGGACTCAAATTCGCTTCCCTCCAGCGCACGTATATCCAGTTCTCGTTGAGCAATGAGCACTTGCGTACTCAGTTGCTGGCGCAAATGGCTGATGCGCAGTTGCAGATCCGCGAGTGCCGCCTGGGCGGCGCGCTCGGAAACGGCCAGATCGGCAATGATTTTTTGCACCTCAGCCTGAGTCTGGGCAATGCGTTGTCGGATTATCTGCGCTTGGTCCAGCGGCGCCCGTGGCCCTTGCGCAGGCGCAACCGCCGCAGAAGCGGCCTGCCCTTTGAACGCAACCCGGCCCTGTTTGCGGTGCCAGTCTTTGACGTAGTAAACGACCGAGCCACTGGAGTTCGGATTGGGATCATCCTCGGGGTGATAGAACAACAGATCGGCCCCTTTGGGATGACCTGAAATCCGGTCGAAATGATTGATCAATCGGTCGTGATCCGCTTTGGGCATATCGACGGCCCAGATCCGCTCGACCAGTGCCAGGAACTCCGGCTCGGTGTAATCGCCGAGGGTTGGTTTGAGTTTCATGGTTTTTAACTTCCTTGTAGGTCCGCATGACACCGGAGGGCATTCAAGCGAATGCCCTCCGTCCTTGGTCACTTGCTTCAAAGTTACTCAGGTTTGAAGCCAGGTTTGTTATTGAGCGCGCGCCACTCTTTCACTTCTTTCAGAATGCCTTCGGGGCTGTCTTCACGTCCTTCCTTGGGGTAGAAGATGACGTCCGAGCGGTCGGGGTGTTCGGTGACAAGCTCGAAATGTGTTACGCGTCTCATCATGTAGCGATCAAACTCGTCACCAGACAGTTCCTCTCCGCCCTCAAAAAGCTCTGTAAGAAACGCTCGGAATTCGGACTCTGTGTAGTCTTCGATACGTGCAGTATTTTTCATTGCATATCCCTTTCCTTATGAAAAATCATTCTGGCTTAAATCCCCGCTTATCGCTGAGCACGATCCATTCTTTCACGACACGCAGAACACCTTCAGGCGAACTTTCCTGCCCCTCTTTCGGGTAAAAAATCACATCCGAGCGATCAGGATGCTGCGTCACCCGCTCGAAGTGTTCTACTCCCTTGATTATAAAAGCGTCGTAATCGTCAGCAGACATATCATCTCTTTCTTCATAAAGAGCGCGCAGAAACTCTAAAAACTCCACCTCGGTGTAGTCTTCAAGATTGTCTTTAAAAATCACAACATATCTCCGGAAAACACCATTCAGACACTTAGTTTTGCTACTTTTCCACCATGGTAAAAACCAACGTTTTGACTTGCATGTCAGCGGTGTATTGAAACACCACCTTTTTACCTGGATAGGTATTTTGATCGAGTAGATAGGATTCCCAACCTCCAGTTTGACCCATTGGCTTGGGCATCTTTATCGGCCCCCGGGTCTCCATAGCCGCTCCGAAAATTGCATGAACATCGGTTTGTGTCATAACCGACTTGAAGGGCGTTGGAAGATCACCTTCGTAAATGACAGTCATAGGCATCGTTTTGACCAAGGTGATAAATACGCTCTCCAGCTTCTTGGACTCGGCGAGAAATGTCAGCTCCACCCCGTTTTCAATCTCAAGATCTTGCAAGTCACACCCCGGATATAGCTCCACCAGAGGCTGTTCATCAAGCAACCCCTGTGTGACTAGAGCGCCAAAAGGAAGCCCTACACCTGCAATAAGCTCACTAATCTTCAAAGAATTCATCAATACCACCCCTGCTCTTTGTGAAGACCATGTAGTTTTTTACGTCCAGCTTCAACTTCCGCCTCAGCAAACCCTGCTTCCAACAATCCAGTTTTTATCGCATCAAAATTCTGATCGACTGAACTCTCGATATTGATCGCATCTTGTCCTTGTTTTGAAGAGGTATTACGCCCCCCGTAGGTTTCACTAAATTTTCGATGCACATTAAACGGTATGGCAATGCTAGGAGCCCGTTGAAGAAAATTTCGACGCTCACGCGGAGACATATGGGGAAAATTATTCCGCAGGTACAACTCCAATGCCTTCTGCGAAGGAATATGGTCAATATCCAACCCATCCCCCCTGCTTCGCCCACTGAGTTCGTTGTACGGCCCGACCTCCAGCGGCTCAACCGGTGGACCGGCAAACACCAGATCCGGTGAAGGCAGCTCCATATCCCCCGGGAACCCCGGAATACTCGCACCCGCCTGCCCTTCATCGACAGCCGGAAACGTCTCGTTTGCCGGTAGGATCGGGATGAACGGGTTGCCGGGATAAGCCGTGGGTGTCGACGGGGAAATCGGTGTGGTGGTCGGCCCGAGGTGTTCGCTGCCCGGCGGCACCAACGGGGTCCAGGTTCCAATGCCCACTGTAGGAACCGGCCATGGCTGAACGGCGGGTAGAACACCACGTCGTCCGTGGGCACTTTGCGGCGCGACGATGCTGACCCGGTCAAGATTGAACGGGTTTTCGCCGACTGATGCATCGTCCTGAAAACGCAGTTCGAACTCGCGGCGTTCTCCCACCCATGTGCTCTTCGGCGCATAGGGGGCGAAACCTTGCTCGACGCGTTTTTTGTTGACCTTGTCGAATTGGCTGGTCAACGCGGATTGCTCACCGAGTGTTTGCCACAACACTTGGTCAAACGCGCCGAACGACTGAATCTCCCGCCCACGCAACTGGTCGCCGATCTGACTGGGAATGGCTGCACCGGTGCTGCGGCTGGCGGTGTTCCACCAGTCAGCCGTCGCGGGTTGACCGTTACCGGTGACAACGCCCGCGCCCAAGGGTGGCAAGTTGAAGGACAGGTACATCGGCGCCGAACCCGGCACGCAGATAATGCAGTCCTGAATGCGCAGGTCGACGCCCTTCGGCAAGTCCTGAACAACCGGTGGCAGCAGCGCTATCCGGCCCTGACTCGGAACCTCTTTGGTGATGCTCGCATCGGGCGTGAACTGCAGGTGTCGGGGTGGTGAACCGGGGACTTCTGCGGTGTAGTTGCCCGTCAGCGGATCAGGCACCGCATTGATGACCGGCACACTGGGGCTGATCTCGTTACCGGTGGTGACGGCAATGACGGCGGTGCCTTGCGCAACGGCCTCAGGCTTGAGCCGATAAGGCATGTCCACCGACCCGCCGGAATCGGCTATCGAGCGCAGCGTCTGCTCATCAGAAAGCCCCAGCACCTCGGCAGGCACGGCGACAGACTGAAACAATCGTCGTCGCTGCTCCGGCGTCAGTTCTCCATCACCCAGCGTTGGCGAATACACCAACCCGCCGATCAATACCGTGGACGGATGGGGAACCAGCATGGCGAGGGGAAGGTGTTTGACCGCTTGCCGTACACCTGCCTCGATGAGTGCACCCGCTTGCTGGGCGACGAGTGCTCCGGAACGCGTCAACACCATCGCGCCGTGCGTCATCGACGACATCGGAACGGTCAGCGTATTGGCCTGCCGGGTTCGACTGACCCGCGCATCTTCATCGGCCTGTTGCTTGAATCGAACCCGTGCCTCGCGTTGCGCAGCGTATTGGCGCTGAGCCTCCCAAACCGCTTCCCTTGCACGCCAGACCACGGTCTGCTCGGCGTGATGCCTGCCTAGAGCTGCGGACTTTTCCCGCAGGGCATGGATCTGCGAGGTAAGTAATCGCGCCTCATGGGCGGCGGTGTAAGCGCTTTCCCAGATCCGGTGGCCGTCGTCGAGCGCCTGGCCGAACTGGCCGAGTCGTGTCAGGTAATCGTTGGAAGTTCGAATCAGCGGATCCTGACCATCGAAGGCGCGGGCGGTCGCGTTCTTTGCATCGAGGTCTACGGATTTGCGGGCAATCAGCCCGTCGATTTCATTTTTTTCCTTGGTAATCAGGTAGAGCTGCCAGCGCTCGCTGTAGCGGCTGTCAGGGGCCCTGCGCGCCGCCAAAATCTCCTGATCCAGAAGCGGCGCAAGTTGCCTGGTTCTTTCGGCAAAGCGACGATCGACCTCGGCCCTGATGGCGTCATGTCGCTGCGCCAATCCCGCCAGGAACTGCATCAGCGCTTGATAACGCGCCTGTTCCTGAACCTGCGTGGCGGCGGCCTGTGCCTGTGCCGCTTCGGCTTGTGCCTTGGCTGTTGCCTCAGCCTGCTCTGCCTGCTTTTTTTGAGCTGCCTCGGCTTTGGCCTTGGCCCGAGCCTTTTGCCTTCTCTTGCTGACCTTGCCGAAGCCGCCCGATACCCCGCCACCGCCACCAAAACCACCACCCGAGCCGCCACCCGAAGCGGGCGGCCCGGTTCGGATGACGACGCTTCCCGACGTTCCATCGTTGAAATTGTTCTGTGCCATACAGTCACTCCTTGTCTGTAGGGCACAGCGTGTCGATCAAGCGGTAGTCAGGTGCGGTACATAGTTATCGCGGTGGAAATAAGGGGTGGAATGACAATTCAGCCAATGGCCTGCGGCTTGCGAATCCCCAACCGGCTGATCCACACCGCGGCCAGAATCACGCTGCCACCGAGGAACAATCGACCCAACTCTTCATGCTGATTCCAGATCAGCAGGTTCAGCAGCAGGCCCACCGGCACGTGCAGGTTGTTCATCACCGCCAGGGTGCCGCCGTTGACCAGGCACGCGCCTTTGTTCCACCAGTACAAACCGAGTGCGGTGGAGACCAGACCAAGGAACACCAGCACGCCCCATTGCAGCGGTGCTTCGGGCAGGAAATTGGATTTGCCGAACAGCAGGAACGCCGGCAGCGCCACCGCCAGTGCGCCGAGGTAGAAGAAACCAAAGCGCCGGTAGTGCGGCAGATCGCTCGGGTGTTTCGCCACCAGATGCTTGTACAGCACTTGCCCGGCGGCGTAGGTGAAGTTGGCCAGTTGCAGCAGCAAAAAGCCCATGAAGAAATCCGGGTTGATCCGGTCGTAGCGGATCACGGCCGCGCCTGCGACCGCCACCAGTGCGGCGATCAGCGCCCACGGATTGAAGCGTCGGTTGAGTGCGTCTTCGATCAGCGTCACGTGCAATGGCGTGAGGATGGTGAACAGCAGCACTTCCGGCACCGTCAGCACGCGGAAACTCAAGTACAGGCAGACGTAGGTCACGCCGAACTGCAACGCGCCGATCAGCAGCATGCCGCGCATGAACGCCGGTTCCACCGAGCGCCAGCGCGTCAGCGGAATGAACACCAGCCCGGCCAGTACCACACGCACCAGCACCGCGAAGTAGCTGTCGACATGACCGGCCAGGTATTCGCCGATCAGACTGAAGGAAAACGCCTGGATCAGCGTGACAAAAAGTAGATAGCCCATGCTCGCCTCGATTTCGAATGGCGGCGACGATAGCGGTTTTTGCCAGCCATCGCTAAATCCCGGGCAAAAAAAAGCCCGATCTCGCTAAAGCGTTCAATCGGGCTACAGCACTCAGGAGCAACAAGTGCAAAGGGAGGTTCGATGCGCGTAGAGCCTTGAAGGGGTTGCGCCAGGTCACTAGAACAATCGGCGATTATCTGGCGATTAACATATCAGGCGACCTGGGACAGTTTGGCGTTGGCCTGGTTGAGGCCTTTCTCCTGGAAGTCGCCGCCCAGATTCATGCCTTCAGCGTGGATGAAGGTCACGTCGTTAATGCCGATGAAGCCCATCACCTGACGCAGGTACGGTTCCTGATGATCCGCCGGGCCGCCGGCGTAGATCCCGCCGCGAGCGGTCAGCACATAGGCACGCTTGCCGCTGAGCAGGCCTTGCGGGCCGGTTTCGGTGTATTTGAAGGTCACGCCGGCACGCAAGACGTGGTCGAGCCAGGCTTTCAGGGTGCTCGGGATGGCGAAGTTGTACATCGGCGCCGCCATCACCAGCACGTCGGCGGCCAGCAATTCATCGGTCAATTCGTTGGAACGGTCCAGCGAGGCCTGCTCGCTGTCGTTGCGCTGCTCGGCGGATTTCATCCAGCCGCCCAGCAGGTTGATGTCCAGGTGCGGTACCGGGTTCACGGCGAGGTCACGTACGGTGATCTGATCGGCCGGATGCGCCGCTTTCCACTGACTGATGAAGGTCTGGGTCAGTTGACGGGAAACCGAGTCTTGCTGGCGGGCGCTGCTTTCGATGATCAGAACGCGGGACATGTTGTGTAGCCTCCATCCGAGAATGTTGTAAGTCGATGGAGTGAAGGTTAAACAGTGCCGTATCGATGAAAAAGCGCAAATAATTGCTGCAAAGCATCGAAAAATTCGTTTAGATGCAAGCCTTAGCCTGTGGAAGCCCGCTCCCACAGGCCCATGACGCTATTTCGGGGTGCAACTCAGCTTGATGCGCAGCTTGATGATGGTCCGGGTGAACTTGGCCGTGGCGTTTTTATGCTTGCCCGCCGCCACCTCGATATTGCGCGTGCGCGGCGCTTCCGGGCCGTTGGTGAATACCACCTTGCAGGTCGCGTCGACGTCGCCGTAGTTGTTGACCTGGATGGAGCCGATGTCGTTATCGGTGTCGAACGCGTTGTAGTCGATCTTCAGGCCGTTGAGGTCCTTTTCCACATCGATCGGGTACGCGAACGCAGTCAGCGGAAGCAGCGCCAGCAACACACAACAGAATTTTTTCATTCGGCAGTCTCCATGAGGGACCGCCAGCTTAGGACAAGAGGAGCTATTGATGAAAGCGCCCCGCGTGACCCTTGATCAATGGCGAACGTTGCAGGCCGTGGTCGACCACGGCGGATTCGCCCAGGCCGCCGAGGCCCTGCACCGTTCGCAATCGTCGGTGAGCTACACCGTCGCCCGCATGCAGGATCAACTCGGTGTGCCACTGTTGCGCATCGACGGTCGCAAGGCTGTGCTGACCGAAGCCGGCGGCGTGTTGCTGCGCCGCTCGCGACAACTGGTGAAACAGGCCAGCCAACTGGAAGACCTCGCCCATCATATGGAGCAGGGCTGGGAAGCCGAAGTACGGCTGGTGGTCGACGCCGCCTACCCGAGCGCCCGTATCGTGCGCGCATTGACCGCTTTCATGCCGCAGAGCCGTGGCTGCCGGGTGCGTCTGCGTGAGGAAGTGTTGTCGGGCGTCGAAGAAGTGCTGCTCGAAGGCGTGGCCGACCTGGCCATCACCGGGCTGAGCATTCCCGGTTACCTCGGCGCGGAATTGAGCGATGTCGAATTTGTCGCCGTCGCCCATCCTGATCATGCGCTGCATCGGCTCAACCGCGAGCTGAGCTTTCAAGACCTGGAAACCCAGATGCAAGTGGTCATCCGCGACTCCGGCCGCCAGCAACCTCGGGACGTCGGCTGGCTCGGCGCCGAGCAGCGCTGGACCGTCGGCAGTCTCGCCACGGCTGCGACGTTCGTCAGCAGTGGCCTGGGATTCGCCTGGCTGCCACGCCACATGATCGAGCGGGAACTGAAAGACGGCTCGCTCAAGCTGCTACCGTTGGACAGAGGCGGCAACCGCAACTCCAGCTTCTATCTGTATTCGAACAAGGACAAACCCTTGGGCCCAGCCACGCAAATCCTCATCGAACTGCTGCGCACCTTCGACACCCTGCCGCTGGACGCACCGTTCGCCGCCCCCGAACAAGCCTGACACGGAGTTCACCGATGGCGTATTTCGAGCATGAAGGTTGCAACCTGCACTACGAGGAATATGGCCACGGCGATCCGTTGCTGCTGGTTCACGGTCTGGGCTCCAGCACTCTGGACTGGGAAATGCAGATTCCTGCCCTAGCCGCGCATTACCGGGTGATCGTCCCGGACGTGCGCGGTCACGGCCGCTCCGACAAGCCCCGCGAGCGCTACAGCATCGCCGGCTTCAGCGCTGACATCGTCGCCCTGATCGAGCATTTGAAACTCGGCCCGGTGCACTACGCCGGGCTGTCCATGGGCGGCATGATCGGCTTTCAGCTCGCCGTCGATCAGCCGCGGATGCTCAAGAGCCTGACCATCGTCAACAGCGCGCCCGAGGTCAAGGTGCGTACCCGCGACGATTACTGGCAGTGGTTCAAGCGCTGGAGCCTGATGCGTGTGCTCAGCCTCGCCACCATCGGCAAGGCCCTTGGCGCCAAGCTGTTCCCCAAACCGGAGCAGGCCGATTTGCGCCAGAAGATGGCAGAGCGCTGGGCAAAAAACGACAAACGTGCTTATCTCGCCAGCTTCGATGCGATTGTTGGCTGGGGGGTCCAGGAACGACTTTCCCGGGTCACCTGTCCAACCCTCGTCGTCAGCGCCGACCGGGACTACACCCCCGTTTCGCTGAAAGAAACCTATGTCAGACTGCTGCCCGATGCGCGGCTGGTGGTAATCGCCGATTCGCGCCACGCCACCCCGCTCGACCAGCCCGAACGCTTCAATCAAACGCTGCTGGAGTTCCTCGCCACAGCCGATAATCACCCTCAGGATCACTGACCCATGCTGAAAAAACTCGCCCTCGCCGCCGGCACCCTGCTGTTCGCTGCCAACCTGATGGCTGCCACGCCGGCAAAAGCACCGCACGTGCTGCTGGACACCACCAACGGCCAGATCGAAATCGAGCTGGACCCGGTCAAGGCGCCGATCAGTACCAAGAATTTCCTCGAGTACGTCGACAGCGGCTTTTACAACAACACGATTTTTCACCGCGTGATCCCGGGCTTCATGGCCCAGGGTGGCGGCTTCACCCAGCAGATGCAGCAAAAAGACACCAAGGCCCCGATCAAGAACGAAGCCAGCAACGGCCTGCATAACGTTCGTGGCACCCTGTCGATGGCGCGTACCTCCAATCCGGATTCGGCCACCAGCCAGTTCTTCATCAACGTGGCCGACAACGCCTTCCTCGATCCGGGCCGTGACGCCGGTTACGCGGTGTTCGCCAAAGTGGTCAAGGGCATGGACGTGGTCGACATCATCGTCAACTCCCAGACCACCACCAAACAGGGCATGCAAAACGTGCCGGTCGACCCTGTGATCATCAAGTCGGCCAAGCGCATCGACTAAGCTTTACAGGGCATATCGAGCGGCGCCGATTACCCATCGCGCCGCTCACACTGATAAAAGGAGAGCCCGTGCTCCGGGCGGTTATCTGATGCTCTATCGCCGTTTCGAACAACTGATCGACATATTCCGCGACGCCCCGACGGCGTCTCCGCCGGACCGCGTTCTGCCCTTCTATACCTATTACCTGAAGCAGGTCTGGCCGAGCTTCGTCGCCCTGCTGATCGTCGGCCTGTTCGGTGCACTGATCGAAGTGGCACTGTTCAGCTACCTGAGCCGCATCATCGACCTCGCCCAGGGCACGCCGAACGTCGACTTCTTCAAGGTGCACGGCGTCGAACTGGCGTGGATGGCGGTGGTAGCGTTACTGCTGCGCCCGCTGTTCCTGGCGCTGCACGACATGCTGGTGCACCAGACCCTGAGCCCGAGCATGACCAGCCTGATCCGCTGGCAGAACCACAGTTACGTGCTCAAGCAGAGCCTGAATTTCTTCCAGAACGACTTCGCCGGGCGCATTGCCCAGCGCATCATGCAGACCGGCAACTCGCTGCGCGATTCCGCCGTGCAAGCGGTGGATGCGTTGTGGCACGTGCTGATCTACGCGATCAGTTCGCTGGTGCTGTTCGCCGAGGCCGACTGGCGCCTGATGATCCCGCTGCTGACGTGGATCGCGGCCTACGTCGGCGCACTCTATTACTTCGTGCCACGGGTCAAGGACCGCTCGGTGGAAGCCTCCGATGCGCGCTCGAAGCTGATGGGCCGGATCGTCGACGGCTACACCAACATCGCCACCCTGAAGCTGTTCGCCCACACCAACTTCGAACAGCATTACGCCCGAGAGGCGATCCAGGAGCAGACCGAAAAAGCCCAGCTGGCCGGCCGCGTGGTCACCAGCATGGACGTGGCCATCACCACCATGAATGGCCTGCTGATCGTCGGCACCACGGCGCTGGCCCTGTGGCTGTGGACGCAATCGCTGATCAGTGTCGGCGCGATCGCCCTGGCCACCGGCCTTGTCATCCGCATCGTCAACATGTCCGGCTGGATCATGTGGGTGGTCACCGGTATCTTCGAAAACATCGGCATGGTCCAGGATGGTCTGCAGACCATCTCGCAACCGGTCAGCGTCACCGACCGGGAGCAGGCCAAACCGCTGGCCGTGGCCCGTGGTGAAGTGCGTTTCGAGCACGTGGATTTTCACTACGGCAAGAAGAAAGGCATCATCGGCGACCTCAACCTGACCATCAAACCCGGCGAGAAAATCGGTCTGATCGGCCCGTCCGGCGCCGGCAAATCGACTTTGGTCAACCTGCTGCTGCGCCTGTACGACGTCGAGGGCGGGCGGATCCTGATCGACGGCCAGAACATCGCCGAAGTCGGCCAGGAAAGCCTGCGCGCGCGGATCGGCATGATCACTCAGGACACCTCGCTGCTGCACCGCTCGATCCGCGACAACTTGCTGTACGGCAAGCCCGACGCCACTGACGCCGAACTCTGGGAAGCGGTGCGCAAGGCCCGTGCCGATGAGTTCATTCCGCTGCTGTCGGACGCCGAGGGGCGCACAGGATTCGATGCGCATGTCGGCGAACGCGGGGTGAAGCTGTCCGGTGGTCAGCGTCAGCGGATCGCGATCGCGCGGGTGCTGCTCAAGGACGCGCCAATCCTGATCATGGACGAAGCGACCTCGGCGCTGGACTCGGAAGTCGAAGCGGCGATCCAGGAAAGCCTGGAAACCCTGATGCAGGGCAAGACCGTGATCGCCATCGCCCACCGCCTTTCGACCATTGCCCGCATGGACCGGCTGGTGGTGCTGGAAAACGGCAAGATCGCCGAAAGCGGCAACCATGCCGAACTGCTGGCCCATGGCGGGTTGTATGCGCGGTTGTGGGCGCACCAGACCGGAGGGTTTGTCGGCATCGATTGAACCGCGCTTCTGATCGTTCCCACGCTCCGCGTGGGAACGATCAACGTGAGATAAAACCGCCAGAGCCCTTTAACTATGGGCTCTGGCGGTTTTTTATCGCCTGCTGGAAATTCGCATGAACCCTGCTGTACTGACCCAAGGCTCCGGAACGGAACCTGTCGTAAATCTGCAAGGAAGCACCACTCGATCCAGTCTCGATAGTACGTCTATCAAGGACACTCTCATGTCTCTGTTCAAACGTTCAGTCACTGAGTTGTTGGGTACGTTCTGGTTAGTGTTGGGCGGTTGCGGCAGTGCGGTCATTGCCGCGTCTTCACCCTTGGGAATCGGTGTGCTGGGGGTGGCCCTGGCCTTTGGTCTGACGGTGCTGACCATGGCGTTTGCCATCGGCCACATCAGCGGCTGTCATCTCAACCCGGCCGTGTCGGTCGGTCTGGTCGTCGGCGGTCGGTTCCCGGCCAAGGAACTGCCTGCCTACGTCATCGCCCAGGTGATCGGCGGGATTCTGGCAGCGGCCCTGCTCTACCACATCGCCAGCGGCAAGGAAGGCTTCGACATCGCCGCAGGCCTTGCCTCAAACGGTTATGGCGAGCACTCCCCGGGCAAATACTCGATGGCGTCCGGCTTCGTCACCGAGCTGGTGATGACCGCCATGTTCGTGGTGATCATCCTCGGCGCCACCGACAAACGCGCTCCGGCGGGACTGGCACCGATCGCCATCGGCCTGGCCCTGACGCTGATTCACCTGATCTCGATCCCGGTCACCAATACCTCGGTCAACCCCGCCCGCAGCACCGGCCCGGCGCTGATGGTCGGCGGCTGGGCCATCGCCCAGTTGTGGATGTTCTGGGTCGCGCCGCTGCTCGGTGCGGTGATTGGTGGCGTGATCTATCGCTGGTTAGGCAAGGAAGACAGCTGAGGGAGTCGGCGAGGATCAGGCTTGCCGATACGGCAAGGCGCTCCTCGCCTCTTCGGCATAGGCCAGGACACCGGCGCGCTCCTGGTGCAGGAAGTCTTTGACCGCTGCTTTCAAACCGGGATGACGCAGGTAATGCCAGGAATGGGTGATCACCGGTTCAAAGCCGCGAATCAGTTTGTGCTCGCCCTGGGCACCGGCATCGAAGCGCTGAAAACCCTGGGCAATCGCATAGTCCATGCCCTGATAGAAACAGGTCTCGAAGTGCAGCCGGTCGAACTCGGCCAGGCATCCCCAATAACGCCCGTAAAAGCTGTCGCCGCCCACCAGGCTGAACGCCATCGCCACCGGCCGTGAGCCCTGCCGGGCCAGTACCACGCGGATCGATTCCGGCATGCGCTCGGCCAGCAGGCTGAAGAATTCCCGGGTCAGGTAAGGTGCCTGCCGGCGTACCGCGTAGGTGTTGGCGTAACAGGCGTAGACAAAATCCCACTGCGTCTCGTCCAGTTCGCGGCCTTCCAGCCATTCGAACTCGAAGCCCTGTCCCGCCACTTGCTCGCGCTCCTTGCGCATCTGCTTGCGCTTGCGCGAGGCGAGCACGTCGAGGAAATCCTGAAAGTCGCGATAGCCGCGATTCTGCCAGTGGTACTGACAGCCGATGCGTTGCAGCCAGCCCGGCTGCTCGGCCATGGCGGCATCGGTAAACGCGTCGGTGAAGTTGATGTGGGCGCTGGAGAGTTCTTCGATTTCCAGATACCCCGGCAGGCTCTTGAGCAGCTCGAATCCGTCCTCGACATTCGCTGCCAACAACCGTGGGCCGCTGACCGGACTGAATGGCACCGCGCTCAAAAACTTGGGGTAGTAATCAATGCCGGCCCGAGCGCAGGCATCGGCCCAGCCGTGATCGAACACATATTCGCCGTAGGAGTGCCACTTACGATAACCGGGCAACGCGGCGATCACGCGCCCCGCTTCGACGTGCAGCAAATGCTCCGCTTGCCAGCCGGTGTGCGGGCCGACGCTGCCGCTGTCCTCCAGCGAAGCCAGGAAGGCGTGGCGCAGAAACGGCTGGTTTTGCGGGACCAGAACATCCCAGTCGGACGCTGGAATTTCCGACAGTTTATGCAGACGTTGCAGCGGCATTTTCCTCTCCACTTTCGGGCGTGAACGCCCGGCGAGTATCGCTGATCGGCGGGGCGTTGCCCACGTCCGATTACGCGACAGCGCTCTAAATCAATAGTTCACGGCAGCTTTGTATCGTCATCAACCTGCCATCATCGTGCCACTGCTCTGTCATAAACCATCGCGATACTGGCGCCTGTTTTTAGAGCGCCGGGTTCTACCCCCGGACACTGTTTTCCGACCGTCAAACCGTCGGTTGTGCCCAGGATGGTTCAGCCATCCCCTTCATCTTCGGAGATTGCTATGCGTCTTGCTTCCACGAAAACTGCGGCGGCCCTGTGCGGTGGCCTGTTGCTGGCCATGAGTGTTCCGGCCAGTGCCGCAGTCGACGCCAAACTGCTCGACATGCTCAAGGCTAACGGTTCGATTTCCCAGGCGCAGTACGTTGAACTGCAAACTGAACTGGCCAAGGATCAGAAGGCCCAGCAAATCGCGCAGCAGGCGCAGCAGGAGACCAACGAGCAAATCGCGGCGACCGCGAAGAAAACCAACGAACTCAGCAGTTTCGACCAGAAACTGGCCTGGGCCGCCAAGACCCAGTTCAAGGGTGACGTGCGTATCCGTCAGGAAACCATCAAGATCGATGGCGAGCCGAACAACGGCGGCCGCGACAAGGATCGCCAGCGCATCCGTGCCCGTCTGGGTGCGTACACCGAGATCAACCCGCAAGTCGACACCGGCATCCGTATCGCCACCGGCGGCGGCGACGACGCCCGTTCGACCAACCAGGACCAGGACAATTACTTCGACAAGAAGCAAATCTGGCTCGACCTGGGCTACATCGACTACCACCCGGATCAGATCAAGAACCTGCACATCATCGGCGGCAAAATGCTGCAACCGTGGGTGAGCATGGGCGACGTGATCTGGGACAGCGACATCAACCCGGAAGGTCTGGCCGTTACCTACAAGTATCCGTTGGGCAGCAGCGTCGAGCTGTTCGGCAGCCTGGGCAACTACAACCTCAAGGACAACGTCGACGGCGACGGCGTGCAATTCCGTCACGACCTGCGCCTGACCGCCGGCCAGTTGGGCAGCCGCTTCGCCATCACCGACAACCTGAAACTGACCCTGGGCGGCAGCGTCTACGCCTACCAGAACGACGAAGACAGCCGTTGCACCGGCACTTCCACGCCGTGCGCCCTGGCCGTCAACGGTAACTCGGCAGACAACGAATTCCGTCTGTACGAAGGCTTCAGCCAGGTCGACATCGGCGGCCTGCCAATGCCGCTGTCGTTCTACGGTCAGTACGTGAAGAACAACGATGCAGTGACCGATCAGGACACCGCGTGGCTGGTAGGTGCCAAGTCGAAAGTCTTCGGCCTGAACCTCGACTACAACTATCGTGACGTGCAGCGCAACGCGGTGGTCGGTGCCTTCACCGATTCGGACTTCGCCAACGGCACAACCGGTTCCCGTGGCCACAAGTTCAAGGTCGGCTACGACATCGACAAGAACTTCGCCATCGGTGCGACTTACTTCCTGACCAAGGCCGACTTCTCCAGCCGTACCCAGCGTGATGCAGACACCAACACCCTGCAGCTGGACGCGGAAGCGAAGTTCTAAGCAACCCGGCGACAGACTTCAAACGATGGGTTGTACATCCGCTTCCATCGTTTGAAGAGGCTTCAACAGACTGGCGCGGCCGCAGCGATCCCCATCATCCGTTCGCTGCGGTCGCGCCAGGCTGTGTTTTCAGGGACTGTCCTTGCGCCGCAGCGCTGCCAGCTGCTCTGCCAACGCGTCCACGCCCTCTTCAGGCTTTTGCGGCATCGCTCGCAACGTCGCCTGCATCAAACGCATCTGGCGAATGAACCGCCGGCAATTGCGGCAGAACATCAGGTGATGACGCACCATCAACTTCTCGCGAAAGCTCAACTGGCCATCGAGATAATCGCTGGATCGCGCCACTTGCTCCTTGCAGGTCAACATTCTCCCGTCTCCTCAAAATGCTCCACGGTCGCGAAGACCTTCAAGCGTGCCCTGTGCAGCAACACGCGGACATTGGAGAGCGAGATCTCCAGAAGATTACAGATTTCCTCCAGCTCCAGCCCCTGACGCTCGCGCAGCGTGAGCACACTGCTCTGAAGTTCGGAGAGACTGAGCAACGTATGCTCCAGACATTCACGCAGCTCGCCTTCGGTCAGCAATGCCTCGGGGGTGTCCTGGTGCCAGGCGAACGGTGCGACCAGCCAGTGGCCGTCGCCGGGAGAAAAGCGATCGTCGTCGATGGTGCCGTGGGGGGACGGCAGATCATCCAGCAACACTTCGCGACGATTGAGTTTGTAGCGGCTCTTGGCCGAGTTGGCGGTGATGGTCAGCAGCCATGTCTTGAGACTGGAGCGCCCCTCGAAACGGCCGATATTGCGCACCACCGACAGCCAGGCATCCTGCACCACTTCCTCGACATGGCGCTGGCCGACAATCGCGTAGGCCACCGCGCGCATGGGGCTTTGATAGGTGCTGACCAGTTCCTTGAAGGCTTTCTGTTCACCTGCCAACAACCGCTCGAGCAGTTGTGTGTCGTCAACCGCCATCCATCAATCCCCTTTTCCTGACTCCGAAAATGATAGCGGCAGGATCTCTCCTGCCGCCAGTTTCGAAAATTACAGCGTTCGCGCCGATTCGGATGTAGGAAACGTCAGCGCGATTAAGAGGAAATGAACTCGCTCTTAGCGTTTACGCAGAATCACGCTACCAATCGAGTAACCGGCACCGAACGAACTCAACACCGCCAGCGAACCGGCCGCCAGATCGTCCTGATATTTGTGGAACGCAATCACGGAACCGGCGGAGCTGGTGTTGGCGTAGGTGTCGAGAATCACCGGGGCTTCTTCTTCGGTGGCCTCGCGGCCCAGCAACTTGCGCACGATCAGGTGATTCATGCTCAGGTTGGCCTGGTGCAGCCAGAAGCGTTTTACGTCACCGACGTTGAGCTTGTTCTCTTCCAGATGTTCGCCGATCAGTTCGGCGACCATCGGGCAGACATCCTTGAACACCTTGCGGCCTTCCTGCACGAACAGTTTGTCGCGGGCGCCGATGCCCTCTTCCGCCGCGCGATTGAGGAAGCCGAAGTTGTTGCGGATGTTGTTGGAAAACTTGGTCAGCAGTTTGGTGCTGACCACGTCGAATTGGTGCTTGGAGGTGGCCAGATCGGCGCGCTCGATAATCACGGCGGTGGCCGCGTCACCGAAGATGAAGTGGCTGTCGCGGTCACGGAAGTTCAGGTGACCGGTGCAGACTTCCGGGTTGACCATCAGGATCGCCCGGGCCTGACCCAGTTGCACGGTGTTGGCCGCTTGCTGGATGCCGAAGGTCGCCGACGAGCAGGCCACGTTCATGTCGAAACCGAAACCCTGGATGCCCAGCGCTTCCTGGACTTCGATGGCGATGGCCGGGTAGGCGCGCTGCAGGTTGGAGCAGGCGACAATCACGCCGTCGATGTCGGCGGCGGTTTTGCCGGCACGTTGCAGGGCTTGTTCGGCAGCGCCGATGGCCATCTGGCAGAGCACCGACCATTCGTCGTTGGAACGCTCCGGCAGGCGTGGCGCCATGCGCGCAGGGTCGAGGATGCCGTCCTTGTCCATGACAAAGCGGCTCTTGATGCCGGAAGCTTTTTCGATGAACGCGGCGCTGGACTCGGTCAGGGCCTGGACTTCGCCGTTGGCGATGGCTTCGGCGTTGTCCGCATTGAACTGGGCGACGTAGGTATTGAAAGACTGCACCAGCTCTTCGTTGGAGATGCTGTTGGCCGGGGTGTACAGGCCGGTGCCGCTGATGACGACGTTATGCATGGTCGTTTCTCTAATCTGTTCAGGCAGAAAGTGCTGGCACCGACGTGCCAACACGCAAAGGGTCCATTCCCGTATCAGGGACGCAAAAACCTGGCATCGCTTTATTCCGACCTCGCCCGCAGTTGAGAAGGCTCAAAACCGCGGGGCCGGCGTTTATAGGCGCGAAGTTTGCCATAAACCTTGGCTTTTGGCGCCTTTTGCTGATCGTTCCCACGCTCCGCGTGGGAATGCAGCCAGGGACGCTCCGCGTCCCAAAAGCGGACGCAGAGCGTCCGGGGAAGCGCTACCACGCAGAGCGTGGGAGCGATCAGGCACTCGCTAGGGTTCCACCTGCGTCCATTGCTTGTTGAGCCGCTTGTCGGAGATCGGTACTTTCGTCCCCAACTGCTGGGCGAACAGCGAAACCCGGTACTCCTCCAGCCACCAGCGATACAGCTCAAGCTGCGGATCGCGTTTGCCTTCCTGGGCATGCTTGGCAGCGCGGGTCTGGTATTGCGTCCAGAGCCCGGCAAGCTCGCCGCTCCAGACCCGATCCTTCTGCACCTGCGCGCCCAGCTTCTCGAAACGCTGCTCGACCGCTTTCAGGTAACGCGGCAACTCCTTGAGCCACAGCATCGGCGTTTCCCGGACGAAGCCCGGATACACCAGATGACTGAGCTGCTGCTTGATGTCGTTAAGCGCCACCGCCTGAGCCAGGTCGATCTTGCCCTTGAAGCGTTTTTGCAGACCGTGCCAGAGCTTGAGGATTTCCAGCGTCAGGCGTGCCACGCGCTCGGCGTGTTCGGTCCAGCTGCCGCGCTTGCGCTCGGCCAGTGCCGCCAGACCTGCGCCATCACGCGGCAACGGGTCTTCGCCCTCGAGAATGCAGCTGTCGAGGCTGGCCAACAGAATGTCTTCCACCAGCGCATCGACCCGCCCCAGTTCGCGGTACAGCAGGCCCAGTTCGGTCAGGCCCGGCAACTTGCCGCGCAGGAACTTCGCCGGTTCGGCCAGTTGCTGCAGCAGCAGACGTTGCAAGGCGCGGCGATGCTGGAATTCGGCTTCGGCCGGTGTCGAGAAACGACCTTCCTTGACCGTACCGCCCTCTTCCACCAGCGCCGGATAGACCGTCATCGACAGCCCGGCGATCTTCTGCTGAGTCTTTTCCGCCACCGGCGCGAAGACCTTGGCCTCCACCGGTTGCTGGCTCTTCGCACTTTGCGGCACGGCCAACGCGGCCTGGCTGGCTTCGGCGAAACGTGCAGTGAGTTCGGCCAGATCCCGGCCTTCGCCAAGGAACTTGCCTTGCCCGTCGACGATTTCCAGGTTCATCCGCAGGTGGCTTTCGACCTGCTGCGCCGCTTCCGCCCAGGCCTCATCGCTGACCCGCGCGCCGGTCATGCGCAGCAGTTCGCGGCCCAGCGCTTGCGGCAACGAACCTTCGGCGAAGGTCATGCGTTGCAGCGCGGCCTTGATGAAGTCCGGCACCGGCACGAAGTTTTTTCGCAAAGCCTTGGGCAGGTTGCGCACCAGCGCGATGCACTTGGCCTCGATCAGCCCCGGCACCAGCCATTCCAGGCGCTCCGGCGGCAGCATCGGCAACAGCGGCGCCGGCACACGCAAGGTCACGCCGTCACGCGGGTGATTCGGTTCGAAGTGGTAACTCAGCGCCAGTTCCAGATCGCCGATGTGCAGCGTGTCAGGATAATGCTGGGCGGTGACTTCGCTGGCTTCGCGGGCCAGCACGTCTTCCTCGCGCATGATCAGCAGTTGCGGATCTTTCTGGCTGTTGACCCGATACCAGCTGTCGAACGTCGCGGTCTGGTGGATCTCCGCCGGCAGTCGCGCGTCGTAGAACGCGTAGAGGGTTTCCTCGTCGGCCAGAATGTCCCGACGACGAGCCTTGGCTTCCAGTTCGTCGAGTTGTTCGAGCAATTGCTTGTTGGCAGTCAGGCATTTGGCCCGGGACTGAATCTCGCCGCGCACCAGACCTTCGCGGATGAACAGTTCTCGCGAGACCACCGGGTCCACCGGCCCGTAATGCACCGGTCGACGACCGACCACGATCAGGCCGAACAGGGTGATCTGTTCGAACGCCACGACCTGGCCGCGCTTTTTCTCCCAGTGCGGTTCGAAGTGGTTTTTCTTGATCAGGTGCCCGGCCAGCGGCTCGATCCAGTCGGCGTCGATCTTCGCCACCATCCGCGCATAAAGCTTGGTGGTTTCCACCAGTTCGGCGGTCATCACCCACTGCGGGCGTTTCTTGCCGATGCCTGACGACGGGTGAATCCAGAACCGCCGCTGACGGGCGCCAAGATAGTCGCCGTCCTCGGTTTTCTGGCCGATCTGGCTGAGCAGGCCGACCAGCACCGCTTTGTGCAATTTCGGATAATCCGCCGGTTCTTTGTTCAGGCTCAGCTGCAAGTCGCGGCAGATCAGGCTCAACTGACGGTGGGAATCGCGCCACTCGCGCAGGCGCAGGTAGTTGAGGAAATTCTTGCGGCACCAGTTGCGCAGCGGGCTGGCGGTCAGCGCCTGGCGCTGCTCTTCAAAACCGCGCCACAGATTGACCAGCCCGGCGAAGTCCGAATCGGCGTCCTTCCACTGAGCGTGGGCCTGGTCAGCGGCCTGCTGACGCTCCGGCGGACGCTCGCGCGGATCCTGAATCGACATGGCGCTGGCGACGATCAGCACTTCCTGCAGGCTGCCGAGTTTGGCCGCTTCCAGCAGCATGCGGCCCATGCGCGGATCCACCGGCAGACGCGCCAGCTGACGGCCGAGCGGGGTCAACTGACTGTTGCGATCCACCGCCGAGAGTTCTTGCAGCAGGTTGAAACCGTCGCTGATCGCCTTGCCGTCCGGCGGCTCGATGAACGGGAAATCGGTGATCTCGCCGAGGCGCAGATGGAGCATCTGCAGGATTACCGCCGCGAGGTTGGTGCGCAGGATTTCCGGATCGGTGAATTCCGGGCGACCGAGGAAATCCTCTTCGCTGTACAAGCGCACGCAGATACCCGGCTCGACCCGGCCGCAACGACCTTTACGCTGGTTGGCACTGGCCTGGGAAATCGCTTCGATCGGCAGTCGCTGGACCTTGGCGCGGTAGCTGTAGCGGCTGATGCGCGCGGTGCCGCTGTCGATCACGTAACGGATGCCCGGCACGGTCAGGGAAGTTTCGGCAACGTTGGTCGCCAGCACCACGCGACGCCCCGGATGGGACTGGAAGATCCGCTGCTGCTCGGCCGGCGACAGGCGCGCGTACAACGGCAGGATTTCGGTGTGTTTGAGCTGGGCCTTGCGCAGCATGTCGGCGGCGTCGCGGATCTCGCGCTCGCCGGGCAGGAACACCAGCACATCACCGGGACTGCGGCGCTCGCTGCGCTCATAGGCGGCGATTTCGTCGAGGGTGGCGAGGATCGCCTGATCGACAGTCAGGTCGTCCTCGACGCGGTTGCCTTCTTCGTCCTGCTCGAGCGTCAGCGGGCGATACCAGGTTTCAACCGGGAAGGTGCGGCCGGACACTTCGACAATCGGCGCATCGTCGAAATGCTTGGAGAAGCGCTCCAGATCGATGGTCGCCGAAGTGATGATGACTTTCAGATCCGGGCGACGCGGCAGCAGGGTTTTCAGGTAACCGAGCAGGAAGTCGATGTTGAGGCTGCGTTCGTGGGCTTCGTCGACGATGATCGTGTCGTAGCGTTCGAGGTAGCGATCGTTCTGGGTTTCCGCCAGCAGGATGCCGTCGGTCATCAGTTTGATCAGGGTATTGGAATCGCTCTGGTCTTCGAAGCGCACCTGATAGCCGACCAGCGCGCCCAGCGGCGTGCCGAGTTCTTCAGCGACCCGGCTGGCCACGCTGCGCGCTGCGATCCGCCGAGGCTGGGTGTGGCCGATCAAACCGTGCTGGCCGCGACCGATTTCCAGGCAGATTTTCGGCAACTGGGTAGTTTTGCCCGAGCCGGTTTCACCGGCGATGATCAGCACCTGATGCTTTTCCAGGGCCTTCTTGATTTCGTCACGCTTGGCCGCAATCGGCAGGCTGTCGTCGTAACGGATCACCGGCAGGCTGGCCTTGCGCGCCAGCACCTGATCGCAGGACGCCTGCATGCGCGCCACCCACTGGGCCAGCTTGGCCTCGTCGGGTTTCTTGCGCAGCTCAAGCAACTGCCGCCGCAGCCGGTGGCGGTCGGCGAGCATGGCGTGATCGAGGTTTTTCAGCAGTTTGTCGATGGAGGGCGATTCGTCGGTCATCGGGTACGCAATTCGGTCGTCTAGTGGCGCAAGGACGCGATTGTCGCAGAAAAGCAGCTACAAGCGGCAAGCTACAAGCCGCAAGTTGAATGCGGTCTTTGACTTGAGGCTTGTAGCTTGCGGCTCGCGGCTGCTTTATTCGTTATCAAGGCCCTTTCGCCGATATGGAAAGACATCGATGACTTTCCCCGCCCGAATCGCCTCCTGCAATCCCTTCCAGTAATCGGCGTTGTACAACTCGCCATGCAACTGATCGAACAGCTTGCGCTGCGCTGCATCGGCAAACAGGAACGGCGGAAATTCCTCGGGAAACACATCCAGAGGCCCGATCGAATACCAAGGCTCGGAGGCCATTTCGTCCTCCGGCGTACGCGGTGCCGGAATGTGGCGGAAGTTGGCTTCGGTGAGAAAGCAGATCTCGTCGTAGTCGTAGAACACCACCCGGCCATGGCGGGTGACGCCGAAGTTCTTCAGCAGCATGTCGCCGGGAAAGATGTTGGCCGCCGCCAGTTGCTTGATCGCCAGCCCGTAATCCTCCAGCGCTTCGCGCACCTGGGCTTCGTTGGCGTTATCCAGATAGAGGTTGAGCGGGGTCATCCGGCGCTCGGTCCAGCAGTGGCGGATCAGCACGGTTTCACCTTCCAGCGACACCGTGGACGGCGCGACTTCCAGCAGCTCCGCCAGGCACGCCGGCTCGAATTTGCTCAGGGGAAAACGGAAGTCGGCGAATTCCTGGGTATCGGCCATGCGCCCTACCCGGTCGACGCTTTTCACCAATCGATACTTCTCGATCACCGTGGCGCGGTCGACGTTTTTCGACGGCGAGAACCTGTCCTTGATGATCTTGAACACGGTGTTGAAGCCCGGCAGCGTGAACACGCTCATGACCATGCCGCGCACGCCCGGCGCCATGATGAACTGGTCATCGGTGTTGGCCAGGTGATTGATCAGGGCGCGGTAGAACTCCGATTTGCCGTGCTTGTAGAAACCGATCGAGGTGTACAGCTCGGCGATGTGCTTGCCCGGCAGGATGCGTTTGAGGAAACCGATGAACTCCGCCGGCACCGGCACATCCACCATGAAATACGAACGGGTGAAGGAGAAGATGATCGACACCTCCGCTTCGTCGGTGATCAATGCGTCGATCTGAATCCCGCGCCCTTCGCGGTGCAGCAGCGGAATCACCAGCGGCCACTGATCGTCGTTGGTGTAGATCCGCCCGACCAGGTACGCGCCCTTGTTGCGGTACAGCACCGAGGAAAACAGCTCGACGCTCAGTTCCGGGTCCTTGCACACCCAGTCCGGCAGGTTCTCGCGCAGTTGCGCTTCCAGGCGATGCAAGTCACCGGGCAGATCGGCGTAGGCCTCGTTGAAGCGATAATCGGCAAAGATGCTCGCAAGCATGCCCGAGATCTGCCCTTGGGGCTTGTAGGTGCGGGTCTGTGCGGCCCTTGCGCGGCGCAGGCTCGGGCGCGTGGTGTGGATGAACATGCAGCCGTCGCTGATCAGGTCGTGGCTGAACAGGCCGCAGAAAATCGAGTTGTACCAGGTCTCGGACAGTTCATCGTCGAAGCGCAGGTCGATGATGCTGATGTAGGCGCTTTTCACCAGCGGCCAGCAGGTGACGTCCATCAAGGTGTCCGGCTCGAAGTACTCGCGCAGACGGGCGACGGTTTCACCGACCTTTTCTTCGTAGAGGTTGATCCGCGCCGCCGACGCCGTTTGCGTGTCCTGCCAGCGGGCCTGCTCGAAGCGCTCCCGGGCGCCGTCGGTGATCCGCCGGAAATGCTCGCGGTAATCGTCAAAGCCATCGAGGATCAGACGGGCGATGTCGGTGGCTGGCCATTGCTGCGGCATAGATGAGACCTCTGCGGGAATTGGAGAATCTGTGCTCGAAGGCCTGAGCTTAGCCACGGAAGCGGGCGCAGGAGAAGCGCAATTTCTGCCAAATGCTCTTGCGGGTTGTACAGCGACACAGTTTTTATCAAAGTTTTTTTAATCGACCGTTCGGTCAATAAATACCCACTTCGGTTCCCCCCACCACTGGGCGCCAGCCCGCGTCTTCTCTGGGTTTCGGATCCAATTCAGCGGCGACATCTCTAGCCCGCGCTTTTGCCCGAGTTGTTCATGCCTGCCCATTCCCGTCAGCGACTGGCCTTACCAAGATAGTGGCACTTTGATATACACCCCGCCATCACCCGCCTCACAACAAGATCCTCGGCCCACGAGGACGACCTCTCCCCCAATCCCCAAGGAGCACATTGATGTCTATCCGGAATCTGCGCATCGGTTTGCGCGCCAGTTTGTGTTTTGCCGTTCTGGCCTGTCTGCTGCTGGTGGTCGGCCTGTTTGGTCTGGGCCAGATGAAAACCTTGCGCGAGAGCGCGGCGGTGATCGAGGAATCGTGGATGCCCAGCATCGAAAGCATCCATGACGCAGCGGCGAACATTGCCAGTATTCGTCTCGAATCCCTGCGCCTGATCACCAGTACTCAGGCTGCCGTTCGCGAACGCAGCAAGGGCCTTCTCACGGCGCAACGTCAGGAATTGCTCAAGCGCCTCGACGATCACAAGGCCCTGATTGCCAACGATCAGGAACGGGCGATGCTGGAAGGCTTGGGCGCCGACACCGCCAAGTACCTGAGCATCCTCGACCAGATCATCAAACAGCTTGATGCCGGACAAAACGAACAAGCCTACGCGCGCCTGAGCACTGAACTGGCGCCCCAGGGCACGGTGCTCGACAAGACGCTGGAGCAAATGATCAGCCTCAATCAGCAAGGTGCGGATGCCGCCGCCAAGTCCGCGGCGGCGATGTACCAGCAGGCGCTGTGGATCGTCGCCACGATCATCGTTATCGCCCTGATTGCCACGTTGTTGCTGGCCTGGTTGCTGACACGCAGCATCACCACGCCGATCAATCAGGCGCTGAACGTCGCACGGCGGATTGCTTCGGGAGACCTCAGCGGTCGCATCGACAGCGACGGTCGTGATGAAGCGGCGCAGTTGCTCACGGCTCTGGCCGAGATGCAGGGCAATCTGCGTTCGACCATTCGCGGCATCAGCGAGTCGGCCCAGCAACTGGCCTCCGCCGCCGAGGAAATGAGTTCGGTGATGGAACAGAGCACCCGCGGCCTGCAACAGCAAAATGACCAGATCGAGCAGGCCGCCACGGCGGTCACCGAGATGAGCACGGCGGTGGATGAAGTGGCCGCCAATGCGGTGTCCAGTGCCCAGGCCTCCGAAGCGTCGAACGAGGACAGCAAGCACGGGCATGTGCAGGTCAGCGAGACCATCAGCTCGATTCAGGAACTGGTCAGCGCCGTGCTCGGCGCATCCGAACAGGCCGAGGGCCTTGCGACTCAGGCTCAAGACATCAGCAAGGTGCTGGAGGTGATTCGCGGCATCGCCGGGCAGACCAACCTGCTGGCTCTGAACGCTGCGATTGAAGCCGCGCGCGCCGGCGAGGCCGGACGTGGCTTCGCAGTGGTTGCCGATGAAGTCCGTTCGCTGGCCCAGCGCACGCAGAACTCCACCGAAGAAATCGAGCTGATGATCAGCAGCATTCAGCAAGGCACCAGTGCCACCGTCGGCGCCTTGCAAAACAGCGCCGAGCAGGCCAGCCACACCCTGCGCCGGGCCAACAGCGCCGGCCAGGCTCTGGAGAAAATCACCGCGTCGATTTCGCAGATCAACCAGCGCAACCTGGTGATCGCCAGCGCCGCCGAGCAACAGGCGCTGGTGGCCCGGGAAGTCGACGAAAACCTGGTGACCATCCGCGATCTGTCGACCCAGACTGCTGCCGGCGCCACCCAGACGTCTGCCGCCAGTCAGGAACTGTCGCGCCTGGCCGTCGACCTGAACGCACTGGTCACGCGCTTCGTGATCTGATCAGACAATTAAATGCCCGATTAGCGGTTGCCATCGCCGGGGCCCTCGGCAACACTCTCGTCCCGATCAAGGAAGGAGTGGCCCGTGAGCCCTGTCGATATTTTCCGCATGTTGTCGCTGGCTGCCATCTGGGGCGCGAGCTTCCTGTTCATGCGCATCATCGCTCCCGCGATCGGTACGGTTCCGACCGGATTCTTCCGCGTTTCAATCGCCGCCGTCGGCTTGCTGGTGATCCTCGGGCTGATGCGCATCAGCTGGGATTTCAAAGGCAAGCTCAAGACTGTGATGTTGCTCGGCGTGATCAACTCCGGCGTGCCGGCGACGCTGTATTCGGTCGCCGCCCAGGTGCTTCCGGCCGGGTACTCCGCAATCTTCAATGCCACCACGCCGTTGATGGGCGTGTTGATCGGCGGGTTGTTCTTCAGTGAAAAACTCACGCTGGCCAAACTCGCCGGGGTGTTCCTCGGCCTGCTCGGGGTGGGCGTGCTGACCCGCGCCGGCCCGGTCGCGTTCGATCTGCACCTGCTGATGGGCGCGGTCGCCTGCCTGCTCGCGACCACCTGCTACGGCTTCGCCGGGTTTCTCGCCCGACGCTGGCTGGATCAGGCCGGCGGGCTCGACAGTCGTCTGTCGGCGCTGGGCAGCATGCTCGGTGCGACCCTGTTTCTGTTGCCGCTGTTCGGTTACAGCGTCATCACTGCGCCGCCGGTGAGCTGGGGTGGCTGGAATGTCTGGCTGTCGCTGTTGGGCCTTGGGCTGGGCTGCACTGCGTTTGCCTACATCATTTACTTCCGCCTGCTGAGTTCCATCGGGCCGGTGAAATCGATGACCGTGACCTTCATGATTCCGCCATTCGGCGTATTGTGGGGGGCGCTGTTTCTCGATGAGCCGCTGTCGATGGCCCACTTGTATGGCGGGGTATTGATCGCCATTGCGCTGTGGCTGGTGCTGAAACCCGCTGTGGTGAAACCGGCAGAAATCGCCACTCGCTGATTCACAGATGCACAAAGGCCCGGGAGTTTCCTCCCGGGCCTTTTTCATGCGCGGCTATTAGGCCGATTTACGGAACACGAACACCAGACCGACGATGATCAACAGCATCCCCAGCACGCTCAACGCCGCCAGGCGATTGCCGAAGATCAAGTAGTCCATCACCGCCGTCACGGCCGGCACCAGATAGAACAGGCTGGTGACATTCACCAGATTGCCCCGGGCGATCAGTCGATACAGCAGCAACGTCGCCAGCACGGAAACCACCAGCCCCATCCACAACACCGGCACGATGAAGCCGGCGCTGTGCTCGAAGTGGAACGGCTGAAACGGCACGAAAACCCCGCACAGCAGCAGCCCCGCCAGATACTGCACCGGCAGCGTGCCGAGGGGATTGTCAGTGATGCGCTTCTGCATGATCGAGCCGAAGGTCATGCTCGCCAGCGCCAGCAGCCCGAACAACATCCCCGCCAGCGACATTCCGGCCAGACCGATGCCCTGGTAGACCACCATGATCAACCCGGCCAATCCCAACGCCAGCCCAAACATCCGGCTCGCCGAGCGCTGCCGCTCCATGATCACCACCGTGAGAATCGGCTGCACGCCCATGATGGTCGCCATCACCCCGGGCGTGACCTTAAGGTCCAGCGCCAGCAGATAGAAAATCTGATAAGCCCCCAACAACACCACCCCGGTGGCCATCGCATACAGCATCGGCTTGCCGCCCTTGGGCAGTTTCAACTTGAGCAACGGTGCCAGCAGCACCAACCCGCACAGGGCAATCACAAAACGGATCAGCAGAAAGGCAAAAGGCGAAGCGTGGGCGAGCCCCCACTTGGAGAAGATCGCCCCGCTGCTCCACAGCAGAACGAACAGGCTCGTGGACGCCGCCGCGAGCGCGGATTTTTTCGAAAGGACAAACATGAATACCACCTGTAGTCAGGCAAATAGCCAACTCAGCCGAAGCTGAAATTCAGTAGGTTTTTTCAGGCGGGCACAGGGGTCAGCAGCAAACGCTGATCAGCCCGAAATACCAACGCCCGGCGGTGATACGACTGCGCACACCGGCGTGCTACTGACAGGTGGAGGGTAATGACTGATCTGCACAGGCTGCTGATTCCCGCACGGCACGACGCCAGCGTTAAGCGCTGAATCGACTACCGCGTTGATGAGGGATGCAGGCATCTGGGCTGATCTTTTTTGAAGGGTTGAAAGGTGAGTCATACGACTCACGAGCGCCGACTATAACCAGCCCGCGACATGGATTGCAACGACTTGGACAAAGGGCCAGTAGCGACAGGCAGGAGGCAGGCGCATAGGCTCGTTTGCAATTGCAACGACCATTGATGGGGGACATGGAATGCGCGAGATCATATGCCAAGGGAACGGAATCATCTGCGGTATCAGTTGTACAAATCGCAAGCCAGGAAGCTTGCCCGCCTTGCCACGACTCAACTCCAGATTGATTTGGAGATGGCCGGTCCCACAACGCTTGACCTTTCGAAAGTACGTTTCGAACCCATCGACTCGTTGGCGCTGAGTGCTTTTGAGTGTTGGGAGAGCCCACATTTTTCATGGGAAGAAGTCATTGGATGGAAAGCGCGCGAACCTCTCGCTCTCGACATCGCAATCTGGTTTGAATCTGAACTGTGCGGACTTTGCTTCGCCAACCCGAATAAAAGTCGACAACGCATCCGAATCGTACGACTGGAGGGGCGGCCAAGAGAAACACATCCATTGAAAAACCGTGTTGCACCGCTATCCGTTCTGGCAATTGAGCAATACGCCCGCATCATTGGCAGTAGCTTGATCGAGGCTCAAGAACCATTCCAGGGAGCAATACCAATTTACGAACAACTCGGCTTCGGTTTGGATAACGAGGGTCGCCTTGTCAAAACAGTAGGGAGCCTAGTATTGTGAAAAACGCTCAAATATTGATCAACCACGGTGTGAATATGCGCAAAGAAATAAAAAAATCCCCCAGAAAGAAAAAAGCGCATGCAATAAGGGGTGAATCTGATCCGGCGGTTCTGACAGCCAGTCAAAGACGGCTCTTACAGATCATTGCAACCGGCACCGCTATCGATGAACCAAGCTTACTTGCTGGCCGTCCCTGATTCCGAAAACAAAAAACCGCTCAAACGAGCGGTTTTTTATGCTTTTAATTCCAGCCTCAACCAAACAGCCAATACCCCAGCAACGTCAACACCACCACCGCCAGCACCGGCCGCATTACGCGGTAGGCCTTTGGATTGCGGCGTTTCCACTGTTTGACCCCACCGCTGAACTTGTCGCTGAAGTTCTTGCTCCAGGCGTAAGCCTGGTTGATCCCGCCAACACGCTCGTCGTCGAGGTTCTGCGGTGCCGTGGCACGGCCCAGCCAGGCGCTGATGAAGCGGTTGATGCGAGTCATGAGGCGATTGCTCAGCGGACGCTCGATGTCGCAGAACAGGATGACGCGGGTCTTGTCGGTTTCGTTCTTGACCCAATGCACGTAGGTCTCGTCGAACATCACGTCTTCACCGTCGCGCCAGGCGTAGACCTGACCGTCGACGAAGATTCGGCAATCGTCGGAGTTTGGCGTTGACAGACCAAGGTGATAACGCAGGGAACCAGCGAACGGATCGCGGTGCGGGTTCAAATGGCTGCCGCCCGGCAACAGCGCGAACATCGCGCCTTTGACGTTGGGGATGGCACTGACCAGCGCCACGGTTTTCGGGCACAGGGTTTCGGCCGATGGCAGAGGTTTGTCGTACCACTTGAGGTAGAAACGCTTCCAGCCCTTTTTGAAGAACGAGCCGAAACCGGCGTCGTTGTTCTTCTCGGCGGCGCGAATATAACCCTCGTCGAACAGATGCATGGCTTCGTCGCGAATGGTTTCCCAGTTATCACGCAACACGTCCAGCTCCGGAAACTTGCTGCGATCCAGATATGGTTTGGATGGCACGCCCGAGAACAGGTACATCAAGGCGTTATAAGGGGCGAACAGCGCCGAGTGGTTGACGAACTGCCGCAGCACCGGCAAACGCGCCTTGCCGCGCAAATGCACGTAGAGGATGCTGCCCACAAACAGCAGCAACACCGACACCTTGGCGGCTAACGAAAAGGTCATCAACAACTCCTTGAAATAAGACAACGCCACGCCATGTCATTTACCCGAGATGGCGGCCGGCCATGATAAACACTACCGGCTCCGGGAAAAACCCGCCCGACTCAAGATTCAGTGTTAAGAATTGCGCAACAAAGCACTTATTAACATAACGATCCTGAACCCTGGCTGACCTGAATCAACGCACCCCTTACTGCTGGTTCTCCTGATCGGTGAACAGATCACTGAACAGCATGCTCGACAGATAACGCTCACCGGAGTCGGGCAGCACCACCACAATGGTCTTGCCCTGCATTTCCGGGGTTTCCGCCAGGCGCACCGCCACCGACATGGCCGCACCACAGGAAATCCCGCACAGGATCCCTTCCTCCTGCATCAGGCGCAGGGCCATGGCCTTGGACTCGTCATCCGTCACCAACTCGACCCGGTCAACCATCGACAGATCAAGGTTCTTCGGCACGAACCCGGCACCGATGCCCTGAATCTTGTGCGGGCTCGGCTTGATTTCTTGACCTGCCAGCGCCTGGGTAATCACCGGCGAAGACACCGGCTCCACCGCCACCGACAGAATCGGTTTGCCTGCCGTATTCTTGATATACCGCGACACGCCGGTGATGGTTCCGCCGGTGCCGACGCCCGCCACCAGCACATCGATGGCGCCATCGGTGTCATTCCAGATTTCCGGGCCGGTGGTCTTTTCATGAATGGCCGGGTTGGCCGGGTTATCGAACTGGGCCGGCATGAAATATTTGCCCGCGTCACTGGCTACGATCTCGTTGGCCTTTTCGATAGCGCCTTTCATGCCCTTGGCTGGCTCGGTCAGCACCAGCTCTGCGCCCAGCGCCTTGAGCACTTTGCGCCGCTCGATGCTCATCGAGGCCGGCATGGTCAGCAGCAATTTGTAACCTCGCGCGGCCGCCACGAAGGCCAGGCCGATGCCGGTGTTGCCGGAGGTCGGCTCGACGATGGTCATGCCCGGCTTGAGTTTGCCGCTGCTTTCGGCGTCCCAGATCATGTTGGCGCCAATCCGGCACTTGACCGAGTAGCCCGGGTTGCGACCTTCGATCTTGGCCAGAATGGTCACGCCACGGGGCGCGATGCGGTTGATCTGCACCAGCGGCGTGTTGCCGATGGAATGGGCGTTGTCAGCAAAAATACGGCTCATGGCTGGGTCCTTGTGCAGCGTTGAATTCAGCCTTCCAAGGTAAGCCTGTTGCCCGTGTCAGTCCAGTCGGGCCGAACGTCTGCGGCAGGCGGCAGTCAATCGCTTTACATCGTTCGGAATTTGCTGCCATGAAGCGTCGCTACCGTTGGCCATTGTGGATTTTCGCCACTGTTGTGGTGTTGCTGGTCGCCCTGCACATCGCCCTGCCCTACCTCGTGCGCGACTATCTGAATGACAAGCTGGCCAACATGGGCGACTACCGCGGCCAGATCACCGACGTCGATCTGGCGCTCTGGCGCGGGGCCTACAAGATCAATGGCCTGAAAATCGTCAAGGCTGACGGCAAGGTGCCGGTGCCATTCGTCGATGCGCCGGTTATCGACCTGTCTGTCAGTTGGCACTCGCTTTGGTACGACCATGCTGTCGTGGCGCAGGTGAAATTCTTTAAACCTCAGGTGAACTTCGTCGATGGTGGTGCCAACAAGCAGAACTCCCAGACCGGTCAGGGCACCGACTGGCGTGAACAACTGGGCAAACTGTTGCCTATCACGCTCGACGAAGTGCAGATCAGCGATGGGCGGATCAGCTTTCGCAACTTCAACTCCAAACCACCGGTAAACATGAATGCAACCAACGTCGACGCCAGCATTTACAACCTGACCAACGTGGTCGACAAAGAAGGCAAACGCGATGCTCGCTTCGAAGGCAAGGCTCTGCTGCTGGGGCATGCCCCGCTGGAAACCACAGCCACCTTCGACCCCTTGAGCAATTTCGAAGACTTCGAATTTCGCCTGCGGGCCCGCGACATCGAACTCAAGCGCATGAACGACTTCGCCTCGGCCTACGGCAAATTCGACTTCAACGCCGGCCACGGCGATGTGGTCATCGAAGCCGCCGCCAACAAGGGCCAGCTCAAGGGCTACATCAAACCGCTGCTGCGCGACGTGGACGTGTTCAACTGGCAGCAGGATGTCGAGAACAAGAACAAGGGAATCTTCCGCTCGATCTGGGAAGCGCTGGTCGGCGGCACGGAAACCGTGCTGAAAAACCAGGGCAAGAACCAGTTTGCCACCCGGGTCGAACTCAGCGGCAGCGTGCACCAGCAAGATATCAACGCGTTCGAAGCGTTTTTGCAGATTTTGCGCAACGGATTCATTCAAGCCTTCAATGCCCGGTATGAACGGCCGAAGCCGGATGCGGGCTAAGTTTTACGGTTGACGATGTAGCGCCCGGTATCCTCTGCCGCGATCAGTGCAGGTTTCTCCTGCAACGAATCCCAACCCAGACAGGCCAGGGCCAATGATCGCGGCACCGCTTCCCGACCATTACTGTAGCGACTGATGCTGCGGGCGCTGATACCCAATGCTTCGGCCGCCTCATTCAACGGTAGACCGGTGCGAGCGCGCCAATCCATGAAAATCCGTGTGTTTTCGTCCGGCGCATTTTGCGCGAGCGCGTCCCGATACAAGGTATCGGCACCAATCTGGATATCCGGTTCCAGCCACTCCGCGCTCCAGCCGTCGTCACCCAACTCAGCGGTTGCAAACACTTCAGCGTCCAGTAGCGGAGCGAGCCCCGGATAGGTTTGCAGATCGCGGCTCAAGTCCAAGTTCAGCCGTTGGCCATCAATAAAGGTCAGCGACAGGCAAGCATCGCCAACAGCCTGCACTGCGGCCAATCGTGGCCGCTTCATGGGTAACATCGTTTCCAGTCCTCCAGCAATTGCGTCTGATGGGCCGAAACCCACGCCAACGCTTCCTTGACGATCAGTGGCGGTGCCTTGCCCATCATGAGCTCGACGGTTTCCAGGCTCAGCATCACATCCACTCCACCACCGGTCAGGTGAACATGGGGTGGAGGGTGATCCTTCTCGCGCAACTGAATGCGGTATTTTTCGCGAAATCGGTATTTGGTAGTCATGCCCGAAGGCTATCGCCAAATCGGCGATACCAGGAATACTGGCCTCGTGCCGAAACTGAGTCAACATGTGACGCCCCATTCAGAGACTGAATAAGCCGTCTGCGTTCACAGTCGACCGGGCCGCGCGTTATAGTCGGGCATCCGATTATTTCGCCCCCGCCCTGCCCGTTCAGGTCGGCGTTACCGTTCGAGGATTAGCAGATGAAGTTCGAAGGCACCCAGGCCTACGTCGCCACCGATGACCTGAAGCTGGCGGTCAACGCCGCCATCACCCTGGAGCGGCCGCTGCTGGTCAAGGGCGAACCGGGCACCGGCAAGACCATGCTCGCCGAGCAACTGGCCGAATCGTTCGGCGCCAAGCTGATCACCTGGCACATCAAGTCCACAACCAAGGCTCATCAGGGCCTGTACGAGTACGATGCGGTCAGCCGTCTGCGCGACTCGCAACTGGGCAATGAAAAAGTCCACGATGTGCGCAACTACCTGAAGAAGGGCAAGCTCTGGGAAGCGTTCGAGTCCGAAGAGCGCGTCATCCTGCTGATCGACGAAATCGACAAGGCCGACATCGAGTTCCCCAACGACCTGCTGCAAGAACTCGACAAGATGGAGTTCTACGTTTACGAGATCGACGAGACCATCAAGGCCAAGAAGCGTCCGATCATCATCATTACCTCCAACAACGAGAAAGAGCTGCCGGACGCGTTCCTGCGCCGCTGCTTCTTCCATTACATCGCCTTCCCCGACCGAACCACCCTGCAGAAAATCGTCGATGTTCACTACCCGGACATCAAGAAGGATCTGGTCAGCGAAGCGCTGGACGTGTTCTTCGACGTGCGCAAGGTGCCGGGCCTGAAGAAGAAGCCGTCGACCTCGGAACTGGTCGACTGGCTGAAACTGCTGATGGCCGACAACATCGGCGAAGCCGTGCTGCGCGAACGCGATCCGACCAAAGCCATCCCGCCGCTGGCCGGTGCGCTGGTGAAGAACGAACAGGACGTGCAACTGCTTGAGCGCCTGGCGTTCATGAGCCGTCGCGGCACCCGCTAAGAGGCTGATGCCATGTTGCTCAACCTGTTCAATGAAATGCGTGCAGCCAAGGTGCCGGTCTCGGTGCGCGAGCTGCTCGACCTGATCAACGCGCTGAAACAGCGCGTCACCTTCGCCGACATGGACGAGTTTTACTACTTGTCGCGGGCGATTCTGGTGAAGGACGAACGGCATTTCGACAAGTTCGACCGTGCGTTCGGCGCCTACTTCAACGGTCTGGAAAAGCTCGACGATCACTTGCAGGCGCTGATCCCCGAAGACTGGTTGCGCAAGGAATTCGAGCGTTCGCTGAGCGACGAGGAACGCGCGCAGATCCAGTCCCTCGGCGGCCTGGACAAGCTGATCGAAGAGTTCAAGAAACGTCTGGAAGAACAGAAGGAACGCCACGCCGGCGGCAACAAATGGATCGGCACCGGCGGCACCAGCCCGTTCGGCTCCGGCGGTTTCAACCCGGAAGGCATCCGGGTCGGCGATGCCGGCAAGCGCCAGGGCAAAGCGGTGAAAGTCTGGGATCAGCGCGAGTACAAGAACCTCGACGATTCCGTGGAACTGGGCACCCGTAACATCAAGGTCGCCCTGCGTCGCCTGCGCAAATTCGCTCGTCAGGGCGCGGCGGAAGAGCTGGACATCGACGGCACCATCGACCACACCGCCAAGGATGCCGGCCTGCTGAACATCCAGATGCGCCCGGAACGGCGCAACACGGTGAAGCTGTTGCTGCTGTTCGACATCGGCGGCTCGATGGACGCCCACGTGAAGATCTGCGAGGAATTGTTCTCGGCCTGCAAGACCGAGTTCAAGCATCTGGAGTACTTCTACTTCCACAACTTCATTTATGAATCGGTGTGGAAGAACAACATGCGCCGCACTTCCGAGCGCACGTCGACCCAGGACCTGCTGCACAAGTACGGCGCCGACTACAAAGTGATCTTCATCGGTGACGCCGCGATGGCGCCTTATGAAATCACCCAGGCTGGCGGCAGCGTCGAGCACTGGAACGAAGAGCCGGGTTACGTGTGGATGCAGCGCTTCATGGAGAAGTACAAGAAGCTCATCTGGATCAATCCGTATCCGAAAGATACGTGGGGCTATACATCGTCGACCAATATCGTGCGGGACTTGATCGAGGATCAGATGTATCCGCTGACGTTGCGCGGGCTGGAAGAGGGGATGCGGTTTCTGTCCAAGTAAGCGGATGGTTCCCATGTCGAGGCGTCGAACCGTCTGCGTGGGAATGCATCAAGTGACGCTCTGCGTCACTGGGACGCGGAGCGTCCCGGGCGGCATTCCCACGCGGAGCGTGGGAACGATCAAACGCAGACGCGTTCGACGTGGGAACGATCAAGTAAAGCGCTGTAGATATTCGAGGTGTTCCCGGTGTGCGACGTCCTGCACCACCGGGCGCAATCTGACCTTCGCCCCCGGCAGACACTGTGCCAGTCGAGCCAGCGCCAGCGGCGTCAAGGCACCCAATCGCGGATAGCCGCCAATGGTCTGCCGATCATTGAGCAACACGATCGGCTGCCCGTCCGGCGGCACCTGCACCGCGCCCAGCGGAATGCCCTCGGAAATCATCGGTTTGCCCTGATACTGCAACGCCGTGCCCAACAGACGAATACCCATGCGATCGGCGCGACTGTCCAGCGTCCAGGCACGGTTGAAGGCATCGAACAGACTCTGCCCGCTGAACTGACCGATCTGCGCGCCGAGCACCAGATCCAGTGGCGCGTCGAGGCGCAGGTCCGGTCGATGCTCCGCCGGAACCTCACGCACCAACAGGGTTTCGCCCTGATAACTCAGCGAAGCGCCCTTGGCCAGCGGCAATCCAAAACCATCAAGACCGCCAAGCTCCTCACGCACCACCGTGGCACTGCTGCCCAGCACTTTCGGCGCACTGAAACCGCCGGGCGCCGCTAGATAGGCCCGAGCCCCCAGCAACGGTTGGGTGAACTTCAAGGTCTGCCCTTTGCGCAGTTTGAAACTGCGCCACGGCGCCAACCCCTCACCGTCGATCTGCGCGCCAAGATCCGCGCCAGCCATTGCCAGCAGACAATCCTCTTGCGCCACCACCGTAAACCCGCCGAGGGTGATTTCGATCACCGGCAAGTCCAGGCCATTGCCCAGCAGCCAGTTGGCCCAGGCCATCGACCGCCAGTCCGCCGCGCCGCCCTGAGTCACGCCCAGATGGCGCACGCCAAACCGCCCGGCATCCTGCAACAGGCACAGCGGCGTACTCGCTTCAATCGTCAGTCGGCTCATGCCAGGGCCTCCAGAGGCGTGTCGTCACCACCGAGGCGGATGAATTCGGCGTGGCTCACCGCTTCAAAACGCACGGTATCCCCGGGCTGCATGAGGCTGTAGCCATCGCGTTCACGGTCGAACAGTTTTGCCGGCGTGCGACCGATCAGGTTCCAGCCACCGGGAGACACCACCGGATACGCGGCCGTCTGCCGCTCGGCGATGCCGACGCTGCCGGCGGCGACTTTCTTGCGTGGGGTATTCAGACGTGGTGCCGCGAGAACTTCTTCCACCAGCCCCATGAACGCGAAACCCGGCGCAAAGCCTAGGGCGAACACCTGATATTCACGAGCACTGTGACGGCGGATCACTTCTTCCACCGCCAAACCGCTGCGTTGTGACAGCAGACTCAATTCCGGTCCGACGCTCAGGTCGTACCACACCGGTAGCACATGACACTGGCCGCCGGTGCGCGCGTTCGGCGACAGGTCGATCAAGGCTTCGGCGATCAATTCGCGAGCCTGACCCGGATTCAATTCGGTCAGGTCGTAATGCACCATCAACGTGGTGTACGACGGCACCAGATCGATCAGATGTGCGCCGAACACCGTGCGCAACCGCTCACTGGCGGCGAGCATCCACGGCATGTTGGCTTCGGCGATTTCATCGAACAGGCGCAGCATCAGGCAATCCAGCGCCACCACTTCCACCCGCAGATTCATGGCGCGCTCTGCTCGTTCAGGGCCTGACGAATGCGCTGCACGGCAGCCACTGAACTGGCGTTGTCACCGTGCACGCACAAAGTGTTGGCTTGCAGGTGCAGCGCGCTGCCGTCGCTGGCCGTGAGGTTGTCGCCACGGGCGATGGTCAGCGCTTGCCCGATGATGGTTTCGGAATCGTGGTGCACCGCGCCCGGCAGTTGTCGCGAGACCAGTCGGCCGACGCTGTCGTAGGCGCGGTCGGCGAAGGCTTCGAACCACAGGGTCACGCCGTATTCGTCGCCGAGCTGTTGCGCGGCCGTGTTATCGCGGGTGGCCATCAGCATCAGTGGCAGGCTGCGATCGTAAGCCGCGACGGCCTGAATCACCGCCCGCAACTGCGCCGGGTTGGCCATCATGTCGTTGTACATCGCGCCGTGGGGTTTGACGTAACTGACTTTGCCACCTTGGGCACGGCAAATGCCGTCGAGGGCGCCGATCTGGTAATGCAGGATGTCTTGCAGTTCCTGGGCGGTGTAGGCCATGGAGCGGCGGCCGAACCCCACCAGATCCTGATAGGCCGGATGCGCACCGATCTGCACGCCGTGGCTCAGGGCCAGGCTGACGGTCTTGCGCATGATGCTCGGGTCGCCGGCGTGAAAGCCGCAGGCAATGTTGGCGCAGTCGATGAAGGGCATGACTTCCGCGTCCAGACCCATGGTCCAGCTGCCGAAGCTCTCGCCGATGTCACAGTTCAATAGCAGGCGGCTCACGGTGAACACTCCTGTAGTTCTTTTCTTTTTTTTGCTGTGGGACAGACAGTGTCCCGCAGGTTATCAGTTACTGCGCGTCCAGTTGCTTGCCACGGGTTTCCGGCAGGCTCAACGCCGCGAGAATCACCACCCCGTAGGACACCGCCGCAAAGGCACCGATGCCTACACTCAGCGGCACTTTCTGGCTGAGCAACCCGATCAACAGCGGGAACAACGCCGCCAGTGCCCGGCCGATGTTGTAGCAGAAGCCCTGCCCCGAGCCGCGAATCCGGGTTGGAAACAGCTCGGTGAGAAACGCGCCCATGCCACTGAAAATCCCCGAGGCGAAGAAGCCCAGCGGGAAACCCAACCACAGCATCACGCCATTGCTGACCGGTAATTGGGTGTAGAGCAGAACGATGGTGAACGAGCCGACCGCGAACAGGATGAAGTTCTTCTTGCGGCCCAGCAGGTCGGTCAAATAGGCGCTGATCACATAACCGACGTAGGAACCGATGATCACCATCGCCAGATAACCGCCGGTGCCGAGTACGCTCAAGCCGCGTTCGTTCTTCAGAAAAGTCGGCAGCCAGGAGGTGATCGCGTAATAACCGCCGAGGGCGCCGGTGGTCAGCAGTGAGGCGCGAATCGTGGTGAAGAGCATGCCGGGGGCGAAGATCTCGTAGAACTTCGACGGGCTGTCCGGGGTTTGCTTGGCTTTGGCTTCGCGGTAGATCTCCGGGTCTTTCACCAGACGCCGGACAAAAATCACGAACACCGCCGGCACGATGCCGAGGATGAACAGTGCGCGCCAGGCGTCTTCCGGTGGCAGCACCGAGAACAGCAGCGCGTACAGAATCGCCGTCAGCCCCCAACCCAGCGCCCAGCCGGATTGCACCATGCCCACCGCCTTGCCGCGATCCTTGGCGCGGATCACTTCACCGATCAGCACCGCGCCGGCGGTCCATTCACCGCCGAAACCGAAGCCCATCAGGGTTCGGGCGATCAGCAGTTGTTCGTAGTTTTGGGCGAAGCCGCAAAGGAAAGTGAAGAAGGCGAACCACAGCACCGTCAGTTGCAGGGTGCGCACGCGGCCGATGCGGTCGGAGAGAATCCCCGCCACCCAACCGCCGATGGCCGAAGCGATCAGAGTACTGGTGTGGATCAGCCCGGCCTCGCCAGTGGTGATGCCCCACATCGCGATCAGGGTCGGCACCACGAAGCTGAGCATCTGGGTGTCCATGCCGTCCAGACCGTAGCCGATCTTGCAGCTCCAGAAGGTCCGGCGCTCCTGCTGATTGATGTTGCGATACCAGTCGAACGGGCCGGGACGGGCCGCAGTCTTGGGGAGGTCGAGGGTGTCGGGCGCACTCATGGCATGTCTCCGCAGGCTTTTATTAGTCTTGTTCGAAGCTCCGACGACGCCTATCGTGGGAACCGGATGCGTCGATTCTTGGGTGCGTCACCCGGTCGCGTCCAACGAATAAAAACCCGCCCAAGACATAAGAAAAATTTGTTGCCATGAACCTGAAGTTTCTCGAAACCTTCGTCTGGGTCGCCCGGCTGAAAAGTTTTCGCCTGACCGCCGACAAGCTGTTCACCACCCAGGCTTCGATTTCCAGCCGGATTGCAGTACTCGAAGGCGAGCTCGGGGTGAAGCTGTTCCTGCGTGACTCACGCGGCGTTAGTCTGACGCCCGAAGGTTTGAAAGTGCTGGATTATGCCGAGCAGATGCTCGACACGATGCAGGCGCTGAAGCAGTCGATCGAGACCCGATCGAGCAAGGTCGGCCGGGTGCGCATCGGGGTGATGGACACGGTGATCCACACCTGGCTCAGCCCGCTGGTGGCGCAGATGACCGATCTGTACCCAAGGGTGGAAATCGAGCTGGTGGCGGATACCTCGCTGAACCTCTGCGATCAGCTGCAAAAAGGCTTTCTCGATCTGATCCTGCAAACCGATCTGGTGCGCCAGGAAAGCGTGCGCAGCCTGGAGCTGGCCAGCCACCCCATTGGCTGGATCGTCGCCAGCCATTCGATCTACAACCGCGACTACCAAAACCTCGCCGACCTGGCGCAGGAACGCATAATCACCTACTCGAAAAACTCCCGGCCGCATCAGGACATCCTGGCGCTGATGCAGGCCCAGGGCGTACTGGCGCCACGGCTGAACTGTGTGAACTCGGTGTCGGCGATCACCCGGCTGTTGCGCGACGGGTTTGGCATTGGCGCGTTGCCGCCGGTGCTGGTGGCCGAGGAACTGGCGCGGGGTGAATTGACCCTGCTTGACATCGAACAGCGACCGCCGAATCTGCAGGTGGTGGTGTCGTGGCGAGTCGGTGTGGAATGGGTCGAGGAGATTGTGACGCTGTGTCAGCAGGTGCTGGAGGGGTATGCGCGCAAGGTAGGTACGGATTACGTCGTTCTAAGTTGATCGTTCCCACGCTCTGCGTGGGAATGCCTAAACGGACGCTCCGCGTTCGGCTTTGGAAGGGACGCGGAGCGTCCCGGGCTGCATTCCCACGCGGAGCGTGGGAACGATCTTCATAAGGCTTACAGCCCGCGCACATCCCGGTCTTCGATCGGCCGGCTCTGGCGCAGGCGCTTGCCGCCCAGCACCACCCAGTCGATCAGACGGAACAGGCATTCAAGACCAAACGACAGCAGCAGCGCGCCGCTCATGCCCCAGATCATCGCTTCCGGCGTCAGCAGGATCTGGTAGCTGTAGCCGTTCCAGGTTTCCTTGCGGATGTCCGGGTCGGCGGCCAGCACCACTTGCAGGAAGCGGATGTACCACGGGCCCTGCATCGCCTGGAATTGCTTGTCCAGCGCCAGCTGACGGTTGAGCAAGGTGCTCAGGCTGTCGGCATCGCTGCGAAACACCGGATCTTCGCTGGCTCGATAGTGGGCGACCAGTGCCTGGATATCACCCTTGAAAAACTGCTCGGCGGTGCCCTGGAAGCCGCGTAGACCAGTCTGCGCCTCGATCAGGTGCGCTTCGACCCGCTTGGCGTAATCGTTGATGAAGCCCGGCACCTGGACACCGATCAACAGGCCCGCCGCAAACAACACCAGCCGTAGATAACTGAGCAACATGGGGGTGCAATCCTTATTCGGTCGTGCCCTGGCTGACGCATTCGCCGCGTCGCCACAGGCTCCATTGGCCCGGTTCGTAGCGGGTCCAGGTTTCGTTTTCGGTCAAGGGTTCGGTGGCAATCACCGTGACCACGTCGTTGGGCGTGGTTTCGGCCTGGAAATCGACGATCACATCGACATCCTTGAGCCGCGCCGGGCCAAACGGTGCGCGTCGGGTGATCTGCGCCAGTTTGGTCGAGCAATAGCAGAACAGCCAGTCGCCGTCGCTGAGCAGGCAGTTGAACACGCCTTTGCTGCGATATTCAGCGCAGGCCGCGACCAGATCCGGCAGCAGCACTTCTATATCGACCGGTTCCGGAAACGCTGCACGTACCCGGTTGAGCAAATCGCAGAACGCCGCTTCGCTGTCGGTATCGCCGACCGGGCGGTAGAAACTCTTGATCGGGGTGAAATCGGCGAGCTGACCGTTGTGCGCGAAGCACCAGTTGCGCCCCCACAGTTCGCGGACGAACGGGTGGGTGTTGGACAGACAGACCTTGCCGACGTTGGCCTGACGGATATGCCCGATGACCACTTCGCTCTTGATCGGATAACGCTGCACCAGATTGGCCACTTCCGACTCGCTGCTGGCCGCCGGATCCTGGAACAGGCGCAGCCCACGACCTTCGTAGAAGGCGATGCCCCAGCCGTCGCGATGTGGCCCGGTGCGACCGCCGCGCTGCATCAGCCCGGTGAAGCTGAACACGATATCGGTCGGCACGTTGGCACTCATGCCCAGTAATTCACACATGTGCGGACTCTCGTGATTACAGACGCGGCTCGACCCGCATGCGCTGCGGATTGCTCGGCACCGGCGGGCGACCGTAGCGGTCATCGCCGGCGCCGCCGAACGGTTGATCGGCGTCGCGCTCGTCTTCGGCACGGGCCGCTGCGCGGGCGGCTTCAGCCTGCTCCCGGCGGGCCTTGGAGGCGCGTTCGATCGGCAGGCGGATCAGCACAAAAATCAGATACAGACCGAACGCGATCATGGCGTACATGAGCAGTTCGGAAATGGCGCGCCAGGCGTTATTGCCGACCTTGAACGCCAGATCCAGCACGGTGATGGCGATGGCCGGGGCAAATTTTTCCTTCACCGGGTCAATGATGGTCGGGCTGAACAGCAACACCGCCATCAGCACACGCAGCGGCTCGCGCAGCCAACGCCACATCCAGCGGGTCATGCGCATCCACACCAGCAGGCAGCCCACGGCGGCAAAGGCGTAAAGGCCCCAGGCGATCAGATAGTCGTTCTCGGTCATGGTGTCCATGGCAAGGCAGGCAAGTCGGGTAGAGACACACCATTACTGGTCTGCCTCCCCCTAAGAACCGTACGTGCGCCTTTCAACGCATACGGCTCAAGTCTTTAGAAAGCCCCGGTTGGAGCCGGCTTGTTTACTGTCAATCCACGGCTGTGTAGCTGCTGATGACAAACTGGATGCAATAGTACTCGGTTATCCAAGGTGTCTCCACCGCCTTGGGAGCGGTGGATTACATGATGGTCGTGCCACCCGCTTTCCTTGGTAATAGGCTGCTTGCACAGCGGACATAGACCTTTTTGGCTTTGAAAGAGACTTACGATCTGTTTCCGATACTTCAGCTTTTTAAGCATTCGCACCATTCGCAATTTCTCTCCCATTTCCTCCATGGAGGGATCGAAGGGGTTGTATTCCCCGCTCACCTTTCTATGCCGCTCGATCGCAGTGCTCGCTATTGAGTACAGGGGAGCTATTGCTTTGGTCCCGTCCGTCCTCATCGCCATGGTGGCGAACACCCAACTTCTGCCTTCATGGGGTTGGAAATAACCTCTCCTGACCCATTCCAACGATTTATTAGGATGTCGCCTTTTCGCCCAACGCCAAAGAGCATGGAAAACAGAGTTATCCATTCTGCTAAACGCCTTCTTGGCAACCACTGGCTGGTGGTACATCGCCCAGCCACGCAGTATCGGATTCAGCCGTTGGATCAGATCCTCTTGCTTTGCCGTTTTGTTGGTACTGATGACGTCCTTCACCTTGCGATAGAACGCTTTCACGTTTTTCTTGCTTGGCTTGATCAGGAGCTTTCCTTCGTACTTGCGGAAATTCCATCCCAGAAAGTCAAAGCCTTCGTCTATGTGAACCACGCGGGTTTTCTCGAGTGACAGCTGCAATCCTCGCACAGCGAGGAATTGCTCCACCCAAGGTCTGATTTCGCTTTCCAGCATCTCTTTCGAGTTTCCGGTAATCACAAAGTCATCCGCATAGCGCACCACATTGATTTTCAGCTTCTTGGCCTTCGTCACGCCCAAGTGTTGCTTGAGCTGTGACTCCAATCCATCCAGCACCATATTTGCCAAAGTCGGCGAGATGATCCCGCCTTGTGGCGTACCGGCATCCGTTGCCTGAAGCTGGCCTTTATGAATCACTCCAGCCTTCAACCATTTCCGGAGGATCGTTTTGTCCGTAGGGACATTGGCGATCAGCCAGTCATGGTTGATATGGTCAAAGCAACCTTTGATGTCCGCCTCCAGTACCCATTCGGCCGAGACCTTCTTGGATAAGCAGATGAACAGCTGTCCCATTGCGTCTGCGGTAGAGCGCTCGATCCTGAAGCCGTAGCTGTTCGGATCTCCGGTGGTTTCTGCAATGGGCGCCAGAGCTAGCAGGTATAGAGCCTGCATGGCCCTGTCAGTCATGGTCGGAATGCCTAGTGGGCGCTCCTTCCCGTTTGACTTCGGAATGAACACACGCCTTAAAGGCCGTGGTTTGTATCCGTGGCGCTTCAACCCGTTTGCCGCTTTCCATTTGGCATCGGGTGTATCCCAGAGCACTCGGTCGACTCCGGCCGTGCGCTTGCCCTGGTTTTCAGTGACTCGCCGAACAGCCAAATATCTGGCCGAACGAGAGCGGGTCAGCATTCGTTGCAGGGAGTTAACCCTGCGCCACTTGCCTTCCCGACAAGCCTTCGCAATCCGTAACTGCATCGCCCGGACATTCCGCTGAACACGCCACCAATCGATGTCATGCCATTGTTGCGGAGCGCCGGAAGGCGCAGACACGGCCGTAGGGCTGTGTACTTTCATGCTGCCTTCCTCTCAAGTTGCCTGAGCTGAAGACGTACGCATCCCCTGACGGGAATGGACGTCCCGTCAGGGGTGAATTAATGGGAAACCTCAACCGCAGGTTTCTGAAATTATTGAGACAGACTCAGTCAGAGTTCATGCGACGAAAGACCACGCAGAAGTCTGCCCGGTTTCCCGTGAGGTGATGTTTCAACCTCTATCCGATCCATTACAGATCGGCTTTCGCTTTCTCTGCGATCCCATACCCGCACAGCCAACAGATCCCCTTGCGGTTCACCTGCCCGAAGGCAGCTATACGGGTTTACCACGTTCCCTGCCTGTCACACGATTGGTTTAGGGCCTGCCTTTTCGCCGGTGATCCTGATGACGACGTACCTCCAGCCTCTACAGAGATATCCGATCACTTTGCCTTTTGGCTCAAGCCTGACAGCTGTTTTGGCTTGTTTATAATTACGACGTTTATCAGCAGTTCACATATGTTGCCCATGCCAACCAGCCTGGCGCCTCAACCCGGTTCAGCTCCGAGCATCTCTACAACCCCTCACGGTGGCTGCAGACCTTTCCAGGGGCTACGTTGTTAGAAAAGCTTCACACCTCATCGTCGCCAATGACGCATGTTTTCCTAGGCTATCGTTGGTCGCACAACGAGTCCGCTGCTACCTTGCGAGCAAGCTAGATGGACAATGACAGACAGAGCTTTCGCTCGAGTCTTCAGATGAGTAAGCAAGCACTGAACGAATCAGCAGGCTCAGAAAAGCGTTTCCTCCTGTTTCAGAAGCAGGAGAAAACCCTTGCGGGGATTCTTTCCCGCTGGGGTGAGGTTCTGTAAGAACCGATGATTTAGTGTGCATTCAGGAAAGAAAAAGATCTTTCCTCCAGTCAATAATTTGAATGCTGATGGACTGTGGGCCTGCCCCGCCGCAACGGTAAGTCCTTGAAGGCAGTGGACTTCTTTGATGGATTTTTATTCCGGAGATTGGGTACTCCAGCCTTGGCTGTAATCAAACAGCCCTTCAAGATGACCATCCACCTCGAAGTCTTGAAGACACGCTACGCGTGTCGCACAGAGGCGCTTATAGTAACGACTTTTCGCACGTCAGGCTTCCCCGCCGTCCGTGCTGCCCTTATTTGTCATGTCCGAGAGCTTTCCATGCCCGTATCCGCCAACGTCATCAGCGCCCCGATTGCCCACAAGGCCGCCGGTCACGACCCGTACGCCTGGCTGCAGGAACGCGACACCGACGCGGTGCTCGACTACCTCAAGGCTGAAAACGACTACCAGCAGGCACAGACCGCCGATCAGGCCGAGCTGCGCGAAACCCTGTTCGAAGAGATCAAGGGCCGGATCCTCGAAACCGATCTGTCCCTCCCCTCGCCATGGGGCCCGTACCTGTATTACACCCGCACCACAGCGGGTGACGAATATGCCCGCCACTACCGCTGCCCGCGCCCGGCCGATGACAGCCTGACCCTCGACGAAAGCCGCGAACAACTGCTGCTCGATCCGAACGCACTGGCCAACGGCGGCTTTTTCTCCCTCGGCGCCTTCAGCATCAGCCCGGATCACCAGCGTCTGGCCTACAGCGTCGACGCCTCGGGCGATGAGATTTACACGCTGTTCGTGAAGGAATTGTCCAGCGAGCGCGTCAGCGAACTGGAATTCCAGGACTGCGACGGCAGCATGACCTGGGCCAATGACAGCCTGACGCTGTTCTTCGGTGTGCTCGACGACACCCATCGCCCGCACAAGCTGTTCCGCTATCGCCTCGACGGCACGGCCGCCGAAGAGGTGTTCCACGAACCGGACGGGCGTTTCTTCCTGCACTGCTACCGCGCCAGCTCCGAGCAGCAATTGCTGTTGTCGCTGAGCAGCAAGACCACCAGCGAAGTCTGGGCGCTGGACGCCCATCAGCCGCAGCAGCCGTTCACCTGCCTGGCGCCACGGGTCGAGGATCACGAATACGACGTCGACCACGGCAAGCTCGATGGTGAGTGGACCTGGTTCATCCGCACCAACCGCGACGGCATCAACTTCGCCCTGTATCAGGCGCCGGACACCGGCATCGCACCGAGCGAAGCCGACTGGCAGAACCTGATCCCACACAGCGATTCGGTGATGCTCGATGGCGTGACCCTCAATGCCGAAGCCCTGACCCTGAGCCTGCGCGAAGGCGGGCTGCCGATCATTGAAGTGCGCCCACACGGTCTGGCGCCTTATCGCGTGCAATTGCCGGACGCGGCCTACAGCCTCTACGTGCAAAACAGCCTGGAATTCGAAAGCGACCGCATCCGCCTGCGCTACGAGGCGTTGAATCGTCCGGCTCAGGTTCGGCAACTGATCCTCGCCACCGGCGAGCAGACTGTCCTCAAGGAAACCCCGGTGCTCGGCCCGTTCGACGCCGACGCCTACGTCAGCCAGCGCCTGTGGGCGACCGCGCCGGACGGCACCCAGGTGCCGATCAGCCTGGTGATGAAACGGGAAATGGTTGGCAAACCCGTGCCGTTGTACCTGTACGGTTACGGCGCCTACGGTTCAAGCCTCGACCCGTGGTTCTCCCACGCCCGCCTGAGTCTGCTGGATCGCGGCATGGCGTTCGCCATCGCCCACGTGCGCGGCGGCGGTGAGCTGGGCGAAGCGTGGTACCGCGCTGGCAAGCAGGAGCACAAGCACAACACCTTCAGCGACTTCATCGCCTGCGCCGAATTCCTGATCCTCAACGGCATCACCACCGCGCCACAACTGGCGATCAGCGGTGGCAGCGCCGGTGGCCTGCTGATCGGTGCTGTGCTCAACCAGCGTCCGGATCTGTTCGGTGTGGCGATTGCCGAAGTGCCGTTCGTCGACGTGCTTAACACCATGCTCGACCCGGATCTGCCGCTGACCGTCACTGAATACGACGAGTGGGGCAATCCCGAAGAGCCGGAGGTCTACGAGCGGATCAAGGCCTATGCGCCGTACGAAAACGTCACTGCACAGGCGTATCCCGCAACACTGGTGATCGCCGGCTACAACGACAGCCGCGTGCAATATTGGGAAGCAGCCAAGTGGGTTGCGAAATTGCGCGCGACCAAGACCGATGACAATCCATTGCTGCTCAAGACCGAACTGGGCGCCGGCCACGGCGGCATGAGCGGGCGTTATCAGGGATTACGTGACGTAGCGCTCGAATATGCATTTGTTTTCAAGGTTCTGGGCATCGCCTGAGGAACTCCGCCGGTCACTTGGGTCTTAATTCCAGACCCGATAGGCCGATAGCACATCAATCCCCTGTGGGAGCGAGCCTGCTCCGGGCGGCGATCCGACGATAGCAATCTGTCAGTCATGTTGATGTTGGCTGACACTCCGCCATCGCGAGCAGGCTCGCTCCCACAGGAGTTCTGTGCAACGCCTTGAAACAGTGAAAACAAAAAAAGACCGCACGACATGTCAGAACCCACTCTACTGAACAACGAAATCCGCGACTGGCTGATGGACTGCGGCCTGTTCGATCAATTGCAACTGGCGGATTTCGCCGCCGCCTCGGGTTACTTCAGCATCAGCACCGTGGCTGAAGGCGAAGCGATCTTTCGCGAAGGCGATGCCGGCAGTTTCATGTGCATCATCCACACCGGCCAGGTGGCCGTGCAGAAAACCGGCGGCGACGGTCAGGTCGTTACCATGGCTACCCTGCGCAGCGGTCGGGCATTCGGTGAAATGGCCGTGCTCGACGGCGAACGCCGTTCGGCGACTTGTGTGGCGGCGAGCAACTGCCAGTTGCTCAACCTCGGCAAGGACTCGCTGGAAAAAATGCTCAACGACGCGCCGAAGATCGCCGCCAAGATCATCCGCGCCCTTGCCGTCTCCCTCTCCAAACGCCTGCGCATGGCCGACGGCCAGCTCGCCGCCCAGCAGATCTAGCCCCCCGGGGATTTGGGCTTGCTGTCGTTCTGTTCCAGGCCCGGCAATGGCTGATCCTTGGTCGGCGGGCTGGGCATTTCGATCGGCACCAGCGGCGGGCCGCCACTGCCGGGGCCGGCTTTGGGAATCGGCACCGGGCTGATCTGCGGATACGGGGTTGGCGTCGCAGTACCGGGCGAGCCCGGTTGCGGTGTCGGGCTGACGGGAATCGTCTGTTGCGCCTGTACGGCAGTTATCGAGAGCGCGGCCAGGGTAATGACCGTTAGAATGGTGCGCTTCATCAAGGGCTCCGTTGGCCTGAAGTCTGCCTTCAGGCTACTCCCAACGCGCCGGCTTGCCTTCCCCCCTGTAGAGATTTCCATGAAACGTTTCGTTCTGCTCGACACCACGCCGATCCCTGACAACGGCGGCGCCCTGTGCCTGTTCGAGTATGGCGAGGACTTCGTCATCAAGATCCAGGGTGGCGACGGCGGCCAATTGATGAACACCCGCATGCACGGCTCCGAAGATGCGCTGGCCGAGATCCCGTGCCGCAAGGTCGCCGGCCGGCCGAACTCGCGGGTGCTGATCGGCGGTCTGGGCATGGGCTTCACCCTTGCCTCCGCGCTCAAGCACCTGGGCAAAGGTGCCGAAGTGGTGGTCGCCGAACTGGTGCCCGGCGTGGTCGAGTGGAACCGTGGCCCGCTCGGTGAAAAGTCCGGGCGCCCGCTGCTCGATCCGCGCACGGTGATCCGTCAGGAAGACGTGGCCAAGGTGCTGCAAAGTGAGCCGAACGGTTTCGACGCAATCATGCTCGACGTCGACAACGGCCCCGAAGGCCTGACCCAGAAGGCCAACAGCTGGCTGTATTCCGCCGCAGGCCTGGCCGCCTGCGCCAAAGCGATGCGGCCCAAAGGCGTGCTGGCGGTGTGGTCGGCCAGCGCCGACCGGCAGTTTTCCGACAAATTGAAGAAGGCCGGTTTCAAGGCCGAGGAAGTCCAGGTCTTCGCCCACGGCAACAAGGGCACGCGCCACACGATCTGGATTGCCGAGAAGCTCAAGGGCTGAGCTAAACTTGCGTCATAACCGTCATTAGTCTTCTGCAAAGGTGAACCCATGAGTTCGTCCACCCCGACCAACACCTCGAAGCTGGATCGCATCCTCGCCGACAACCAGCGCGACAAGGAAATGGGCTACCGCGACAAGGCCCTGAAGATGTACCCGCATGTGTGCGGCCGCTGCGCCCGTGAGTTTTCCGGCAAGCGCCTGAGCGAACTGACCGTGCACCACCGCGACCACAACCACGACAACAACCCGCAGGACGGTTCCAACTGGGAACTGCTATGCCTGTACTGCCACGACAACGAACACTCGCGCTACACCGATCAGCAGTATTTCGGCGAAGGCTCGCTGAGCACGCCGAAAATCGCCAAGGCCACGCACAATCCGTTTGCGGCACTGGCCGGTCTCATGAAAAAAGAAGACTGAGTTCCCCAACTCTGATGTGATCGTTCCCACGCTCTGCGTGGGAATGCCTCAATGGACGCTCTGCGTCCGCTTTGGGACGCGGAG